>JADHSL010000126.1 GCA_016776925.1 Pirellulales bacterium | reverse complement strand
TCTGCAAATCCCAAATCATCCGCCATGATCAGCACAATATTTGGACGATCATCGGCAGACCACGCCTGTGAACTGCCAACTAGACAAAGTGCAATTACAAAACTTCTAAAAATACGTGAATGTGCCATCAATGTGCCTCACCCCTTTTGACTTATGACGTTCAGATTGAACGATGAAATCATACCAAAGATAGATTCTGTGTTCGAACACTCACGCTTTCTGCACGCAACTCAGACCTGAAACGGGTGCAGAACTTCTCAGACAGCCACCTGCTGTCTGCGTTTCACTAGAAACCAGACACAAGGAATGAGAAAAAGTGTCAGAACAGTCGACACGGCCATGCCGCCAACAAGTGCTCGTGCAAGAGGAATCATTGCTTCTGTTCCTGGCACAAGACGGAAACAAAACGGCGCCATCGACGCCAAGAGCGTCAGAGATGTCATCAGAATGGGCCGCAGTCTCGAACGAGTGGCAGCCACAATGGCTTCTTCTGGTGATTGACCTACGAGCAGATTTCCATTCGCACGATCGACAAGCAAAATACTATTGTTCACCACGATCCCAATCATCATAAGGGTGCCAAGAAGTGACTGGATATTCAGGGTTGTGTCTGTGAGATAGAGCAGGCCAACGACACCAGCCAATCCCAAAGGAACCGCCAACATAATAATCAGAGGGTCAACAAACGACCGGAACTGAGCCAGCATGACGAGATAAACAAGCAGAGTCGCAACAGCAAGGCCCCATCCAATAACGGCTGTTCCTTCCTTCATCGTGACGACTGGCCCACGGAGCGTTGTATTCACGCCATCTGGTGGATCAAGGGTGCTAACAGAACGTTCAACATCTGCGGCAACAGATCCGACATCTCGCCCATCAACATTCACAAGAACGTCATACACCCGTGAAATATTATAGTGAGCGATCTCACCTGGAATATTGACTCGACGGATTTTTGCAAGATTTGATAAAGGGACATTTCGTGGACCTTCCGGCGTCCTCACTGAGAGCGGAAGATTTCTCATCGCGTCCAGACTCTCAACTTCGTTTGTTTTATATTGAACACCCAGAAAGAAATCGATTCCTGTTGTCGGATCAACCCAGATTGATGGTGCGTATCCAACACTCGATCCAAGTGCCGTCAGAATATTTTCAGCGACATTTCTTTGACTCAACCCCATGAATGATGCCCGCGTTCGATCCACTTCAACATCAAGCTGTGGGTAGTCGAGAGCTTGCCCAATCTGGACATCAACAGCACCTGGGACACCACGAACCTGAGTCACCACCTTTTCGGCAAACTCCCTTGCAGAGGCGAGATTACCCGCAGCCACCTGCACCGTAATCGGCACGGCAGACCCTTCATTGAGAGCTGCTTGAATAATACCACCCTGCCGAAACAGAAATTGCTCCCGTGGAAACCGTTGGTGCAACTCGGTACGAAGCCGTTTGACATACGTTGCCGTTGATGTCCGTGTCATCGTGTTCTTCAGTGTCACAACAATAAAAGCGGAATCAGGCCCTGAGTTCGGACTGAGAATTGTTGAAAACCCAGCCCCCTTCCCGACCGGCAAACCAATATTGGCAAGCACGGTCATTAATTCGTCGGCCGGTATCACCTCTTGGATTGTTGCCTCAATCTGCTCCACAATCGCTTCGGTATTTTCAATGCGAGTGCCAGGCAACGTTCTGAGACGAATTTCAAAGACACCATCGTCAACAGTCGGAAACAACTCTGTTCCAACGCGTGGCAAAAGAAGGCAGCAGCCTGCCGCCACGGTGACGATACCGAAGGAGGTCAGCCATGGCTTCTGAATTCCTTGTGCAAGAAGAGCCCCATACCCCCACGACGAGCTCGTACTCTGCCTGTCATCTGACTGCAGCGAATCATCCTTTTTCTTCTCTCGGAAGAATCTCGCACAGAAGGCCGGCAAAAGTGTCATCGCAAAAATGTAGGACGCCGCAATCGATACGGCGGCTGAAAGCGCAAGTGGTTCGAAGAGATACCGCACCATACCGCTGAGAAACAGTGCCGGAAGGAAAATAGCGAGTGTCGTGATGGTGCCGGCCAACACCGGGGCCGCAACTTCCTCAGCACCTTTCCGTGATGCTTCTTGTCGCGATTCTCCGCGATCCAGATGCCGAATAATATTTTCAACGACCACAATTCCTGCATCGACAACGGTACCAACAGCAAGCGCCAGGCCACCAAGTGTCATCACATTAATTGAGACGTTACAGAAATGAAGTGCCAAGACACCCACAAGAAGTGATGACGGCAGGAGGAGAAGAATTGCAATCGTCGGCAACAGCCGCCTCAGAAAGACAACTACGACAATGGCTACAAGAAAAGCGCCCAAAACAACCTGTCGTTGCAAGTTTCCGATCGCATCACGAATATAGCTTGATTGGTCTCCAACAAGAGTCACTTTTGCTGCCTCTGGAATTTCACCTCGTGCCTTCATCCGTGGTATTTCTTCTGCAATACCTTTCCGAATACGATCAACAACCGCAATGGTATTACTTCCCGGCTCACGCAACAGCGGGCAGTACACACTCCGCTCACCATTGACGCGAACGATATTGGTTTGAATAGCTGCATCATCACGGGCTTCGCCAATATCGCGAAGGAAGATTGGATGCCCGTCACGGACAGCGATCGGGATCGCATTGATCTCGGCCTCTCCAGGCAAGGTATTCACTGAGTGAACCTGATAGTCCATTTCACCCAGGCGTAGCGTTCCACTACCGAGTACAAGATTGCTGTTTCGAACCGCTTCAACAACATCCGTCAGGGTTAAGTCATGGGCCTGAAGACGGGCTGGATCGACGTACACCATCATCTGTCGAAAGCGACCACCAAAAGGATGCGGAATCTGCACTCCCTTGAGGCCACCCATTTTATTCCGAACCGCATAGTAGCCAATCTTGTAGAGTACTGTTTCATCAAGACCATCGCCTGATATCGCTGCAAGGACCACTGGGAGATTTGCGGGTTCACTGCGAAGCGTAAATGGATGTTCGATTCCCGGTGGCAAATGAAACATGTCACTGGCCTCGAGATTCACGATGTCGTTCATCGCCGACGAAGCATCAGTCCCGGGCTGAAACGTAATCTTGAGGACACTTGCACCAGGGAGCGTCCGTGACTCCTGCTTATCAAGTTTGCCAGCGAGGGTCAGTGCTCGCTCCACTCGGGACGTCACGCTTTTTTCCATATCTAGTGTCGGCAGACCAGGGTAGGAAAAAAAACTGACAACTACTGGAGTCTTAAAGTCTGGAAGAACGTCCGTTGGTATTCCTGGCACCACCGCTCCGCCTAGAAAAACGAGGCCGAGTGTAATCGCCAAAACGACGAAACTGTTCTGCAGTGCCCAACGGATCAAAAACATAGTGTGTGTGCCTTACTCCTTCGGAACGCAATCATTCGCTCCGAACGACCTCCACAACCTGCCCCTCTTCAATTGAGCCAACAAAAGCATCAACAACTCGTTCCGTACCCGCCAGCCCGGTGACAACCTCGATCTCATGGCCGTCATCCGCACCGACAACAATATGCGTTTTTACAATTCGGTCCTCTTCATCGAGCAGGAAGACATATGGATTTCCTTCAGCATCTGTACGGAGTGCCGAGGCTGGAAGGACGATCGCGTCTTTGCTTGTCGTGGCAATAATTGTCGCACACCCAAACATGCCGGGCAGAAGTCGCCCTCCAGTATTGTCGACCTCTATTTCTGCCAACATGGTTCGGGTTGAGGGGTCAAGGCGTTGCGCTGCACGTGTCACCACTGCGTCGATGGGTGCTTTCGGAAAAGCGTCGAGCCGAAGGACGACAGGGTCTCCAGCATCAACTTCAGATGCATCACGCTCCGGGATCGCAACTCGAACTCGCAGTCGACTCTGCTGATCAACATGAAAAAGGGGTCGCCGGAGGAGTCCGTGTGCCTGTGATATCCCTGTGACAAAATCACCCGGATCAACTGATCGTGATGTTACAACTCCATCAAACGGTGCGCGAAGTGTGGTGTACTGGAGCATTGCATCAAGTTCCTCACCTTCTTTAATAGATTCCGCGTGCCTGGCTTGTGCAGTTGCCACTTCCGCCTCGGCCGCTTCTCGTTCAGCAACGGCAATCTCTTTCTTTGCCTGTGCTGACCGTAGTGCAGCCTCTGCTGAAATTTTTGCCGCCTCAGACACATCATTACTCGCCTGTGCTTCATCTAGATTGGCAATCGTCACTGCCTTTCTCTCCACCAGCCCAACGACTCGCTTTAATTCTGCTTTATTCGCGACGAGTCGTGCCTCAACCTGTTGAATATTTGATGCAGCCTCCTCAGCCTCGGCCTCGGATGAGCGAATCCGAGCAACGGCTACGGTGACAGCTGCTTCTGCTCGCTTTTGTTCTGCGAGGAGTCGTTGTTGCTTCGCGTGGATCTGGTCGAGTTGCTTGCCCATTTCGGGAACTGATAACTGACACAATGGATCACCAGATTTCACAGTATCTCCGATATCAACAAAGACATCTTCGATATAGCCCGATACTTTTGAAATAATATCGGCCTGAAAGAATGGATGCACGGTAGCAGGCTGGCTCGTCGTATGGTCAACATCTTTTTGAACAGCAGTGACAACTTCTACCCTGGAATTGTCTGCACGAGGCTGCATTGCAGGAATGAAACTTTTCCCAGAGGGTGTCTTTGTACATCCGGCCAATGCAACACAAACAACAAGTCCTCCCGCAAGGATTGGACGCACCGAATTGAAACGTGAGTACGTGTCATTTTTGTACTCCATGCAATCTCCAACGTTTTTTCAAGACGGACGGTATCAGGCAATGTATCGGCCCACACGTACGCTTAAGATGAATACTTGTTCTCTGAACGCCGAATGATTGCACATCACCACAACGAACACATACTGACAGAAAACTGAGTCAGGCAATGTCCTCAATCGTAATATTCAACTTGTGGAAAGCAAATTTTCGAGACTATCTGATTCTTAAAACACAAGAAACTCAGTCTATTCACGGGCCACGGCCCTCCGAATCCGCCCAGTCGTAGCACTCATCCGAGATATAACGGCAAGGCACGCACCAAGTTCTTCAAAAAGCCCTGAGTTACTCAGCTTCAACAACCTATTAAGCATCGCTTGCGGCAAAAAAAACGAGTGCAACCTGCCCTTCGTGTTCACTTCTCCACTGCTTCTGAATAGTCCCGCAAGACATTCTGAACTGCATAGTACGATTGCTTTGGCTGAAATGAGGTATCAAACATGGTGCCTTTTTTCTGTGGCCGCTGGATGTGGCTATCACAGAGCTGCCAGACATTCCACACCACAACGCCACGCTTGCTGTGCTCAGCAAGTTTCGTCACGATAGCTCGAAACGTTGCTGCCTGTGCTTTCTGATTTCCTGTACGCGGGTCATCCGTCCAGACAGTATTTTCTGTCACATGGAATTCAAGATCACGAGCATGTGTCCACCGAATGAGCCTATCGAGGCTTTGCATGTTCCCAGGGATTTTCTCCCACCCTGCAGAAACATGAGCCTGCCAGCCAACACCGTCAATTCTTGTATCAGACTCTCGTAAATAGTCGACTGTCGCTTTTGCTTTATCCCACATTGGCTTTTCCATACCACCGTGCTGATTGAAAAGTAGCTTCAGGTTTGGGCCATGCTTTCCTGCAATCTCGAAAGTCCGTTTGATATAGATCGGTGGTCGAAGACGATGCGATTCATCAAACCCGATCTGCGTCCATGGATTCTGCCATTTCCCAACACCTGGCTTGGGGCCAAACCACTTACCGTCACGAGTGACCGTCTCATTGACGACGTCGATCCATCGAATATGTTCTTCGCCGTTGTATCGGTCGCATATACCGGCCACGTACTCCTCAAGATTCTGTAACAGCTCTGCTGGCTTCCGGTGATCTTCCTCCGCCCACGCCGAACATTGGGGACTGACAGGTGCGTGCAATCTCATTGCGTACCCATGCTCTTTGGCATACGCAACCATGGCATCAGCTTTTTTCCATCCCCATACCCCTGGCCGTGGGTGCACAGCCGTTTGCTTAAATGCATTCCCAGGCGTGAGCACCTGGAAGTCATCTTTGAAAATCTTCTCAGCCGGTGTGTCTAGATGCGGATAATTAAATGTGGCACCAATAATGAACTGGGCTGCGGGATGGAAAGGAACAAGTTCCTTAAACCGCTCTCCTTGGAGCGTTGGAGCACGATTATCAGCAGCCATGGCTACTGATGCACAGGCAAACACCACCCAAAGCATTGGGGCAACTTTGGCCATTCTTTGGAGCCTTGAAGTCGAACCTAAACAATAACTAGCCATTGGTAGCATAGGGCGTCTCATGCGATAAAGAGTCAAGATAAAGAACACACAGAGTTTCATGTTACGGCCGGGGGGGCCTTCCTGCAGATATGCCATCTTCTTTTCGAATTGGATATTTGGGCTGCCATGTCGGCCCCTTTTGCATCAGCCAGGTATCGAGCTGTTTTGCAAGCGTCGCTAAAACCTTTTTATTTTTAGTTGCCAGATTTTCTTCTTCGCCAATGTCCTCACTGATATTAAAGAGAGACCATGTATTTTCCTCGTAATCAAAACTTGCCTTGAATCGATCGTCTCCGACTTCATTAATTACCCAAGCACCCGGCTGGGCACGTTGATCAAGGTACCCTGGAAACAAATAACACACCGGCCCACGATCATCATCAGACCCCGGCTGCAAAAGCTCCCCAAGAAAAGACTCGCCGTCGAGTGGGTGCACATCGCTTGGCGGCAGCCATTTTCCTCCGGCCACGTCAAGGCATGTTGGGTAATAATCAACTGCATGCACCATCCGTTGGCTTACGAGGCCTGCCGGAAGATGCCCTTTCCAAAAAGCAATTAATGG
>JADHSL010000125.1 GCA_016776925.1 Pirellulales bacterium | reverse complement strand
TGTTAGGCGCCATCGACATTCCTTAGTCGCTTTGTGTAATGTCAACGTCTTGGTTATCACCCGAGAAGTCAGCATCAACTGTGTTGTCGTTAATTCCACTTTGTGTAATTGTGTAACTACTTCCACCACCTGTGATATCTAAGTTAATAGTGTGTCCTGTAGTTCCGTCTCCGTCTACGTCAATATCAACAACATTACCTGAACCGCTTGAACTTAGTAGTCCACTTGTTGCTCCGCCTGTTGCTGTACTTGAACTATTATTCATAGTCACTGTGATGTCTGCATTCTTGCCGTCAACATCAGATTCAATTACGTTACCGTCGCCTGTAATGGTGAATGTTATGTCTGCACTATCAGCATCAGCTGTATCACCTACATTAAAGTCAAATGTGTTTGAATCACCTGTTGTAGTAATATTAAGTGTTACGTTTTCACAGTTTGTTCCGCTTGTACTATCACAACTTAGGTCCACAGCATTTGAATCACCTGTAAATACCCATGTACCTGTGTAGGTGTTACCTTGTATATCTGCCGCTATAGTGTTTAAATCACCTGTTTGTGTAATAGCGAATGTCATTGTGTCGCCGTCTAAGTTTACGTCAGTAGTACTAGTACCAATTACGTTATCTGTTCCATCTTGGGTTATATCTAAATCAAGTGTGTCGCCTACTTGTTCAATATAGATATCATTTGCCATGGCAGGAGTTAAGTGTAGTATTGATGCAAGCACTAAAGCATAAAAGCTATTGGTGTACTTTCTTATCATTTTTGTCCCTCGTGTTGTTATCTTTGGATTGTATCGGATAACACAAATCTACTTTGTCGCAGTATAGCCTGTCATTTGGCCATTTTTTTAAAGCCTGCTTCATCGGTAGAGGCCTTACTTTTGGCATTGCCCCTTTATAAGTTTTATCCTTGAACTTCCAAAGTCCTTTATTTTTACCCTCATAAACCAACTGCACTATGCCTGCTTCAATAGCTGCTCTCACAGCATAATTTGTTGGTTCGTTAACAGAATAACCTGTCTCTGACTCTATTAACTTTGTTCCCATATCAAGGAACTTAAATATATCCGCTCCGGACCTTGAACTTGCTATTGTTTTCTCTGTCGCAATGCTCAATAATACTTTGCCTGAACTTACACTTACTACTCTCATTACAACTGTTACAGTATCAACTCTGTATTCAGTTTGTGCGCCTACTCCTAAATACCTTGCTCCGACTCCTCCTATTGCTACGTTACTATCATATCCGATAATACCGCCTTCTAATATCAGTCCTGCGAAAACCATTGGCTTCAATTCGCGGGGACCGTTAGGTAGATCTTTTTCATATGCTTGGCGTGTGTTGCGGATCAGCTGTCTCTCCTTGATCAGATTGTCCATTCCCACACGTTCAACTACTTCGAACCAGGTTTCGTTGCCTACTTCTGATAATGCCTTTATAACCCAAACTTCTGCACCTTGTGTTACTGCACTAGATAGATTAGCAATATTGTCTGCTGGCTTACGTTGTCCAGTTTTATCTTGAAAACTGTAAACTGCAACGGTCATTTTCTTGCCATCTAGCTCAGGAACTTGTAGCATACGTTCTGCTAACGGTGCTGGTTGTATTCTCGGAGGACCTGCGTTCTCTTTGATTTCCAGCGACTGTTGCATAGTACTACTACAGCCTGCAAGTGCTAGTAGTGTGCCTATTAGGATTATTAAACGTTTCATTAAAAGTTAAAATTCCCTGAACCTGGTATCTCGATAACTGTAGTGCTTCCATCTGCTTCAATAACAGTTAGCGTAATTGCTCCTGTTGTTGCGTCTTTGACCCACGATATTTGTGAGCCTTCGATTTCAGCTGTTCCACTGTTTGCACAACTGTTCCCACAATCAGCGAACATACTATCTACCATTTGCTTACTTAACGTTGCGTAAATTCTTGACTCAACGTTTTTAACAAACTTGTTTAGGGTAGTATTTTCTAATTCACGTTCTAATCTCTTTGCCTCTGCGTCTGCCTTATCTGCTAAATCTTGTTTTCTATTATGTTGTAGTTGTTCAACACTTAAAACGTGTGATGAATAACCATTTCCATAATGGAATGCGGGTGATTTAAAGCCCCATGTAAGTTCAGCACTAACGCTTGTTGAACAAACTATTAAAAAACCAGTGATTAAAATTCGTAATTTCATACTTATCCCCTATTCACTTGTATTTATCTTGCTTGCTTCTCCTAACGCTCTTACTGCATGTATTTATGTAAAGGTGTAAATTTTTTTACACCAAGTTAATGATTATAAATATGTTATGGACTATAAAACAGAACAAGATCATATATGGCAAAGTTTAGACGAAGCATTTCCTGCTGTGCCTATTGTGTATAAAACAGATTTAAATGAAGAACTATCTAAACTTGAACGTGGCTGTATTGAAAATGCGTTAGAAGCTGTAGACGGTAATCAAACTAAAGCTGCTGACATGCTTAATATAGGTAGAACTTGCTTAATTGCTAAGATGAAAAAATACGAAATTAATCAATCTTAAAAGTGAAACCTGCAGGAGGTTTAGTAGCATAGAAATAACTTCCCGCAAGTAATTTAATACCACCAGTAAATGTTGGTGGGTAAATTACGTTAAAATCAGTAAATGCGGCTTGGCCTTCTTTTTCAGACAATGTTGTCATAACTTGGATCATGTTAGAACTTTCTAAAACTGTACCAAAGAAATCTTTGACTTCTGCCATATTTTCATTAAACTTCTTCTCTACTATTCTAGCAAGACTGGCTGTTGCATGGTAATGTAGTTGATACATATTATGTGTTCTAGTTGCCTTATAACCTGGGTAGTCAATAGTCAACGTATAGTATTTTCCATTATCAATTGCTTTAAGGCTTTCTATGTCATTTGGTCCGGCTAACATTGCATTGTATGCTTGTTCTGCAACTTTAGGAGTAATTATTTTCATAGCAACAGCAACATCAAATGCTACTTTCTTGCCTGGCGTGCCTTCCATAACTTTAAGAATATCTATGTAATATTTAAATCTTTTTCTAAAAGTAGGCACTCTTTCTTCAATTAAGTCCATCTTATTGTTTATAGTATCAATAATAGATGAAATACTAGCTGCAGCTCCGCCTTTGTTATTTTTAGAACTTACGCCAACTTTACTGCCGTTTGGTGTTATTAAATAGCTATCAATAAGTTGTTCAGCAATATTCTCTGGAAATTCAACCTGTTGTATACTTTGAAACTTTACGCCTGGGTCAAGATAATTTAATAAAATATTTTCTGCATCTTGTATAGATCCCGAAACGTTTACTCCGCTAGTAATAGCTAAAGGTGCCGCTACTTCCCCATACTGTACTTCGTAATTTGCTTTGTATTCTGGATTGATAGTTACTGTGTTACCGCCTAGATTTTCTAGTAGTTCTACTACAGCTACCTTTTCAGGATCAGGAATTTTTGGTTGGGTCTTGACACCAGCTTGTACTTCTGCAACAAGGTTGTTTATATTAATTACTCTATCAGTGACGCCAACTTCTCTTGGTCCTAAATTTACAGCACCATGCACTCCTGTTGCACCTGCTGCCTGTTTTGTTACAAGATCAATACCTATAGTTTTCATATCTTGTGTAAATTTAGTAAGTTGCCAAAATATATGCCCTGCTTCATCCTTTGTTCTAAAATACTTGCCTACAAACTCACGGCCTTTTTCGCTTGTAAGTTCAATTACTAACGCACAAAATCCTGTTGCTGGTTTTTGTCCGCCAATCCATTTTATATTGTTTACTTTTAATTTTGTTTCTTCTTCAAGTTCTTTTGCAAATTGTCCATCTATGTCTAAATTTTCAATATCATCGTCCGCAAGTTCTAGATTAGGCACTGAAGGTTCATATCTTTTTATAGTAGGATCTAAAGGAAACTTCCAGGCGTTGGTTGCATTGACGTCTGTGCCGTCTGGCTTTTTAAAACTCTTGCCCCTGCCTGCTTGGTTGTCAAGAACAACTCCAATAATACCTCTATTGGATTCAAATAATTTTTGCTCAACTAATCTTATTTCGTGATAACGCATATCTACTCCTACAGAGTATTTATCTTAGGGAACAACATATTAGTACAGAACTTATCTACGTCTTCTTCGTTAAGTCCTAAACTTTTCATTGTACGCGGAGTATGTGGATTTTGTTGCTGATTGTGACAGTAATAATTTTGTGAGGCAATAGTTAAATCTCTATCACCAAATCCAGTAAACTCTCCAATTTCATCAAAGTATGCACGTAGATTATCTAAAGCAAGTTCAATAATAGCAACTGCTTCTTCTTCAGTCTTAACATTACCAGCGGCAAGCATTTTATCAGTAAAGATATTAGTTGCCCATTCTGGAAGTTCGCGTTGTTTGCTAGGAATAAAATTTGCTACAGATTCTTTGTATCCTTGTATCATAGGATGATCTTCTCCGCCGCTACTTGCTGAGAAGTCATGAAATGCTCCTGTCATTTTGCTTTTACCTGATATAACATCAAAGCCGTATATAGGACCATCGTTGTTAAGAACAGGAAATACACACACATGCATCATCCACAAGCCTTTAGAGTCACGTGCATCCACAACATCTATGTGTGCTCTGCGTACATGATCGTTATGCCACACTCTATTAACCCAAGTGTCGTTATTATAGTGTGCTAGTCCTGGTTCATCATATTCTGTTGCATTTTTGTCAAAGATCGAAATAATTTCATCTTGACATTCAATCAGTTTGTTCCAAATAAGGCTCAATGTCTAACTCCATAAGTTCTTTAAATAATTCAGTTGAAGCATGGAAACAATACTTTGATTCCTCAGCCATATCATCGTTTGTTTTTGCACGTATTGATTCTTTTAACTCTGCATTGTCTCCTGCAAATTTATACATACGCCCTTCGCCTGGTGCCTTGCGAGCTATCATTTGTCCACCACTTAGGTCTCCCATATGCAGTGTATAGATGTGTGCCATCAATGCCGTTGGATCGTGCATAATACTTTTCATATGCATAATATAATCATTTGTGCTTTTAACAATAGTAGGTGGTAGTTTATCTTCCCATAACTCTAAAAAGTCTTCTTCTATTTTCATTTTTCTTCTTATGTCAGGCAAGTCATCTAGTAAACCATGTATGTTTGCCATTGCTTCTAATAGATCATATTTTTTATGTTGATTCCATAGGTATGTTGCATAGAGCTTTGGATTAATTTTTCCGCTCATTAATATCTTTACAAAGTCCTGCCTTTCAGCATCTCGGTGTACGTCTTTCGTAAGTTCTTTTAAATTACTCATTCTTCCTCCACTTTCACTACAAGAGGAAATCCGCGTTCTCGACTAGCCATATTAGATTCAACTGCTTTTTGTTCTGCAATTTCAAATCCATATGTTCCAACTACTGCTGAACCTTTTTCATGCACTATAAGCATAAGATTCTGAGCTGTCTCTTCAGAGTGCCTAAATATCTTTTGTAGTATTTCTACCACCCATTCCATAGGTGTAACGTTATCATTAAAGAAGATGACGTTATATTTTCCAGGTTCAATTACCTGTTTTTTAATTTTTTCGTCAATCTTAACTTCTTCTAAAATTTCAGTATCCATATTACTACTTATCATGTCTATATCCTTAATTGGGAGAACGCGAACGTCCTCCCAAGACTGTGTTTACTTGCTATCGATGTACGAACTATCGTTAATCTTAATAGTCTTAGGCTTCAATGCTTCTGGTACTTCACGTACTAGATGAACATTTAGCATACCTAGTTCAAGGTTTGCGTTTGCTACCTTAACATGGTCAGCAAGTGTAAACTCTCTACGGAAGTTGCGTCCGCCAATACCTTTGTGTAGATAATTGACATCTTCATCTCCTTTAGGAGCAGTTCCTTCAATCTTTAGTTGATCACCGTCTGTAGTGATTGAAAGATTGTCCATACCAAAGCCGGCAACAGCCAATGAGATCATATACTCATCTTCGTTGATCTGTGCAATGTTGTATGGTGGATAACCATTTCCGTTTGGACTATTTGCGAACTGTCTTTCCATTTCGTTGAATAGTCTATCAAAGCCAATTGTTGCTCTGTGGAAGTTTGGTAGGTCTAGAGTTGTTAGTCTTGTCATTTTGTTTCTCCTTATAATAAGCAAGATTTATATTTAGAGTTCCTAATGGACACTCCAAGTACATTGGGCTCTACCCTTTGTACATTTTTATTTATCATTTGACGCATACACACCATTAAATTGCTGAGTACAACGTACAAATGTTGTGCAACGCATAAGGTGCTTTAACCTTAGTGCGCCTGCATAAGTGCAAGTACTACGCAATCCGCCTAGTAAATCCTGCACTGTCGCCGCGACATCGCCCCTATATGGAACAAGTACTTCGCGGCCTTCTGATGAACGATAGTCTTTTAGTCCACCAAAATGCTTTGTGTTTGCGGCATCACTACTCATACCGTAAAACTGTACAAACTTTTTATTTGTTACTACTGAATGATAAGTTTCATCGTTTGGCTTAAACCACTGTTCACCTGTAGTATAGTACTTGGTAATTACTTCGCCGCCACCTTGATCATGTCCGGCAAGCATACCACCTAGCATCACAAAGTCAGCACCAGCGGCAAATGCTTTTGCTACATCTCCAGGACAAGTACAACCGCCGTCAGCAATAATGTGTCCCCCAAGACCGTGAGCGGCATCAGCACATTCAATGACAGCTGATAACTGCGGGTATCCAACACCAGTCTGTATCCTAGTAGTACAAACACTACCAGGCCCAATCCCAACTTTAACAATATCTGCTCCACTTAAAATTAACTCCTCTGTCATTTCGCCTGTAACTACATTACCTGCTATAATTACAATGTCTGGATATTGTGTTCTAAACTCTGCAACAACATCTCTAAAGCGACTACTATAACCGT
>JADHSL010000124.1 GCA_016776925.1 Pirellulales bacterium | reverse complement strand
TGCCCACGCCAAACAATCGCCATTCATTTGTATCTGCGAGATAAAAATAGCTGTAGTAGGTGTCATACGTCTCTGACGGAACCACACGAAGAGCTAATACTTGTCGTTGACCTTGATGACCAGTGAGTGGATCCCAGTCACGAATCTTGACACCCGTTCCTTCATGCCCAAACCCGCCAAACGTTGCCTCACGATTGCCAATCGCAAGGAGGTGAGAGAGTTGTTCAATCGGTGGTTCTTTCTGGCCACGCCCGTAGGACCAGAGTGAAAAATTAAACCCAGCATTGACCGTGCCATCGGCCAGCCACGTCGGACCGTAATACCCAAATGGTGTTGTGATCGGTGCATAAAAACCAAGGTCTCCGGGGACAGCATCCATCTCCATCACCCAAAGACGAATTGGCTTTTGGGCTTGAGAACTTGAAAACTTGGTATGTGCTGCAGAAGGTCGCCATCTCTTTCTCAGTACAGCAGCACCTTTCACACAAGAACCGCTGAGAGCCATCCAATGAAACTGAGCGCCCGCTACTGCTTTTTCACAGACAAGTCGTAGACGATGCAGGCCAGGTTCAGCTACTTGAAACGGACATGTAAATGTCACCCCTGGTTCTTTCCCGGAATTCACGGAGAAAGAAACGGTCTTGTTATCCATCGACATGGAAAAAGTACCACCGCTACTCTTTGCTGACATCCAAAGAGTAATCGTTCCTTCGCCAGCTTGTGGAGCAAACCATACCCACTCTGTAGTATCCCCTGCATCCCACTTTTCAATCCAAGCGAATGACTTTCCACTATTCAGATTTTCAAGATCAGGAACCTGACCCTGACCAGCCGCAACCAACCCACGCTCGGGAAAAAAAGATTCGTTTGGCGTGAGGTACAACACACTGTCACGTGTCTTCTGAAGCATGCACAGACTGTTGGGATCATCACCACACGCCTGCCAAGAGATGGGGACTCCGAGCTGACCCTCACCAACAGTCGGTGGTTTTTCAGCGCGTACCGTACCAAGCACGCCACACAGAATCAGGCACGCTCCCCATCGAATCCTCTTTATTGTGAAAGCCGTGCTCATAACGAGCCCTTCCAAGCAGGACATAATCTTGCACTGCGGAGACACCCAGACACCAAAGTAGATCTGAGTCTATGATCTTTACGTAATCAAGAGAAGCAGGTACTCAGAAGAGCTTGCTCAATAATCAAGAATTGGTGAAACGAGCACGCTATGTCATGCGGAAGGATGTATTTTCTGCAGCGACTATCTTCTGTTGATATGAAGCTTCAAGAAAAGCATTCGAGCTGATGCAAGGAGGACGTCATCTGCTTGGTGACCGCATGGAGATTCCTACGCAGTACCAACGTGAGAACGTGGCCTCATGGTTTCAGCAGTGACTAACTTTTCCCAAGCGGAGCGCTTGGTCACTTTTCCAAAGCAGTGCGTCTATTTTCTCAGCCTGACTCACAGGGAGAATCGTATTGCTATGAACAACTCTACTCTGATCATTGGCAGGAAAATCTCCCCCGCAATGCTGGCAGACAACAGGTGAGAATCTCAAACTTTTTTCTATCCGAACGGTTCGGCCACATATTGGGCAGGCTTGCTGAAAGAATGTTTTCATCATGCTGCTCCTCGAAGATCATCAACAGTTTCATGACATCCTGCAGGCACGAGTTCCTGACATGATTTTTCTACGGCTTTAATCAGACTCTTTTGACGTCGTCGGTAATCTTTTCTTTTCTCCGAAAAAGGAACCTGACCGTAAAACGTTTGTATCTCTGCGATAGCTGCTTTGGCTTCTCTTTCATGCGGATCCATTGTGTCACCTCCCTGTAATCGTTTCCGTACCAAAGAAACCGAGAACACACCAATTTCTTAACAGGCACGGCCTCTCTTTTTCCAAAAGCCGCTCCGCCCCGGGGCAAAACATAAAACAACACGATCTTCAGCTCGTATGTGTTTCCTATATTCTCCAAATGCTCAAGAAGAGGACCAGCTCCCGAGGCTGATCAGACGAGCCTATCGACACCACTCTGGTGTGCACTGATCTCCATGCTGCGTGTTTGCGGAAGCTCACTATTCTCATTTGCCAATGAGCAGCAGGCCTTCCTTTCTAGACACTGCGAGGCTGCCGCCTAATATAAAGGCATGGAAGCAGACACTTTCCATTCTCAGGATTCGATACAGCGAAGCTTCGTTCGTCGTGGCACGCCCAAGGCACACGATCAACGAACAGAATTACAGCCAAAGCGAATTAAAAAAGAGGCCAAAACAGTTTTGGTATTTGAACCAGATGGCATCTCTCAAAAAAAACTTCGCACCTTTCTTAGAAGAAAAGGATTTCAAGCGGTCTCAACTCAACGACCTGAGGGCGTCGAAGTTCGTTTTAAAACATGGCCGAAACCTGATCTTCTGATCATCAGTGCACACCAGCACCTTCCTGTTGCCTTGAGAACATTCAATGCATTCTCATGGAATCCCACTCTTGCCACATGCCCGGTGATTCTCATTGGTTCGAGTCGGCAAGAAGAAATTCTGACAAGCCATGCAAAAGTTGATCATCTCCGAAAGGTGATTCTTTCACCTTTCAAAACAGAACGACTCGTACGTGTTATGAACTCTTTGATTCATCACTAACCACAGGTAGCCCTCCGAGAGAGTTTGGCTGGGCAAATTCTGTGAAGATATAGCGTTTACAGAGAGATTTCCCATCTCGGGCTTTTTGTAGGTTCTGACCAGCACGATTGTCGAATCAAAAAGTAAAAGCATGTCTGACTCTGCCAAGGGCAACAGAGTCATGGGTGAAAAACACTCCTGCTACCTTTTGGTCAGTCACGTTGGAACCAGAACATGATGACGTTCACAAGAAACACCCTCACGACATGTATCATCACAAGCGTTGTAAGCACCACACTTCTCGCTGGCGAACCTGCAGCTGTCATCGACAGTACGCCCTATGAATCCTATGTACAGAATGATGTACCGGCTCCGGTCACGCTCATGCCGCGTGCAGGTGTTCCTGATGAAGACGTGTACCAATATCGAGCTGCCGCTCCCCAAGAAGCCGCTATTGAAGAAGGTGCTACTCGGTATCTTGAAACAGACTTTTTACTGAACCGAGGGATTGAAACCTACGGTTTCATTGACGTTGGTATTGGCGCGAACGCGTGGGGAGCAGATTGGAATGGTCCAATCACCTTTAATGATCGTGCCTGGCAGGGACAGATGAACCAGCTCTACCTCATCAACGAGCGGATTCTAAAGGAAGATCAGTTGAGCCTGGGTGGTCGAGTCGACCTGCTCTACGGCACTGACTTTCTTTACACTGTCGCTGGTGGGCTTGATACTGAATGGAATTCCAATCGCTACTATGGCTTGGCTATGCCACAGCTCTACGGTGAAGTTGGAACTCAGGCACTGAATGTCAAATTTGGACATTTCTATACCCTGATCGGTTATGAAGTTGTGCCAGCGATCGGAAACTTCTTCTACACCCATGCATACACCATGCAGTATGGTGAACCATTTACTCACACCGGCGTACTCGCAACGTGGAATCCAAACGATCAGCTGTCGATCATTGGTGGTATCACCAACGGGTGGGATAACTGGGACGTTGGCTTGCCAACAAACCAGGCAAACCCTTTTCCTGGAAGTACAAGCAATGCATCGTTCTTGGGAGCTGTAACGTTTTCAAGTTCGGATGGATCACAAGCCCTCACACTGGCCAACTCAAGTGGGAATGAGTTTGCTACAGCGAGTTTCGTGAACCCCACCAGCGCCTATGTTGGGAATCGAACAGTTACGAGTATCGTGTACTCCAATGAATTCACTGACAAACTGACGTACGTCTACCAGAGTGACCTTGGTTATCAGGCGTATGCTGGTGGAGATATTCCGGTTTATTACGAGACACAAGGGCAGCAGCCAGGTTCTGCTTATTGGTATGGAGTGAACCAATATTTGTTTTACAACTTCACCGACTACCTTATTGGTGGGCTTCGACTTGAGTGGTTCAGAGATAATAACGGCACCCGAGTACAGTACGGCCTTCGTGATGGATCACCAGAAGCTACAGGATTTGCTGGAAACTTCTGGGCCATGACATGGGGACTGAACTACCTTGTTGGTAACAATCTCGTCATCCGACCAGAGCTCCGATACGACTGGTTTAGTCAAGATCTGGGAAATGCTGCACTAGGCGTAGGATTACCGTTCGGTAAAACCGCTGGTGGCTTGGGAACTCAGAGTGATCAGTTCTACGGTGGCTGCGATATCATCTGGCAGTTTTAACTTGAGTTCAAATAAGCCTGACCAAGACATCTCTCATTCTGCATTATTCAAAATTGTGAAGCTGACTGAACCACGACTCAACAACTTCAATGTCTTGAGACACTGGCCCGAGATACGAATCAGGCCGGACAACAACGATCGTTCCATAAGCTGCTGCTAATGCTTGAGCAAAGGCCTTGGCCTCTTCGGCAACCGAACCATCCGGCATTGCTGCATCAACAAGAATGACATCTGGGCCTGCTGCACGGATGACTCGCTCCCATAGTGCGTCAGGTATTGACCCACGACCGAGTCGAACAACAGTACAACCGGTCCCCGTGAAAAGATCGTAGACTGATGAACCATCATCACCCCATACAACATCTGGGCAGCGTCGACCGATCCACCGGTCTGCTCCCGTGGGAGCAAGTGGCCCTCCACAATATTCCACATCAACCTCAGAAAGCCGATTCACTGCCTCCTTTCGCATGGGAGGCAGGCCAACGATATACGGCAACACCCAACGACGAAAAAATCGAATGAGTGGATTCCGACTCATCATGACACGAAGCATCCTGCCAGAACCTTCAACAACCGCAGCACCAACGGGATGACGCTCGTCTTGATATGTAGTGAGCAATGCACTTGCTGCTTGGTTCTTGATCACCATGGCAAGTTTCCAGGAAAGATTGACTGCGTCCTGAATACTTGTGTTCATGCCCTGCCCGCCTGCCGGACTATGAATATGTGCAGCATCACCAGCAAGAATGACTCGCCCGTGGCAATAGTGGTCGACCTGTCGTTCATTGATACGGAATTCCGAAAGCCACCGTGCTTTTTCTACCGTCCAATCAAGACCCGATCGTGAATGAAGAATGTGAAGTATATCCTCACATGTTGGATCGACTCGCGGTGTCTCAGGATCAATTGGACCAGCGTCAGCGATAACCCGCCAGACGCCATTTCCATACGGAAAAAGTCCGAGCAGGCCCGCAGTCGAAAGAAACATTCGAATGCGGTCCTCTTGACCAGCTTCCTCTAATTTCAGATCTGCTAAAAGCCATCTCTGATCGATCGCAGCACCCGGAAATTCTATGCCGAGGCATTTACGCACAGTCGAGTGTGCGCCATCGGCACCAACAAGCCAGGAAAATCGTGACTGCTCACCATCAGAAAAGTGCACATCAACATGCTCTTCACATGATGACACGTCTTTGACTTCGGTTCCCCATTCCACTTGTACACCAAGGCTCTCAAGTGCTTCATTGAGGACTGCTTCTGTTTTATTTTGAGGAATGAACAGACCATGTGGAAATCGTCCAGCAAGCCCACCAAAATCAATCTCTTGAAGAACACTACCATTGGCCTCAAATTGAATACCGTGCACTGGTCTTCCGTGGGCAGTAAATCGCTCGACAGGAACAGATGGATGGAGAACCTCGAGTGATCGACGCCAGAGAACGGCTGCTTTTGAGAGCTGCGAAGGCTTTTGCTCTGCATCAACAATGCGAACATCAATACCACGACGTGCGAGTTCCAGAGCAGTTACAAGACCAGTAGGCCCAGCTCCACACACGAGCACACTGATGGATGTCTCCATACACTCCTCTGCAAACAAACGCCGTGACCACAACCATTAGCAAAGGCTCTGCATAAAGCCTGCTCCACAACAGATAGTATTCTATCGGAAGAGCACCAACTCCATGCAGAAGGTCCACAGATCCAATTTCCTCTTCTAGGAAACGAGAGAGTTGACGGAATACGTTTTGAAGCATGAAATAGATAATTCAGAAACACATGTCTCTTTACACAAAGAATGCAGCCGAGAATCGAGGACCGCACCATGAAGGCAAATAGACGTTCATTTTTTCAGGCCGGTGCCGCTCTTACTGCTGCTGGAATCACCCACCATCGTGCACAAGCAGAAAACAAACCGCTTGAGTGGCAAAAGGGTCGCAGTCCGTGGCCGATGTGCCTTGACACCGCAACACTTGCAAAGGATTTACCACTCGAAAAAAAAGTTGAGGTCGTCGCTCGTTCTTCCTTTGATGCGCTCGAGCCATGGGACCGAGAATTAACGGCATACGAAGAAGCAGGCGGGTCTCTCAAGGATCTCGGAAAGAGCATTCGTGATAAAGGAATCTTTGTTCCGAGTGTCATTGGTCTATGGGGAAGTCTTGGAAATACAAAAGAAGACTTTGAATCTCGACTTGAAGAACATCACACCAGACTCCGTATGATTCGTGACATTGGTTCGGAGCATGTCCAAATCATTCCCGATTTACAAAAACGAGAGACCTTTACTAAGGATATTGGTGCCTGGTGCTATCGACGCATCAGTGAAATCGCACTGAATGACTATGGCCTCAAAACGGGCATCATCTTTCTCAATGCGGTGCCGCAACTTAAAACAATGTCTGATGCCGTTGATGTCGGCATGATGTCAGGCTGGCCTGACGCAAAGGTGATCCCTGATACCTATCATAATTTTCATGGTGGTACTGAACCGAATGCTTTGCGGATGCTGAACCCAGATGCCATTGCGATTTTCCAGTTCGCGGACTCACCAAAGGGGCTTGATCGTCAAGACACATGGTGTGATGAAAAGCGAGTGCTGCCAGGTGATGGCATTCTTCCGCTCGTTGAACAACTGAAAATTCTCTACGAGATTGGGTATGCCGGATGTGTTTCTCTCGAACTATACAATCCTGCATATCGCAAACGTGAGCCCGATGAATT
>JADHSL010000123.1 GCA_016776925.1 Pirellulales bacterium | reverse complement strand
AGTATCTATCCGACATTAATTGATCTCTGCGGGTTGCCAGTAAATCAAAAACTTGAAGGGGTCAGTCTTGAGCCATTGCTTAAAAATGCACACTCGGCATGGAAACATGTTGCCGTGTCTACGCTTGGCCACAACAACCATGCCGTACGTGATGAGCGTTGGCGATACATCCGCTACGCTGATGGTAGCGAAGAGCTCTACGATCATCAGACCGATCCAAACGAGTGGAGTAATCTTGCGGTGCAATCGTTAACGCCAGAGCACGACGCAATCATCGCGAGACTGAAAAAGCATCTTCCTGGAACGAATAGGCCCCAGCGGGGGACTCAGCCAAAGAAAGAAGACCCTCTGTGATAGTCAATTCAACAAAAATAATCGTCACCCTGCTGTTACTCACTGCGGCTTACACTTCGGCTGCTGAGCCGAAGCAGGTAACTGATTACGATGTCGTTGTTGTTGGTGGTACACCTGCTGGAGTCGCGGCGGCTATTGCAGCTGCACGTGCCGACAAGACAGTGATTGTTATTGAACAGGCACCTGTTCTCGGAGGTGTGCTTTCTTCGGGCGTACTGAGGCTCGATGACAAGTATGTGGAATCAAATAGTGGAGTGATGGAGGAATTCCGCCAACGCGTCAAAGCCTATCACCGTAACGAGATGGGGGATGATCCTTTGGTGCAGGCGCATGTAAAAAATGACCCACGGAGAGTCTGGAATATTGCTGAGGGGCGGGCATGGGAGCCTCACACGGCAGCCACGGTTTATGAAGAAATGGTTGCTGAACACCCAATGATCGCCACGCGATTCAACGAGGTGGCCGTTGATGTGGAAATGAAGAGTGAGCGTGTGACGGGCGTGATTACACGCCACCGCGACAACGAAGGAACACTTGGTAAAGAATACAGGTACGCCGGCAAGGTGATTGTTGATGCGACCTATGAGGCAGATCTGGCTGAATTTGCAAACATTCCATATCGCATCGGACGCGAAGCACGCTCCAAAGAAGAGCCGCACGCTGGACACATCTACACAAACTATTTCCGCAGAGTCAAAGGAACGCTTCCTGCCACAATTCTTCCTGAAAGCACCGGAGTGGCGGACCACCGATCACAGGCCTTCACGTTTAGAATTACCGCCAAGGATTACGGCCGAGCCGACCATCCCTATCGCCTGAAGAAACCGCCTACCGGGTACGATGCAGCCAAGTACAAATGGAACAAAAACAGCAAGCCGATTATACCCAACAGAAAATTTGATCTGCTGGGTATCACCTGGGGAGGTGATCTCGTCGGACACGGTACTCGGTGGGTCTTGGCCGACTGGGAAGAGCGTGTTGAGATTGAAAAAATTTATTACAACCACGACCTTGGCTACCTCTACTACATTCAGACCGAAGGCGGTTCGCCCAACATCGGTCTCCCCGACGATGAGTTTCAAGACAATGGGAACTTTCCATACAGGCTCTATGTTCGCCAGGGTCGCCGCATTGAAGGACTCTATACGTTAACCGAAAGTGATCTGCATAAAGATCTTCGTGGGGATGGGTTTCGTGGTCCGTTACTCTCCGAGTCGGTAGCTATTGGAGTGTATGGAATAGATGCACATCGTGTGCAAGGCCCCGACAGCCGACAGGAACCGCCGTACGGACAAGGCGCAGCTGAGGGTACGCTGCATCTGCATGATGTAACAGGACCATATCAGATTCCTTACGGCACGCTGGTGCCCAAACAGCACAATGGCATTCTGTTTCCAGTCGGTATTTCTTCGACTCATGTTGCCATCTGTAGTGTGCGCATGGAACCCGTCTGGTCGGCACTTGGGCAGGCTGCAGGGGTCGCGGCGGCGCTAGCGATCGACAACAAGCAGGAGCTCAGAGATGTTTCTGTAAAAAGCATTCAGGATGAACTTTTACGACAGCAATGCACCCTGTTCTTCTACACCGACCTTCCCGGTGACTCACCGGCATTCACTGCCGTCCAGAAACTGAGCTTACTCGGTGCGGTGGCCGGGCCGGATATCAATGAGTACAACACCAAACAAGCAAAAGGCTTGGCATCACTTGAATTGAAAGCGTATCGATTCCGCCCCGATGACCCAATCACGCTTGGTGAGTTTTCCAAAATGGTGGTGAATGGTCTTCAGATTCCGCTCAGCATTACTGCTTCACACTTCACAGACGTACCCCGAGGGCATCCTGCTTATAAATACATCGAAACGCTCTACGATTACTCCACTCAATCCGAAGAGCCATTCTTTGACTTTGAACCGAGTGATGATTTTAAGACGGCCCTCGCTCACCCTGAGAAACATGTAAGTGGTGTGCAAGCAACAAAAATACTCTCCGGTCTGCTTCAGCGGGATGTTTCATCCCAGTTGGAAAAAGATGCCGATATTACTCGAGGTGAAGCGGCACTGTTGATTCATCAGCTTTTGTGAAGCTTTGTGTGTTTTCGGCAGGTGGGTGACCACGTAGCGTGACTGCCTCTTGTTGGCTATTCACGAGTTCGTCCTGTATTTTTGACGTTCTCCAGCATTGTTGTCAGGCGTTGTACGATTTCAGGATGTTTGTCGTACAGGTTGTTTTGCTCACCGATATCTTCCGCAAGGTTATAGAGTTGTCCGGCGGGGCCAGTATTTCGGGTGGGCTGGCCGTGTTGTGAAAATCCACCGGAGCCTTTGCCCGTAATCAGTTTCCAGTCACCTGATCGAAAACTCATGTGATTCTTTCCGGCTTCAACTGCGAGTGATGGTCGAATCTTCTTGTCTTCTCCAAGAAGTAATGGCAGAAAACTGAAGCTGTCTGGTCCGGCGTCGTTTGGTAATACTTCTCCAACCAGATCAGCAAACGTTGCAAGGATGTCGCAAAATGAAATCATTTGGTCTGATGATGTGCCTGGGGTAATTGTTGCGGGCCAGCGGGCAATAAATGGCATGCGATGCCCGCCCTCCCAGGCATCAGCCTTCATGCCGCGTAATTCCCCAACCGACGAATGGCCGAAACGTTCATGGTCAGACTCGTACCAAACTGGCCCATTATCTGATGAAAAGAACACAAGCGTGTCATTAGTAAGGCCATTTCGATCAAGGGCGGCAAGCACGCGACCGATCATTGCATCCACCATCATGACGAAGTCACCGTACATTCCAACTTTACTTCTTTTGGCAAACTGCTTTGAGGGAAGCCATGGCGTATGCGGTGCTGGATACGCGAGATATAGCATCAAAGGTTTTTTTCTAGTACCTGCTCCATGATCATCAATCACTTTGATTGCTTCCTTCGTAAACCGAGGAAGAACGTCTTTCAGGTGGAGTCCAGGGGCGATTCCTCCAGCCCTCCAGAATGCGCCCTGGATGGGGCTCCAGCCCTCAGAAGAATTTGCAGAAATCGTTTCTGTGGGTGGTTGTATAGCTTTGTTATTACGAATGTAAAAGTAGGGTGGTATGTCCGTAGATGCTCGGATACCAAAGAAGCTTTGAAAACCACGGTCAACAGGCCCGCCGAGGAGAGGATTTTCAAATCCATTTTCTTCAAATCCAAGGTGCCACTTGCCAACCATCGCTGTTCTATAGCCCGCTTTTGCAAGAAGTGATGCAATAGTCAGCTGGTCTGGCCTGATTGTGGATCCTTTATTCCAGGCTATTGGCGAGGATCGAAATGGGTAACAGCCTGTCAGCAAGCCATATCGTGAAACATGACAGAGCGGGCCGGGGGCATGAGCGTCTGTGAAGATCATGCCTTCTGCTGCAAGCCGTTCAATGGTAGGCATCTCAATCTTCGAGTCGACATTGAATGGGCGAGGATCCCCGTATCCCATATCGTCAACAAGAATAAATACGATATTTGGCTGCACTGTGTTTTTTACAGGAGCAGAGCATGCATGTTTTGGTGAAAGGGAGATAAGCAAGAGGAAAAGTGCAGTGCTATACAGTGCGAACCAGCACGTTGTCCGTCTTCTGGTGTGGCTACTCTGCTGAATTCGGATCATGTTGTTTTTCATGATGTTGTTGTTCCTGTGACGACTGTGGGGAGAGCGAAGCTGTTTCGTTATCCTGATTCGGTAGCAGCAACTGATTATCGTACTTCAAGCAATGATATGACAGAGGTGGAGTTCACTCGCGGCTAGCGTGAAATGTGCTGTTCGTTCATGCTTTCAAAGGTGGAACGACCAGAGTACGGTGAATTCATAACAGCGAACGTGCTTCTTATCGTTGATTCACTTGTCACACTATGCTGTTCGTATGGACGGCGTTGGGCTTCCGGTCCTTTGGCTTCACGGATCAGGCTGGCGGGAGGCCCTGCATGCGGCGCCAGGCGGATAGTTGCCCAAGATGTGACATGATGTGACCACCACAGTAGAACGCATGGACCGATGAGAGCGTTGGGAATCGTTCGGCGAGTGGGCCTTCAGCTGGATTTGGATGTTCAAATAACTCGTTGGGAGTTTCTCGAAGTGATCCAATGAGTTTTTTGTGACCAGCACTAAAAAATGCGAGAACCTCGTCGAATGACGGATACACCGTATGGTTTGGGTCATCCTGGCAGGTTGCTGTTTTGTCAAAGGTTTTCTCAAACCCAGCCGGTATCGGGATTGACTCATAACCAAGTTGACTCAAGACTTTTGGTGGATACAGACTCAGATGACCGAAGATGAAACAGGGATGATTTGAGGAAACCATGTGCCCACCCGGTCGTGCGAAACGAGCTGCCTCGAGATGTGGGATGTCCTGCCTCAGGCGGTCGGCATAGCTCACAGCAGATTCCAGTGAATCGGCAATAATATTTCCTGTCTTGCGTCGCATGGCAGAATCCTCTGTTCTTGGGTAAGTTACTGTTTCGTTTGTTGTCGTTGGGCGAGCAGGTTAATGGCTTCTGGGAGTGCCTCGCATTCCTCTAGAAAAACACGAGCAGCAAGCGTCTCTGGGGAATCATTGGCGGTAACAGGGACCTGCCGCTGGAGCAAAACCGCTCCATGATCATATTCATTGTCAACAAAGTGCACAGTGCATCCAGAGGTTGTATCACCGTTTTCAATGACAGCCGTATGAACTCGGCTGCCATAGAATCCCTTTCCACCAAATGCAGGAAGCAGCGATGGGTGGATGTTGATTACTCGATTCACAAAGTCATCCGGGATTGCCACAAGTTGGAGAAATCCGGCCATTACGACAAGGTCAACGTTCGCTTCGCGACAGGAGCTAAAAATGTTTGCACTCCATGCTTCAAGCGATGCATCACGTTGCGGGTTCACTATGGTGCAAATGCCTGCGGACTTTGCAATTGTCACTCCGCGAACACCTTCTCGGCTTGAAAGAACGAGCTCGACAGTACCCAGAAGATTTCCATTATTTTGCCGAAGCAACAAGTTTTCAAGGGTCCGTCCTGATCCAGACAGGAGCACAGCAAGGCGAAGTGGTTGGGTGATGCCTTCTTTAGTCACAAGACAAGGTTTCCTTTTCTCAGGACGTTTCGGGCGGGACGACCCGATTCAGGGTGATGGTAAGTGCATGTCCATCAATGTCGAGTGTTTCTTCTTCAGCATCTTCTACGTGTTCAAAACTAATTGACACAGCGAGCGTTTCTGAAGCAATTGTTTTCACATGTTTCTGAAGCGCTTCCCGAAGTTCTTCAGATTCCGTGACGAATCCCAGTGATATTCTGTCAGTGAAGTCGAGATCGACCGTTTTGCGCTGTGACTGAACAGCATGGATGACTTCTCGGACCCTACCTTCGGCGATAAGTTCCGGAGTAAGTTCACTGGAAATTACAACGACTCCTCGCGTACCTTCAGCGGCAGCCCATCCTTCACGGGCGGTTGTACGAATGAGGCATTCCTCTTCGGTAATCGACACGTCTGTTCCATCTTGCAACGTGACGGTAGCGAGGCCATCTTCGTGAAAAGAGTTTATGAGTGCAGCGGCATCAGCCTGCTGAAGGGCGTTGCGAACGAGAGGAAGTTTCTTTCCGAGTCGGGGGCCAAGTTTCTTAAGATCAGGAAGAATTGTGCGGGTAATGTATCGATCAGGCTCGGCACAGATTTCAAAGGACTTCACGTTCAGCTCATCGCACACGAGGTCTGCATGTGAAGTCAGCCAGTCCGCGTCGTTCTTGTGTGAGTCTGCAAGAATGACCTCGACCTTTGAAAGTGGTTGTCGCACCTTGAGTTTCTCCTGAGCACGGGCTGCCCGGCCGAGTGAGGCAACTTCTCGGATCAGCGCCATTTGGCGTGCAAGGTCAGGATCAATCAGGTCAGTGTTGGCTGTGGGGTAATCAGTGAGATGAATACTTTCTGGCACTCCGTTCCCGAATGGACCAACAGCGAGATTTTGCCAGAACGCCTCGCTTACAAAGGGCACGAAAGGCGCCGCGAGGCGAGCAGTTGTCGTAAGTACTTCATAAAGAGTCCAGTAGGCATCGCATTTCTCTGGATTGCCATCAGCCGATATGTCAGCTTTCCCGGTGGCCCAGAATCTGTCGCGGCTTCTACGCACAAACCAGTTGCTCACAGCATCTACAAGATCGGAAAGTGCCCCCGCCGCAACGTAATGATCGTAGCTGTCAAGAGAGTCAACCATTTTCTGCGTCGTTGCGTGCAGTTCAGCCAACATCCAACGGTCAAGCTCGCTTCGTTCATGTACCGGACGAAAGCCGTTGCCAGCGGTGAGGCTTGCATGGTCGAGCTGCCCGGGGTCATTCATGGCGGCTGCTGGATTAAAGCCATCGATATTGGCGTAGATGATAAAGAAGCTGTAGACGTTCCAGAGCCTCAGCAAAAATTCGGGGACACTCTCACGAATAGACTGCTCGCTATAACGAATGCTATTCCATGGAGGCTGTCCAGCGAAAAAATACCAGCGGAGTGCATCTGCGCCATATCGATCCAAGATCTCGGAGGTATCTTTGTAGTTCCGCTTGCTTTTGGACCTCTTGCCACCATCCTCTCCGAGCATATGCCCGAGGACGATACAATTCCGGAATGGGTGCGGATAGTCTTTCGGCGGCATTTCTGCTGCGGCG
>JADHSL010000027.1 GCA_016776925.1 Pirellulales bacterium | reverse complement strand
CACGCAAAGAACACGTATGTTGTTCTATGGAGTGATCATGGTTTTCACCTTGGTGAAAAAAAACATTGGGCAAAACGGACGCTTTGGGAGGAGTCAACACGGGTGCCACTTCTCATTTCTGGACCAGACATTTCACCAGATACATCATGTGAACAGTCGGTCAGTTTGATTGATATTTATCCGACGCTTATCGATTTATGTGGTCTTCCAGAAAATAAAAAACTTGAAGGAGTTTCTTTGGTTCCCCAGCTTGAGGATTCCAAAACCGTGAGAGATAAGCCGGCAATCACATCTTCATATTTCGGAAATCATGCTGTCCGCAATCAATTTTGGCGACTCATTGCATATGAGGATGGTGCAGAAGAACTGTATGACCATCGAAGTGACCCCAATGAGTTTCATAATCTTGCTGATGATCCACGGCACAAGTCAATTAAAAATAAACTGCGTCAGTGGCTTCCAAAATCAGAAGAACCAGAATTTAGAAAAAAATCAGAAAGAGAGAAACGGCTAAAGGATTAGCAGAATCTCATGCCGTGCTTGCTGGCCCAAGACCTAGGCATACGGAAAAAGCTCGGGATCAAGCTGCTTTAGAAAAGCCCTTAGCTGAGGTAAAACTTTGCGGGTTGCAATAACACCTTGGTGTGCGATGGCCGATGCGTTCTGGAAATCAGTCAACTGAAATGCCGAGACATCTGGTTCGATGGTAAGGTCTGCGTCTTCAGCACCCATCTTTCTAATATTTCTATCTTGAGCAGCTCGTACTCGCCCTAGAGTCTGAAACATGCTCGGTATGTTCATTTCTTCAGTGGGGGTTGCAGGGGTATTTCCCACAAATGAATGTCCGATCTTTGCAGCGACATCGACAGCAACAATGAAAGCAGCTCCTTGATTTACCAGTACGTCAGCTGGAACGTTGTTAAGTATTCCGCCATCGACAAGCGCCAGGCCATCCCGACAAATGGGCTGTGAAACGCCGGGTAAATTAATACTTTCGAGAATTGCATTTGCGGCATCTCCGCGCGAGCGATGCACTTGCTCTACAGTCACAAGGTCAGCGGTTACTGAAGTAAATGGAATAATTAGCTGCTCAAGAGTCCAGTTGGAAAGATGTGAACGAAGCATCTCCTCCCAGCCACCGCGACGAAATTTTCCGATCATATACCAGGCGTCACCGTAGGGAAGAAATCCATACCTTTTATCTGGTTTTAAATCTCGGGCAAAGGTTTCAATCAACCATGCGCTATCGTACCCAGCGGCGTATGGGACGCCGGTAAGCGCACCGGCACTCGTGCCAGAAAGAAAATCAACTGGAATGCCCTCTTCGTCGAGGACACTAAGAACACCTAGATGGGCCATCCCTCGCGCCGCACCACCACCAAGCGCAAAGCCGATACAGGACCCACGTAGATGCCGAACGATTCTCTCAACACCACTTTCACGTGTAGTGTGTCGCGATTGCCCAAATCCATCCCAGTGAATTTTGAAGTCACCCCTGCAGATCGAATGCATATTATTTAAAGGCTCAGCGACCTGCTGCGCATTTCGAAGAATTCGAACAAGTGATATTTTGTTTCGGACAGTAGGGTAGCATTCAGAGAGTTCGGAAAGAAGGTTCTCGGTTTCTCGGGAAACATTTGAATCAAAGCAACAATAAATAGCATCAGCGTCCTGAAGTACTTCGGCTAGATACTCAGTGTTCGTGTTGAGACGAACATCGAGGAAGCATCGTTCCACACTCATCCATGCAGATGCCTCCGAGCGAATGTCATTTGGATTACGTAGCTGCCCATGGTTATCGAGAAGGCTAATCGAGTGGCCTGCTGTAGCTAGCGTCGTTTCATTGTCGGAGATAGCAGTGACATTTTCACCAAGTGATCGGAGGCGACGAATGAGTATACTTGAGAGGATACGGTATTCTTCACTTGCATGAAGAATGGCAATAAGACGAGGGCGATGACCGACACGTTTTGGTGTAAATGCTTGATGGAGTCTCATTCCAAGAGCACCTAAAAGATTTCGGTGCCATTGTGGAACTTGGTTGAGTAATTCAATAGCATCCTGCCGCTTGATAGTCAGCCCAGTTACATTCTGAGTGATATCAACATTGACAGGTGCTTGATCATCACGGAAGAGAGCGAGCAATCCAAATTGATTACTGCGACCGATCATCTGCACGGTATGAGGAAGTTCGTCTGCTCCTGGAATCCAGATGCGAGCTGCTCCACTAATGATGAGCAGCAGATCTGCAAAGGGATTGTCCATGGAGTGAAGGTGTGAATCAGCATCGAATGTGACAACCGAGGCACGCGAAGCAATTAGTTCAAGTTCTTCGTCGGTTAATCCGTTTGTTGAACGGTGTAACTTGAGAAGTGTCAAAATATTTGGAAGGGGAGACATTCGTGTGACCTGCTGTGAGAATGTCCTCAATGAGGTCAAATCTCATTTGAGGGTATGTTCTTAAATATCGGTCACCCGCCCAAAAGAGTTCAATGAGTCAAAAGAATCATCTTTTTCCTTTTATTTTTTCTTCCTCGACATCGTTTTTGGCGGAGTTTCATTCTTTGGGAGAAATGCTGCTAAACGGCGTTTTGTCGCTATCATCGTTTCATCGTTCGCAAGATTTGTGAATTCGTATGGGTCAGTGGTGTGATCATAGAGCTCCTCGCTAAGATCCGCGTAACGGATATAGCGAAACTGACCATCACGAATAGCATGATTTCGGTGCCCATGCGTAGTGAGTGCAACACCGTCCCAATGACAATCAGGTTTCTCTAAAAGTGCAGCAAGGCTGTTGCCTTCTAGATGATTAGGCAATGGTACATCAATAAGATCACAAAGTGTTGGATAGATGCTCAGGAAGTCGACAGGTCGTTGACAGATTTCTCCGGCTTTTGTGATTCCTGGAACAACCCAGATCAAAGGTGAACGGGTGGCCTCTTCCCAGAGGGTGAACTTCCTCCAGTGTTGTTTTTCGCCCAGATGCCAGCCATGGTCGCCCCATAGAACAATAATGGTGTTGTCTCGTTCTGGGCTTACGTCATATGCATCGAGAAGACGGCCAATATTCATATCTACGTACGCAATGGTCGCAAGGTAAGACTGAATGGCATCTTTCCAACGTCCAGATTTTTGAAACTTTGCGTGATCTTTTTCAGGGCCAGCCATTTTGATGCCCGGTGTTGGAATGTCGTCGAGATCACCTGCTTTATGTGGAGGAAGTTGAATAGTATTACGAGGATACCGTTCGTAGTATTTCCTCGGAACTGCCCAGGGAAGATGTGGTTTGATCAAACCGCAGGCTACAAAGAAGGGCTTCTCTCGTTCTTGCTTCATTTGATCGATGCAGAAGTCTACTGTGTGCCAGTCCGGTAGGTCTTCGTCCTGTAAATCGAGTTCCAGAGGCTCGTGGTAGCCCTCATATTTTCTTGGTATTCGCCCTGCGTTTTTGCTCCGCCTCGTGGGTGGATAGGTGTCCCATTCAGATGCATATACGTTTTTTAGACCACCGGAACTTGAGTGGTAGGTTTTACCCATTGCCGCTGTATAGTACCCATGCTTTTTCAAATGTGCATTTAAGTTAAGGCCTTCTGCAATATGATTCTTCCAATTATCTGCATTGAGATAGCAGCCAGAGGAATGCGGGCGGATTCCTGACCAGAGGGCTGCCCTTGATGGGCCACACGCAGGAGCTGCACAGTGTGCGTTGGTGAACGAGACACCCATAGCAGCTAACCGGTCGATATTCGGTGTTTTGCATTGCGTGTTTCTGCCTGTATAGCCAACCCAATGATTGAGGTCATCAACTGCAATGAAGAGTATGTTTGGCTGTTTTGCTAGAAGATTTCCAATTCCAGTGCATGCTAGCACGATAAAAAATAAAAGGATGGTCGGTAAACGTGTCGAGTGCGATTGCATGGCAGTCCTTTAAACAGTTCAAAAGTTCTTAAGATGAGGAAGTGGTACGCCATGTAGTGAAATATTTCAGTATGCCTGCAATTCTAAAAATTACGACTAGAGAAAAAAGGAGCACAGCGCCATAAAACGCTTTCCAGTACGCATGGCCAATTCCAGGTTCAAATGATGCAAGAAAACCAAAAAAAGAAAAAAGAGAAACACAAAGACAAAGGCATGTCACCAAAATGTTTTTGATAAGAGTGACTTTGAATGCCATGATCCACAGTAAGAAAAATAGAATGGTCAGGCAACAAGCGATGATAGTAAGTGAGGTAGCCATTGTGAGGACTTCATTTCAACAGGGGCTTGTCGTAGCCGATTTATTCATCGTCTTCAGGTGACTCTGACTGCTCCTTAAGTTGATCAATCATCTTCTGAACATCAACTTGAGCCTGGCAAAAAGTATTATCAGGATTTAATGACTCGTCATCTTTCATGGTGCTATCTCGTTTAAGTTCTCGACGAATGAAGCAGTCGGGATTAGTCGCAGGCCACGCGTTGGAAAGCCTAGCAGGAATCAAATCCCACAATCGAATGCTATCGCTGAAAAAAAGGAGGCGATAATCGTAAAGAGTATATACCACAGTCCAACGCCAATAAGATTTAGTATTTGGTGTTGTTTTTGATGCATTCTATTTTTGAAGTCCCCCCAATACCAAAAAGCAACTTTGAAGGTAGTCGCAAGTACGATTAGGAAAATGCACGGAGCAAAAAACAGCATGCACCATTCGACACTCCAGTACCGGTGTACAAGGACTCTTTGCCAGCCAAAGAGAATGAGCCCGCCAAGAAGACCACCCGAAGCGATATGAGACAGTAGGGGTCTTCGAGGCAGCCAGTAGTATGAAAAAGCACCAATTGTGAAGAAGGTAATGCCGCCGAACCCTTGAAGGATGGCGTTGATAAAATGGCCGCAGATCATCTGCGAGATCAGTAACACAGTGCAGAGAGCTTGAATGAGAAGGAGGGGTGTGATTGCAGAAAGTGTCATCAACCACTGCTTTTTCGGAGCGGTTTCAATATTCTGGAAATAGGAAAATAAAATTCCTGCTATTACTGAGAGCCACTGCAGCTGCATGAAAAATAGCATATGCAGCAGGAATGGGTTTCTCATAGAGAATTCTTAGAGCGTTGGCAGAGATGGCATTGGTGGTGCCGACGCATGCCGGTGAGCAAGCCCACTCACAAGGTTTTGACAAATTGATTCAAGATAAGGACGTGCGTTCGGATCATCAAAATTGGCAACTGTTTTTCCAGCATCTCCATGCTCACGAATAGGTATCTGCATGGGAACCTCACCAAGAAATGGGATATCAAGTTCTTTTGCAGTGCGTTTTGCACCACCGTTTCCAAAAATATCATATCGTTTATTATTATCCGGGCACAGAAAGAAACTCATGTTTTCTACCATGCCAAGTAACGGAATATTGACCTTCTGAAACATTGCAATTGCTTTGGTTGCATCAAGAAGTGCAACATCTTGGGGGGTGCAAACAACAACGGCGCCCGAGAGCGGAAGGACCTGAGAAAGTGTCAACGCAATATCACCAGTCCCTGGTGGCATGTCGATAATTAAGTAATCGAGTGGTCCCCAATTTGTATCACGGAGCATCTGTGTGATAGCACCATGAAGCATAGGGCCTCGCCAGACAACTGCCTCACCTGGTGGTACAAGAAACCCCATTGACATGACTGGTACGGTTTCAGCATTCAGGCCCGTTGGCAAAGCCTGATAAGGTTGTCCTGGGTTGAGTTGTGGTGGAACAATTCGTCCCTCTTGGATTGCCGGACGTCCCTCCAGCCCAACAAGGTGAGGTACGCTTGGTCCATAGACATCCGCGTCAAGAATACCGACTTTGCTTCCAGCTCGTGCCAGGCCGATTGCAAGTGATACGGCGATTGTACTTTTGCCAACGCCTCCCTTTCCGGATCCAACTGCAATAACACTTTTTGCTTCAAGGCCGACCTGACCAATTTTAGTAGGTGGCCTTTCATGAGGTGTGACAGTTATTTGTACATCAGAGATGTCTGGGAATGCCGTTCGGAGACGCTCTTCAATACGTCCACGAGTTTGTTTCCAAAGAATTGCAGAATGTGTTGTGAGTGCAACATCAAGAGTAACTTTCTTTTCAGTTACGGCTACCTCACCAAGCTGTCCCATGTCGGAAAGTAGTCTTCCCGACTCGGGGTCAGTCATATCAGCAAGTGTCTCTCGAATATTTTCTGAGGTCAGTGCATTGTTCATCGATTACCCTTTTGTATTTCGCTGGCAATCATGGCATCCCCAACAGAAATCTGTGTTGTCTGTGGAGGCATGGTTTCTGTCGCGATATTTCCAGAAAGTGTGTTGCCGGCACGTAAGGCTGACGTAAAAAGTCCACGCGGGCGAATAGAGATCGAAAGAAGCACGATGAGACAGACGACCATAGCTAATCCCGAAGATAGGCCACCGTCTGCCTGAACTCCTTTGTCAGTAGATTTGAAGTACATGGCAGTGATCAATCGAAGATAGTATGCGGCTGCGATAGCCGCATTGAGTACCAAGACAATACTTAAGCCTATAAACCATGCCCTGCGATCACCGAAGGCAGCATCACCACTGCCTATGCTAAGTGACGAGGTTACAAGCGATAGCTTCCCCCAAAAACCGGGTAGCGGCGGGATTCCAGCAAGACTTAAAAGAAAAGTTGCAAGGCAAAATGCAGCAACAGGATTCGTTGTTGATAATCCATTGAGGTCATCAACAGTTTCAATCTCCTCAAGTCGCGGTCTTTTGTTGCTTGAAGTGGACCATTCAGGCCAACGATGCCCGAGGTAGATAAGTCCACCAAACAACCCGACCGTCGCAAGTACATATGTTGCCAAATAGAAAAGTGTTGAAGCCAAGCCGTCCAGTGTCAAAGCATTTGCCGTTATTGATTCTCCACCAAGTGGGCCTTGTTCAGATGTTGCTGCTGCGGTCACTGCCGCCAGACCAACCAGCAGATATCCTGCATGAGCAATAGAGGAGCACGCTAAAAGTCTTCGTAGGTTGTTTTGGAGCAAAGCCATACAGTTCCCAACCGTCATGGTAACGGCAGCAACAATAGCAATGAGATGCCATGTCTGGAGAAGCAGTATCTCGGCAACCGGGCCAACAGTCTGTCCGCTACCCAGTGGAGGAATAGCTAACGCAATTATGCGAGCAAGCATGACGATGCCAGCTATTTTCGGTAGCGTCGAGAGTACAGCGGCATTACTTGTGCTCGTGCCTTCATAAACATCGGGAGCATAAAAGTGCATTGGAACTGCAGCCATTCGAAAGGCTACTCCGGCGAGTGCTGTTCCAAGCATTACTGGAAGAAGTACTGCAGCCATGCTGGCTGTGATGGTGCCAACAACAATGGACCCTTCGATTGTAGGTGGAGCGATACTACCAAGTGACTGGATTTGGTTTCCAATAGCGAGCAACGATGTCGATCCACCCAGTCCGTAGAGACAGGCTAACGAGTATAAAAACAAGGCAGACGCGACAAGTGACAGAAAAAAATACTTCAGGCTGGCTTCTTGTCCCGCAGCATCCGTTCGTTTGAGTGCCAACAAGATGTATGTCGGAATCGAAACAAGTTCAAGGCTGATAAAAAGCAGCACCAAATCATTCGCCAGGCCCACGAGAGAGAGTCCAGCTAAAAGAATTAAAAAAGTACCCGCTTCTTCACCCGTGCCGCGTCGTTTGTGTTGACTGCTATCATCTTGAACCGCTGATTTCCAGTAATCTCCAGACTGAATAAGAGCAAGTACCAGGCCAGTGGTGTAAGTAAGAAGACGTATATAAAACGAGAATCCATCAATCGTGATCGGGCCTGATGAAATAGCCTCACCGCTGTCAGGCTGATTCCCCGATACCAGGATAGCTATGCCGAGGCCAGTGACGGCAACGAGCCATCCAGCTCGAAGGCCACTAAAGGCAGCAGCAAGATACGCAATGAGTGCTGCTAAAAATAAAGTTATTTCTGGTGAAAGAAGCAGAAAAGTTTCGAGAGACGTTGTCATCATTGCTTTACAGAAATTGGTTTTTGAAAAGTTGGGTTTGTCTTGGGCCGATCTTGTTGATCACTGCTCTCATTGTTGTGCGTAATCATTTCCGTGCCTGCATGGCCTTGAGCCGGCTGCATCTGTCGGTTGAAAGCGTTGCTCGATGCAAGCGTCATTGTGCGAACGGATTGGGAAGACGGAGCGAGGAACGTTGCTGGCGTTATGCCAATCCAGAGCACAAACACAGTGAGTGGTGCAAGTGCCACTATCTCATGCCAACGTAAGTCAAGAGATTCCTGTGATTCATTGTCGAGATGAGATGGTGGTAATCGGGAATTTCCAAAGAAGACGCGCTCGACTGCCCAGAGCATGTACCAGGCTCCAAGTACGACGCCAACAACGCCCATGAGTGAAAGAATCAGATAGCTTTGCTGGAGTTCCGGAGAAACACCCGTCCACGCTCTTTGGAAAGATCCAGCAAGAATCATAAATTCACCAACAAAACCATTCAGTCCGGGAAGACCGATACTTGAGAAGGTGAACACCATGAAAAGTGCCGTGAGCCACGGTGCTTTTTTGGCGACGCCACCAAGGCTCTGAATCGAACGTGTATGAAAGCGTTCGTAAAGCATTCCAACCAATGCAAAGAGTCCGGCAGAAGATAGACCGTGATTAATGAGTTGAAGATTTGCCCCTTCAATCGCAACTGGCTCCAAGGCAAACAGGCCCATGACGACGTACCCCATATGACTTACCGAAGAATACGCTATAAGCCGCTTTAAATCCTGTTGGACTAAAGCAACTAAAGCTCCATAAACAATCCCAAAAGCACCAAGCGCAAAGAGCCACGGTGCAGCGACTGCAGTTGCTTCAGGAAGCATTGGCATGGAAAACCGAAGAAAGCCGTAAATGCCAATTTTTAGTAAGACACCTGCTAGATCCACGCTAGCACCGGTTGGTGCCTCGACATGAGCAAGCGGAAGCCAGGTATGGAATGGAAAGATCGGAACCTTTACCGCAAAACCAATGAGAAGAGCAAGGAAAACAACCCATTGAAGATAGCCGCCATCTGCATCCATGGGTAGCGGATGCAGACTAAGGCCAGCAGTCAGTGCTTCAATATCGAATGTGACGCTGCCAGTGTGGCTTGCATTCCATAACACAATGGTCATCAGGCCAAGAAATGCAAGAACGCTTCCTGCAAGGGTATAAATGAAAAATGTGATTGCTGCTTTTCTTCGTTCATCATGCCCCCATATACCAATGAGGAAAAAGAGTGGCACGAGAGTGAATTCGAAGAAGACATAAAACAAAATAATGTCACGAGCTACAAAAACTCCAAGCATGGCTGTTTCGAGCAGCAAGAGAAGCATGTAGAAGCCGACAGCTCGTTCGGTCACAGCTTCCCAGCTCACAAAAATCGCAGTCACAGAAAGAAGTGCCGATAATCCAAAAAGCCAAAGTGACAGGCCATCAAGCCCAACCGATAGACGAATGTCAAACATTCCTCCTGTCAGCCAGGGGACTGATACCATGGCAAATACTTGATTACTCGCAGCCTCGGTGCTCATGAGATATCGCAGAATGAGCCATCCTGCTGCAACAAGCGTCAAAACTGCTGTTGTTGCTGCACTTTGACGAACCGCTTGAAGGCCACGGCTTGAGACAAGCCAGACGATGCCCGCACCTACGAGAGGCATGAGAATGACGAGTAGCAAGTGCGTAGATGGGGAGAGCAAATTCATAAAGATTTCAAAATGAAGAAGATGATGATTCCTGAAAGGGTGAGAAAAGATTTAAAGTCGCCAGGCGAGAAACACAATAATTGCCAAGACACCAATGACGCCGGCCAGGGCATATCGTTGGAGTAATCCCGACTGAAGCTGACGGACAACACTGCCGAGAGCCAACGGAAGATGAGCCACAAATCGTACAGAACGGTCAATAAATGATCTGTCAAAAATTGCCGCCAGAAAGGCAATGGCTTCAATTGGTTTTACGATAACAGCAGCATACAGTTGATCAATAAACATTCGATGTTCTAAGAATGGACGTACTGGCCCTAGCCAACGTTCGAGCTGTGGTCCATCGCTGCGACGTCCAAGATGGCCAACAGCTGCAATAACAATACCAAGAGCTGCAGCGAGCGTACCCTGAATCGCAAGGTCCCAGTGAAAAACAGAAGCGGTGGCAGTTTTCACGATTGAAGGTGTTGTAAATGAAGGAGTTGCAGCGAGAAAATGAGCAAGGCCGTCGGTTGTAAACAGGATGAATCCAATGAATGTGGCCGGGATTGCCAAAATTAAAAGTGGCGTCGTCATGACTGAAGGTGATTCATGTGCATGGTCACCTGCTTCATCAGGTATTCGAAGCGGACCAGTAAATGTCATGAAGACAGCCCGGAAGGTATAAAAAGCAGTAAGACCGGCTGTGACGAGTGCCATCCAAAACAGAGCTTTCCAGACAGCGGGTTGATTCAGTGCATCAAGTCCAACTACGTCAGATGTCTGGTGACTACTTGAGTGATTGTCATAGTTGGAAACACCTCGGTACCCAACATCGTGCATCGTGCCACTATGAGACAGTGCTGAAGGCAGTTCGGGAATCATTGCATGGTGTCCATTTTCGGCGCTATGGTGAACATCTGGCCAACCCTTTGAGTGGAGGGAAGCAAGTATTTCATCTTTGCTAAAGAAACCGGCGAAAGGTGCAATTCCTGCGAGTGCAAGACTCCCAATGAGAAACGTGGTGGCTGTTATCGGCATAAGTTTTCGGAGCCCACCAAATCGACGCATATCAATCACACCACCCATCGAGTGCATGACAGACCCCGCACCAAGAAATAAAAGAGCTTTAAAAAAAGCATGGGTAAGAAGGTGAAAAATTGCCGCAGTAAACCCGAGTAGTGTTCCGGTACCAAGACATGCAAACATGTAACCGAGTTGGCTAATCGTTGAGTAAGCAAGGACCCGCTTGAGATCGTTCTGGACAGTTCCAATAAGCGCAGCAACAAGTGCAGTTGTGGTTCCAATAATTGAGACGGTCACCAATGCACCGGGACATGCCATAAAAAGGGGTGCAGAGCGAGCAACAAGATAAACCCCCGCTGTTACCATTGTTGCAGCATGAATGAGGGCACTCGCAGGAGTAGGGCCTTCCATGGCGTCTGGCAACCAAACGTGAAGCGGCAGTTGGGCACTTTTTCCACAGGCTGCAAGTAACAGCAGAAGACAAATTGCCGTACCTACGATACCTCCAACGTAACCACTTACATCGGCAAGGCGAGTCTGGCCGAGAATGCCAGGGAGGATGGTTCCGTCAGGAGAAAGAGTGTCATGAAAATCAAGTGTTCCATAGGTGAGCCAGAGCAGAAAGACGCCTACGGCAAGACCAAAGTCTCCTATCCGGTTCACAAGAAATGCTTTTTTAGCTGCCTTCGCTGCTTCCGGTTTTTGAAACCAGAAGCCAATGAGTAGGTAGCTGCACGCGCCAACGGCCTCCCAGAAAACATAGACCAAGAGGAAGTTACTCGCTGCTACGAGCATTGACATTGAGAAAACGAACATGGCCACGAGCGCGAAGAATCGTGGGTACCCAGGGTCGTCATGCATATATCCTATCGAGTAGATGGCGACCAGAAGTCCAACACTCGTAATAATTACAAGCATTGTTGCTGTAAGTGGATCGAGTCGCATGGCAATCGAAATCGAAAATGGGCGAGCGCTGTAAGCATCCTCGCCGACAGCCGTCCCTGGAACTGCAGCATGTGAGTCATGAGCTGGGGCATACGCATCATCAACGGTTGCCCATTGCCAGAGCGTGGTCACCATATCAACAGGACGAGGTGTTTCTGCACTTCCTCGACTACGGGCAGTAACTACAAGAAGAGACAATGCAACAACTGCTGCTGCGGCTATACCGACAACAGCTGGCAAATGCGCTCGGGGACCTAGTCTTCGTCCACCAATAACGGTGGCAAGAGCTGCGAGAAGGGGCAGTAATGGAACAAGTACAAGAAGAAAAGACGGAGTCATATCGACAAATTTGTGGGGGAAGAACAGATATCAGACATGGTCACGTTGCATCCCGGCGTGCTCATCAGTGTCTGGTGATCGGCCGGCGGGAGTGAGACGTGGGAAACTAGGCGTTGAAGTATCAAGTGATGGGATTTCATGGTCGACGCTACGGTCAAGTGTGGCTTCGCGGAGCGTCTGCCATGCCGCAGAATCAAGACGGCCAGTTCGAGTAAATGCCTGCAGGACAAAGACAAGAGCAATGGCCGCTTCGCATGCTGCTACCGAGAGCACAAAGATGACCAGAACATGACCACCGAAGTCACCGTGATAGCGGCTCCAAGCAACAAGGCTAACTGAAATGCCCTGAAGCATTAACTCAGCAGAAAGAAACATGACAATCAGGTTTCGTCTTGAAAGGATGCCGATAAGGCCGAGGCTAAAGAGAATTGCTCCAACAACCAATCCATTCTGGAGAAGTGCAAGCGCGGTGCCAAGTAATATGAGTGTTGTCATGAGTGGCTCCCTTCTTGCAAAGAGGAAGTTTCTGCTTGGCTACCCTCGAGGCCATTTGAAACAATGGCAATGGCTCCAATGAGCGCGACGAGCAAAAGAATGCCTACGGCTTCAACAGCGACGAGGTGGTGACCGAAAAGTTCACCGCCAAGACGGGCTACCTGGTCAGACGCCAAAAGGTTCACACTTTCAGTTGGTATTTTCTCGACCGTTGTCGCGCCGAGGGCAGCTGCCTTGGATGGAGGGCGACAGCAGAGAGGTTCTTCGGCAGATAGCCGACCAATTGATAGTGATAAAAGACCAAGAAGTACAGCACCCGCCACAGCGGAAAGCAACGGCTCATTGGTAACTCGATCTGATGTCGTGAGCCCAGATGGCTGAGCCAGCATCAAAACAAAAAGGAACATGACTAAAATGGCACCGGCGTAGACAACAATTGTCGCAACACCAAGGAACTGGGCGCCCAAAACAAGCAGCACACCCGAGACACCTGCCAAGCAAAGAGCAAACCAGATTGCTGCGTAGACAGGAGAACGGCATGTTATTGTTGCAGCTGCGCTTATGACAGCGACTAATGAAACCGTCAAGAATACAGTTTCTTCTCCAAGATTCCCCAGCCGTTGTCCGGTGGCAATAAAGAGCCCGAGTGTAATCAGTCCAAGAAGCCAACCTATTCGTCGGGAGGCCTTACCGTCCCGACCAGATTTAGGAAGAAGTAGGTAAAGACTTACCGCGAGGCAAGTTACGGCCACAGCAAGCAATATACCAGGCGAAAGAAACTCGAGGTTGCCCGTTCCAGCAAATAACCTAACGAAAGGGGTCACAGTGTTCCCCCCAAGTCAGCTGACTTCATTGGCTCAGCATCCTTTGTCATGTCGTAGACACTCAGTAGCTTCTCTTTATCAAAAATCATCTCTTCTCGACTCTTTCCTGTGAGGTCAAGAAGGCTCGTGAGTTCAATAGCGTCAACAGGACACGCCTCTTCGCACATGCCACAAAAAATGCAGCGGAGTTCATCAATCTGGAAACTCTCTGGATATTTTTCTCTATCTTCCCAAGGGCTTTCAGTGGCGACGATATCAATACAGTGAGCAGGGCATGCTGTGGCACAAAGGAAACAAGCAACGCACTTCACGCGATCATTCTCATCACGGTTGAGCCGGTGCACGCCTCGGTAGATGAGCGGATTTCCAATAGCAGGACGTTGTTCCGGAAAGTTGACAGTGTTCTTTTTGCTCACGAGGTGACGACTTGTAGTTGCAAGACCTTGAACAAGAAGCGGGACATAAAGTCGCTCTGCAAGGCCAAGTGGCTTGTCATCAATCCATGTTATTCCGGGATCAGATGGTTTCATGCTAGGCCTCTACTAATTCGGAAGACGGTTTGTTCATAGGTTCATCTTTTTCAAGATGTCGCTCTTGATCAAAAGGATCGCGTGTGCGAATCGGCCGATTATCAGTACTAGAAGGCGTGAGCATGCCAGCACAAATCAAGCCTCCAAAAAAGATAATCCATGGCACCCCAACGGCAACGCCAGTTGTCAGACTATTTCCAAGAGCTGACTGGAGGGCGGGTCGGAATTCCTCAATCGTTGCAACAACGACGAGATTCAGGAGCCCGAGAGGCAACATGACTTTCCATGCGAGATTCATCAATTGATCAAATCGAAATCGGGGCCAGCTCCAGCGGACCACCATAAAGAAGAGAATCACAGCAAAGATTTTGGCTGAAAGTATGCCAAATCTCAAAAAAGCACCAACCCATGTGACTTCTTGAGTACTTCCCGTGATTCCCCAGAAGTGCCATCCACCCAAAAACATGATCACGATGAGGAAGGCAGCCGTGACCATATGCAGGAATTCAGAGACAAGAAAAAGGAGGAGTTTAATTCCGGCGTACTCGGTGTGATAGCCACCGACTAATTCCTGCTCAGCTTCAGGAAGGTCAAAAGGCAGGCGAGCAGCTTCAGCAAAACTTGCTATGAGAAAAACAACAAATCCCAGTGGTTGAGCAAAGACGTACCACAGACCAGTTTCTGCCTGTTTATTCATAATGATGTCGAGCTGTAAAGACCCAGTCGCGAGAACAACACCGAGCAAACCGAGCCCAAGCGGAATTTCATAAGCAACCAGTTGAGCACTACTTCGTAGCCCACCAAGAAAACCATACTTGTTGTTACTGGCCCAGCCTCCGAGAAGAACACCGTAGACGGCAATACTCGAAAGTGCGAAAACCCAGAGAACACCAACATCAAGTCCTGGAGCGACAAGAAACGGAACTGGATCCGGAAGCCCAGGAATGTTGAGTGGTGGTAGTACACTTCCGAAAGGGATAGCGGCAAAGATAGCCAATGATGCAGTGAGCAGTGCCAATGGTGCTGCATTATAAAGCACTTTATCAACATGTCTCGGAGTGAAGTCCTCTTTGAAAATGATTTTGAGGCCGTCTGCGAGTGGCTGCCCTAATCCAAACAGACGAATTTTTGTCAGCGGAATACCAACACGATTCGGTCCTCGTCGATCCTGAACCCAAGCTGCTATCCATCTCTCAACGAGAACTAAATAAGCCGCTGCTGTCATGAGGCCACCGACAAGCAGGCCAATCTTGACGAGTGCAGCGATTGTTTCAGGTGATGGAAGGAGAGCGGTCATTGAATGTTTGGTTCGAAGGGAGTGGTGCGAAGCGTTCTGTTGTTATTGGCTTAGGTGACTGCCACCTGCTGTAACCTCAGATCGAGGCCAATGGATGGCACCTCACCTGACAAGACAGCGAAGCTGGCAGAACTTTCAGCAATTTGTTTTCGAATGCTCTCGGGATCATACAGGCCTTCTCGTCCAAGGAGATTCCAAAAGAATCGGCCCTCTGGCCAGACACCGGCGGGAGGACGAATTGCTTGTTCGAAGGTCTGCGCTCGATGACCGCAGTTGACCCACGTGCCGCTTCGCTCAGCAAATCCGACCGCAGGTAAGCACCACGTAGCTCGGTTAGAGAGTGGAGATTCAAATAAGTCTTGAACAACAAGGCAGCTGAGCTCTTCAAAGGTTGCCGCCGTTGCTTCATCGCACCAGGATCTCTCGGGTGTTGGGTAACCAGCTGTTACCCACGCCGATTGAATTGTTTTTGCTCGCACCTGTTCAAGGAGGTCATTCCACGCCGGAACCGTGCCGCCCTCAGAAACAGCCCCGAACATACTGAGAACCATTTCAACGCCAATGCGGTTTGGAGCCTTCTCACCGCGAATTGTAAACCCTCCGGGGAAGGATTCATCAGCACCAGTTGATGGTACATGACCAACTGCAAGATACGCGTCCGGATCAATTGTCCTCGCAACCGAACACAGCATCCAAGCTTCTTCAACGGTAAGCATTGGTGAAACAGCAACACCCAGTCGCCCTGCATCAGTCAGGTCTGTAGGCAGGCGACGTAAAACGTCTGCCCATTCGATAGCCTGAGGGTCTTCATTATCACGGTGGCTTGCTTCAACAATTCGCGTTTCGTTATGCAGATGATGCCATCCATAACGCCCCTCGTCGCACATCCACCACTTGTTTACATGCAGATTTTCACGTGGTTTGAGCCGGTAGACGGTGTCTTGGTTGTGCTCGGTCACTATTGAACATCCTGCTGCACAGCCACCACACACATTTTCCGTTTTCTTCAAAAACCAGACTCTCTGCTGATACAAAAAGTCTTTATCCCCTAGAGCACCAACTGGGCATAGGTCGACAACATTTCCGGCCAATTTATTATCAAGCGGAAATCCAGGGAACGTATCAATTTCTTCTTTCGCACCACGGGCAGAGACCATGAGTTCTGCTGTACCGGAGACCTCTCGTGTGAACCGAACGCATCGTGTGCACATGATGCAGCGATCGACAAAAAGAGTAACGGTTGGCCCAACATCTCGACGGCGGCTACTAAAGGCATGAATGTCAGCCCGCCGTTCGCTCTGTCCGTGCTCAAAGTGATAGTCCTGCAGCAGGCATTCGCCAGCTTTGTCACAGATCGGACAGTCAATCGGGTGATCAATGAGCAGTGCTTCCTCAACACGTGCACGACTTTCCTGAACAGCCTCACTGTCAGTAACAATGACAGTCCCATCTTTGACCGGCGTTTGGCACCCTGGAACAAGTTTTGGAATCATTGAAACTTCACCAGTTTCAGCATTCCGAGTACCAGCCTGAATGAGACACATGCGGCAGCTCGCTACAACAGAAAGTCCCGGGTGCCAGCAATAATGGGGAATCTCGACACCCGCCCGGCGGGCGGCTTCAATGCAGTTGAGCCGTTCGTCGGCTCCTATCTCGATTTCCTGATCGTCAACAATGACTGTGGGCATGATGGAAAGTAGTAAGCAGTAAAAATGAGTTAGTGAGTAGTAACAATTGGCAAGGCAGGAACAGGATCAGTTTCCATGTAGCCGGTTGGATTCGTCTGTTTGATGTAATCTTCAAATTCATCACGAAATTTCGCAATGGAGTTCTTGATTGGCCAGGCGGCTCCGTCAGCAAGGCCGCAAATTGTTGACCCGGGCATCATGCCCATCGTGTCACCAATTTCTGCGAGGAGATCGAGATCTCGCAATCTACCCTTTCCGGCTCGAATACGCTCGAGCATTCGGAGCGACCAGCTCGTACCCTCCCGGCATGGCGTGCACTGACCGCAGGACTCGTGTGCGAAAAAACGGCATGAATTATGCAGGAAATCAACGATGCTGACGGTCTCGTCGACGACAACAACAGCAGCCGTTCCAAGACCGAGGCACCCAACTGTTCCCGGTCCCGAAAAATCGAGCGGGGTGTCCAGCTCATCTTCTGTCATCAGCCCCATGGAGATACCTCCTGGAATGACAGCTTTTGCTCGACGCCCTTTCCAGACACCACCACCAAAACGATCAATTAATTCTCGTGCTGTAATACCAAGAGGTGCTTCATAGCAGCCAGGTTTCTCTACGTGACCAGACAGGCAGTAGAGTTTTGGTCCATAGCTTCCTGGATCTCTTGGGTTATTTGGATCAGCAGGAATTCCAATAGAGCGGAACCAATCAACACCTCGCCGAGCGATTTGTGCCACGCATGCCATTGTCTCAATGTTATTTACAACCGTCGGCTTGCGGAACACACCCTCGATTGCAGGGAAAGGCGGTTTGATTCGAGGCCACGCTCGCTTGCCTTCAAGACTTTCAATAAGACCGGTTTCTTCGCCACAGATATATGCAGCGGCACCACGATGGAGGTAGATGTCGAGAGAAAATCCACTGCCTTTGATGTTCTCTCCAAGAAATCCAGCTGCATAGGCTTCATCAATTGCTTTTTGAAGTATGTCCCAGCTTTTCGGATACTCATAACGAAGATAGATATAAGCAGTACTGGCTCGTGTGGCATACGCGGATATGATCGTGCCCTCAAGAACCTGATGAGGGTCGTCCTCCATAAGAATTCTGTTATTGAATGTGCCGGGCTCACTCTCGTCGGCGTTGACACACAAATAGATTGGCCCAGGATGATCTTTTGGAAGGAACGTCCACTTCAAGCCAGTCATAAAGCCTGCACCACCTCGCCCACGGAGGCCAGACGATTTCACCATTTCCACAACCTCAGGCGGCTGTTTTTCAGAAAGCAACTTTTCAAGTGGGGCGTATCCACCGCGGCTACGATAGCTTTCAATTGTATGGCCATCATCAATGCCAGCAGCTTCGAGGAGCACAGGCTCAAATGTATCAGAGGTGATCATCCGTTTTGCCTCCCAACCGATTCCAGAAATGCATCTGCTTTTTCAGGCGTTAAATCTTTATGCAAATCATTTCCAGCAAGCATGCACGGTGCAAAGTCACAGGCACCCAGACACTCTGCTGGTTCAATAGTAATATTCCCATCGGCAGTTGTTTCGCCAGGCTTGATTCCTGCTTTTTCACAAAGGTGGTCAAGTACCTGCTCACCACCACGAAGTGCACATGAGATTGAACGACAAACGAACGCCCGAACTTTTCCATGCGGCTTGTCTTGGTAAAAAAATTGGTAGAAGGTTAGGGTGTCCTGGACTTCTGCCGGGGCGAGATCAAGTAGTTCGGCTATCTCAACTACAGCATCAAGCGGAACATGCCGTAGCTCGTCGTGAACAACATGCAGGGCAGGTAACGTTAACGCTTGTTTCGTTGGGTAGCGAGAAGCTAACGCTTCTATGCGTGCAAGCATGTCTTCAGTAAGGACTTTGCGATTCGCAATCATCGGTCGAGCTCCGCTGCAATAATATTAAGGCTCCCGAGTACCGCCACAACGTCTGAAAGTGTGTGGCCACGGATAAGATGTGGAAACATGGCAAAATTCAAAACCGAAGGTGGCCTGCATCGAGCTCGATATGCTTGATCTCCACCATCACCAACAAGATAAAAACCAAGTTCACCATTTGGCGCCTCGATAGCGGCATATGCTTCCTCGCACGGAACCTCAAACCCTCTGTTGCTCATGCTGAGCTCAAAGTGCGAGATTGTTCCTTCTATCGTTGAATACACCTGCTTTTTTGTCGGAAGTGCCATGCGTTCATCGATGCCAACATCCACAGGACCACTTGGCAGATTCTCAACTGCCTGCTCGACTATCTTGAGACTTTCCCGCATCTCCTGCATCCGAACAAGGTACCGTGCATAGCAGTCACCAGCCGAAGCACAGCTAACTTGAAAGTCGAAATCAGAGTATGCCAAGTAGGGTTCGTCCCGCCGAAGATCTCTTGTGACACCACTCGCTCGAGCAACAGGCCCCGTCGCCCCTCGATTGATTGCCTCCTCCTTTGTGAGCAGGCCGACGCCTTTGGTTCGGTCGACAAAAATACGATTACGATTCAGCAATCGCTCCATATCATTCAGCGTTTTGGGGAACGTCTTGAGAAAGGCCCGAGTTTTCTCAATGACAAGTGGGGTGAAGTCCTGCGATACGCCTCCAACACGTGTGTAGCTGTTTGTGAAACGAGCTCCACAAAGCGTCTCGAAAATGTCATAGATCACTTCACGCTGATAGAAGGCATAAAGGAAGTAAGTAAATGCCCCTGTATCAAGACCAACTGCACCGTTCGACAGCAGGTGATCACTGATTCTCGCCAGTTCGGCGACAATGGTGCGAATATAAGTACAACGTGGCGTGAGGTCGATGCCAAGAAGTGTCTCAACCGAATGGTGCCACGCTACATTGTTGGCCATCGGTGAGATGTAATTCATCCGATCGGTCACAGTGACATATTGGTTAAAGGTGAGATGTTCACCTATTTTTTCAAAGCCTGAATGGAGGTAGCCCATTTCAGGAACTGCATCAACAACCCGCTCACCCTCAAGCTTCAGAACCAATCGCAACGTTGTATGGGTCGCAGGATGCTGTGGACCGAAGTTCAGCGTCCAAAGGTAGTCTTCACTTCTAGCCTCTGGTGGCGTTTCGATTTCGGTTGGGGCGATAGCCATATGAATATTTTTCAAAAGAGGTCAGCTATGGTCGCGTGTGATAACGGGGAAGTTATGACGTTCCCCACGGCCTTGGAGCGGATAATCTTTACGAAGGGGATGCGCAGTAAATTCTTCTGGCATCACAAGCCTGCGCAAGTCAGGGTGGCCAGTGAAGCGAATGCCAAAAAGGTCCCACACCTCACGCTCCAGCCAGTTTGCTGCTTCCCATAAAGGCACAACACTTGCAACTGTTGGCTCGGGGTCATCTACAAAAACTCGAATAGTCAGTCGCTGGTGGCCTGCAGTAGAGGCTAATAGGTACACAAGGCCATATCGGTGCTTTGCACCGCGGTACTCGAGGTAGTCGACACAACTGACATCGATCAATAAATCGAAACCACGGCTCTTGAGAAGGGACAGTGCGTCGAGTGACTTTTCAGCAGGGACGATAACTCGTTGTTGACCCCGAAATGTTGAAGACTCTACAGCACCACATAGCTCAATGAGCGCGACCACATGAGGGTTCTCAACGGCTTCAGGTTCTTTTGTTTCGGTTGAATCAGTCATCACGGCCAAAGGAGACTACGGGAAATAAAATTAGTTTGGATTAGTGACAGGATTTGAAAGCTCGCGTTGCAAATTTGGATTACGGGACGCGTCGAGTGAAAGAATCTCTGGGCATTCCACAAGCGCACGCTTTTGTTCCTGACGTTGACGGGTATTGAACTCACGGCCCTTAAGTGTGCCTTCTTGTTGAATCTTGTCTTGTAAATCAATGATCGCTTGTATGAGTTGTTCTGGGCGTGGAGGACAACCAGGCACATACATATCAACCGGAATAAACCGATCAATTCCCTGAACGACGGCATAGGTGTCAAAAACGCCGCCGGTGCTTGCACAGGCACCCATCGATATGCACCACTTTGGCTCGTGCATTTGCTGCCAAATTCTTTGGAGCACAGGCAGCATTTTCATGACGACCCGACCAGCAACGATCATCAAGTCACATTGACGAGGGCTGAAACGAAAAACTTCAGCACCGAATCGAGCGAGGTCATGTTTGGCAGCTCCAGTTGCCATGAGCTCAATACCACAACAGGCTGTTGCAAATGGCATAGGCCACAAACTGTTTTTTCGGCACCAACTCGCTAGTTCATCGAGTCGACTGACAACAACGTTCTCTGGAAGTTCAAGACCGGTTGAACCCGACTGTGCTACCGCCATCGAAAGACCCCCTTTCGCCAGTCGTAAGCAAAGCCCACAACAACGAGAAGAATGAAGATAAGACCACCGGCAAAAGCAAGACCTCTACTCGAAAGCATTCCATCGGCTACCGCTGCATCAATGCCGGCAGGTGAGCGACTGGCAACAGCCCAGGGATAGAGGAAGAGTAATTCAACATCAAATACAAGAAATGTTACGGCGACAAGGTGGAACCGCACGTCGAACCGACGCCTCGTATCATGGATGGGGTCCATTCCGCTTTCGTAGGGCATTTCTTTTACTGCGCCACTGCGTCTTGGGGCAACCAAGCGTGGAAGAATGATCAGGCCTACTGAAACCGCTGCTGCGATAACAACAAAGAGCAGAACAGGGAGAATAGTGTCCATGGGCTTGGATATCGCTATCTGCAGGTGGAGGGAAGCGAAAGCGAGGTCGGAAACTAAGTAAAACGCGGAATACAATGACTTTGTGAAAAACGTCACAAAGTATGTGACGAGAAAAGCGGCTTTGCGCACCACTTTTCCACCACTCCTTTATACAGTCTCTGAGGCAAATCGGCGAGCGGCCCCTAGGATTGTTTTTTCAGGAATCCATGAATAAACCTGCTACGGTGGGATCTATGGCTGACTGCACTGAAATTCTGGCAGATCTTGTTCGCCGTCCCAGCGTCAATCCGATGGGTTGTGCCCTTTCAGGGCCTGAATACCTTGAAGGGAGGGTGACCGAGTATCTTCTCAATCGTCTTGGTAAAGTCGGAATAACTGCCATTCGACAGCACGTTTCCCCAGGGCGCGAAAATGTGGTGGCTGTGTTGCCGGCCACCAGGTCGAATGCACCAGTGCTTCTTTGGGATGCCCACCAGGACACAGTGCCTGTTGATGGCATGACAATCCAGCCATTTTCCCCGACCATCAAAAATGGTCAGTTGTTCGGACGGGGAGCGTGTGACGTCAAAGGTGGTATGGCGTCAATGGTGGCAGCACTTGAGGATTTATCTACTTTTGAAACACGACATGCTTCGGTTATTTTTGTCGCGAGCGTAAATGAAGAGTTTGGTTTTTCAGGAGCGAAAGCATTTACCGCGCTGCTTAAAAGATCTGGTCATGAGAGAGACAAGGTTGCAGAAGAATTGGTTCAATCAGTTTTATCTGGCCTGCCAGACATTGTCGTTGTGGCTGAACCAACCGATCTTCATTTGGTAACTCAACACAAAGGAGCAGTTCGATGGAGGATAACAGTCTGCGGGCATGCCTGTCATAGCTCCTATCCTGAAAAAGGCTTGAATGCAATTTATTCTGCTTCGAGAGTCGCGCTGGTACTAGAGTCTTTGGCGCACGAACTTTCTCTTCGTCACTCATCACATCCTTGCGGTGCCCCAACACTTAGCGTGGGTACAATCCGTGGTGGCATGGGTGTGAACCTTGTACCTGATCGTGTTGTTGTTGAAATTGATCGCCGATTGGTACCGGGAGAAGATCCGCTGATCGCAAGACAGGAGGTGATTGATTATATTTCGGCACACTGCACAACGGCTGTTATTGAGCACGAAGAACCATTTCTTGCGAGCGCGGGACTGTCGAACGAAGGGGTCGCCGCAATTGCAGCGGCTGAGAGCCTTCGAGAGGCCACAAAAAAAGCTGGTATTCATTCCGTTGAAGAAGTTGCCCGCTACGGGACCAATGCGTGTGTCTATGCAGCAGCTGAGATGCCTTGTGTTGTCTTTGGTCCGGGGTCAATTTCCCAAGCGCACACAGCTGATGAGTGGATTGATTTGCGTGAAGTTGAGCAAGCCACAGAGATTCTTAAAAACCTTGTTGGCTATAACGGATCGGCATAGCCAATCGATCGTATCTTTCCCAGTATCGTTACTTCGACTGTGCAAAGAGCCACTTCAAGAAGTCGGGCTCGCTATCACAGCGTTCGCTACTTGTGTACGTCATACCGTTTTCTGCACCGGGAATAAATTTCCCGGAGACACCATGATTGTCACCTTGCCAGATCGTGAACTTCATGTTGCCACCGAGGCGTTTCATTTCATCGAACACGACCTGATCTTTTTCAATCGGGCAGACGCCGTCCTTGTCACCATGAAAAGCCCAGATGGGTAGATCCTTGATTTTTTCGGGATCAATAAATGGTTCTGTGCGTCGTAGCCCACTTCCGGCAGATGGTGCTGCAGCGGCGAAGAAGTCAGGGTCGAGTTGCGTGAATATGTAGGTACCATGGCCACCCATTGAATGCCCAAGAATGTAGATGCGATCCATGTCAGTTGAGGGCAGGGTGTCGATAATACGTTTTATTTTCTGGAGGTGATCGGAGTTCCATAGTTGATCAGTTTGTGGAGCAACCACATAACAGGGGAAATCTTTTCGTCTCTGTTCGTCTGCAAGTTGAAGGTTCCACTCTTTCAATTGTTTCTTATTATTGATTCCCTTGCCGCCCGCTCCGTGCAGGGAAATAATCACTGGATATTTCTGGTCGGGATCAAAAGAAAGTGGCGTCATGACTCGACAGGGCATGTCATCAAATGCACTTGGTTTGTATAAGTCTCGCCACGATTCCTCATCAGCGTGTACTGAATTCGCCAGCATAATCACCACGAGGTAGGAAATGAAATGCAAAGACTGGAGTAGTGAAAAGAATCTCATTGAAAATCTCATTCCATGTTCAAGGTAAAAAGTTTTGAGTAGCTCTACGAAGTAAGTGTTCCATTACGGTTTCATTACCGGTCGGTTCCAGTCCTGAGGAATGTAACCACTTGGTTTTTCTGGTTTTGTAACCTCGACAATGTCTGCTTTTGGATTGTAAAGCTGCCAATTGTCAGTGCGGAATGGGGACGCTGGTAAGCCCTCTTTGTTGTAAAGTAAATTGCGTTGTGAGGGATTCATGGCCCATGCATAACGAACCGCAACGGGCTCAAGGACATCTGCAGAAGAAACAATTACAGTGTTGCCTGTAATTTTTGCCCCTGCCCAGTGCCACTGACGATCACTGCCAGCAATAGCAAATCCGCTAAGTGGTTCCAGACGGGCAGGCTGCAGGCCAGACCCAATAGAATCGAACTCGATGAGGATTTCTCCTTTCTCTATTTTGTGAGCGATGTATCGCGGGCCCTCGCCAACTGAACACTTCCCGTATGTGTTATTGAGTGCGATAATTGCGTGCCGAATGCCAATCGGTTTTTTATTTTTCGGATGGAGTGCTATGGCATCTCCTGTGTCGATGGAGACAGCCATATATGTGTTCGGAAGATTCTTTGTCGCGAGACGCATGGATTCCCGATTGACCACCCAAGGAGATTCAATGCCTTCACTTGGAGCCGACTGCGGTGCATGCCAGCTTGGGAGTTGAGTTATTTGAACTGGGAAATCTTTTGGCATGTTACCGTTGGATTTTTGGTGCCATGCCTTGCGATAGAAGTTCACCAGCGTCTCCAGTTGGTTTTGATAATCCAGTGCCTGCGGGACATTCTTCGAGTTCCGTTCGCCTTGGTACCAGATGATTCCACGAATCCCAAAAGGGGCTACTGGTGCAACCATGGCATTAAAAATATTCTCTGGGAACTGATGACCAAGCGTTGCCGGTCGAGTAATAATTGGTGGAGCAAGTTGTCGAAATTTGTTTTTCATGGTTTCGCCAGCATCAATTTTGGCGTTGTAGATGGCTAATTCAGAATGAAAGGCTGCGATTGCTTTTTCGGCTGTTTCGCCACGTTTCTCTGCCATACGTGAAGCCGTATCTTCAAGCAGTTTTTTCTGGGCTTTTGACCGTGGGTCATTCTTCTGTTCATCCCATGGAAGCCACCCTTCAATTGGTGTGCCGGCATATGCGCGTTGAATGATGCCAACAGGAATGCCAAGTTCTTGGTGGAGCTTCTTTCCGAAGAAATAAGCAACTGCAGAAGTTTCCATTGCGGACTCGGGAGTACAGCCTTTCCAAACGCAAAGCCTGTCACGATTTTCCTCAAGGGGCTTGTGCCAGTGTTCTCGAGCAGACTTAAAAATTCTCAGGTTTGGAAGGTCAACTGCTGATTCACTATCTGCTGCAAAACTATTTTGAACCGACCATCCCATATTGGATTGCCCTAGACAAAGCCAGACTTCACCGACTGCAATATTGTTAATGACCGTTGTATTTGAGCCATCTATACAAAGCGAATGCCCTGTTCCATGCGATGGCGTTTTTAAAAAAACTTTCCAGCGACCCTCGCTGTCCGTGACTGTTGAAGTGGTGGCTTTCCAACTTGCGCGAACAACAACTTCTTCACCAGGGTCTGCCCAGCCCCAGATCGTGTTTGTCTGATTCTGTTGCAGGACCATATTATCTGCAAAAAAACGAGGAAGACGAACTTCTGCCAATGCTGTGCTCCATGCGCTCAATGACATACAAAGTGAAAAGATGTACGTCTTCGTACATGTGTTGAGGGCAGGGTTGCACTGCGGGAGTGAATGATTCATTGGTCTCGGGGCTCCAAGTTTTAGAAGTAGTTTATTGTGAAATAAGATTTTCACAAAACAGCACCAACGAGTTGAATTAGATTGCAATTTCACAAAGTGCACGTACCATAACAAGTTGACCATGTGGGTGAATAATAGTGAGAAAATTTCTTGAATACCGTTCTGTAAACATTCTTAGGTTTTTTATTTCAGGTGAGAAAATGTTTTTATCGTCATTAAGTATCTCTAAGAGTATTCAGCTGCTCCGTTACGCAACCGTCGGCTGTTACTTGGTTCTCGGCATTTTTCAAAAAACCATTGCCGAGGAGGCCATCGCTGCCAGAGAAGGTGACGTCCGTCAGCATCTTCCTGTTGCCGATGTCCGCCATCCAACCGTTCACGAAGTCGATCCCTCTAAAGTGAGCATGCCAAAAGATGATCGTATCTCGGCTCCTACAGGTTCGCCAAACGTTGTGGTAATACTGCTTGACGACCTTGGGTTTGGGGGCCCCGAATCATTTGGTGGTCCGATAGCGATGCCAACGCTCGACCATCTTGCTTCAAACGGGTTGAGATTCAACCGATTTCATACTGTGGCACTCTGCGCACCAACACGTGCAGCCTTGCGGCACGGTCGGAACCATCATGTGCTCAATATGGGTTCAATCCCCGAGATAGCAACGGGTTTCCCTGGAAATACGTGTCGTCTTCCGAATGACACAGCGTCACTTGCAGAGATTTTAAGACTCAACGGATACAACACCGCAGCCTTTGGTAAGTGGCACTCAACCCTCGGTCGTGAAACAACTGTTTCAGGGCCTCAAGATACCTGGCCGACTCGTCAGGGGTTCGAAAAGTTTTATGGGTTCATTGGGGCTGAAGAGAATATGTACGAACCGACGTTACACGATGGAGTAACGAATATAGATTTTCCAGATCATGAGGGCTATCACCTTGCAGATGATATGACTCGGGAATCAATTGAGTGGTTGAAACAGCAGCACTCGATGACGCCAGAAAAGCCATTCTTCATATATTACTCAGCGCCGGGTGTGCACGCACCGCATCAGGTTCCCAGTGAGTGGTGCGAGAAATATCGAGGAAAGTTTGATGCCGGTTGGGACGTTCTCCGCGAAGAGACTCTTGCTCGGCAAATTGAAATGGGAGTAGCGCCTGCTGGAACGAAACTGGCCAAAACGGCAGATAGTATTCCGGCGTGGGATTCATTGGAAGAGAATCAGAAGAAAATATTTGCTCGGCAGGCAGAGGTTTTCGCGGCCTTTGCAGAGTATACCGATCATCAAGTAGGTCGGCTCCTTAGTGCAATCGATGATCTTGGAAAGACTGATAACACTCTTGTTATCTACATTTCTGGTGATAACGGTACCAGTGCAGAGGGGAACTACACAGGGAACTGGAACTGGGGCAACATGCTTAATGGCAGACAGGAGACAGTTGAAGAGCAACTTTCTCATTTTGATGAATGGGGTGGCCGTGCGACCTATCCGCATATGTCGGTGGGTTGGGCAATCGCGTTTGATACACCATTTGCTTTCACAAAGCAGGTTGCTGGTGACTTTGGTGGCACAAGGAACGGAACAGTCATTCACTGGCCTGCAGGAATTAAGGCAAAAGGTGAGATGCGAAGTCAGTTTAGTCATGTGATTGATATAGCACCGACGGTACTTGAAGCCACGGGAATTACTGAACCAACCGTCGTAAATGGTGTGCCTCAAGTTCCCATGCAAGGAACAAGTTTGATGTATGCATTCGATAATCGTGATGCAAAAGAAAAACACTCAGTCCAGTATTTTGAAATCATCGGTAATCGTGCAATCTACAATAATGGGTGGTTGGCTCGTGCAACGGTTAAACTTCCGTGGGAAAACAAGAAACTAAATGAAATTAAAGACGATACTGGTTGGCAGTTATTCAATACACAGGAAGACTTCAGCCTTGCGCACGATCTATCGAGCCAATACCCTGATCGCCTCGCGGCAATGAAAGAGCAATTTGTCCAAGAGGCAGTGGAAAACGGAGCTTTTCCTCTTGATGATCGATTGCTAGAGCGTCTTTTGCCAGAGGTCGCTGGTCGGCCAACATTAATGGGTGATCGCACAAGTCTTACCCTGTATCCGGGTGCAATTAATATTAATGAGAATGCACTTCTGAGCATTAAGAACTGTTCAAGCAGAGTAACTGCTGAAGTTGAGATAACGGAAGAAGCTAATGGTGTGATATTTGCCCAAGGCGGTCGCTTTGGTGGTTGGGCCATACTTGTTGAAGATGGACGCGCGAGTTACGTGTGCAACGATTTAGGTGACAGAATAGTTGTGAAATCAAGCCAGCCTCTCCAGCCTGGTTCCAACACTATTGTTGTTGATTTTCAATATGACGGAGATGAGAAAGGAGCAGGTGGTGATGTGAATCTGATTGTGAATGAGGAGTCACCTGTTTCTGCTCGTATTAATCGCACGATTCCAAGCCAGTACTCAATTGATGAAGGTGCTGACGTTGCCTGTGATCGCGGATCTCCGGTTATAGGACATCAGCTAGGGCCTTATCGAAACAGTCGTTTTACGGGGGAAGTCAAAAAGGTAACTCTCGAAATAAATCCACAGCGTTGAAGCATAGACGGAGTTGGTATGTCTCAAGTTATGTATGCCATGTTTTCGAGCACTCACAGTTTCAGATCGAGTCATATCGTTAGGCATATGACTTTACGTTTCGTGTGTTGTTTTTTTATCACTCTAATTTCGGTTGTGGCAAAAAGTCAGCCAAATGTGCTTTTTATCGCAGTGGATGATTTACGGCCTGAACTTGGTTGCTTTGGTTGCGAGCATATTCATAGTCCACATCTCGATAAGTTGGCTTCACGGGGTACGGTTTTCTTAAACGCACACTGCCAGCAGGCTGTGTGTTCGCCTTCTCGTACAAGTTTGATGACTGGTTTGCGCCCTGACTCAACAAAGGTTTGGGATCTTAATACACATTTTCGTGACCATGTTCCTGATGTGGTGACCGTTTCTCAGCATTTCAAAGATCATGGATATCAATCGATCAGCATGGGAAAGATATATCATGGTGGTTTTGATGATGTGCCTTCGTGGTCAGAGCCAGCACTGAAACCAGGTACTGGTTCTCGATATGTTCTAGAAAAAAATATTACTCGTATGGATGAGAGAAAGCGGGCTGCAAGGAAAAAAGGTCTGAAAGGGAAGGATCTCAGTAGAGCAAGTCGAGGTCCCCCAACTGAATCGGCAGAAGTTGAGGATGAGAAATATTCAGATGGAGCGATCGCGACGTTGGCCGTAGAAACGATACAGCAGCTTTCGGATGCGGATCAGCCCTTTTTCTTGGCTGTGGGATTTCAGAATCCACACCTTCCGTTCAATTCACCAAAGAAGTATTGGGAGCTCTACGATCCGCAGGCCATTGACCTGGCTACAAACCCATTCGTACCAAAGAACGCATACAGTAAGGCACTAACAACATTCGGTGAGCTGCGGAATTATGAAGGAATACCAGCGAAGGGGCCCTTAGATGAAGAGGCCTCAAGAAAACTGAGGCATGGATATTATGCAGCTGTAAGTTTTATTGATGCATGCATTGGTCGAGTGCTGAAGGGACTTGAAGAGTCCGGATTGTCTGAGAATACGATTGTCGTTGTGTGGGGTGACCATGGTTGGAAACTTGGAGAACATGGCTGTTGGTGTAAGCATACAAATGTCCAACTTGATACGCGTTCTCCACTGATTGTGGTTGCACCGCAGCAGAAATCCGTTGGTGAAGCGATTGCTTCGCCAGTTGAGTTTGTTGATATTTATCCAACGCTCTGTGATCTTGCCGGTTTTGACAAACCTCGGCACCTTGAAGGCGACAGTTTTGCCAAGCTTCTTCAGACACCGAGTTGCCCATGGAAGCGTGCTGCTTTTTCACAATATCCACGTGGGAATATTATGGGATATTCAATGACAACAGATCGTTTTCGGTATACGTTGTGGGTGGATCAGAAAAAAGACAATGAGGTCGTGTTTGCAGAGCTGTACGACCACCGTAAGGATCCACAAGAAAATGAAAACGTCATCAATTCTCACCTGTATGCAACAGAAATCAAACGCCTCGAGAAATGGCACGCTGAAGGATGGCAAGGAACGCGTCGTGCACTGAAGTCAAAATAAGAGTACGTGGGAAAACGAAGGGTACGTTTAGTTTTCTAAGAGATGTTGAAGTTCACCTGATAGGCGTACAACTTCTTTTGGCTGAGAGCGTGCGATGTTGACTGTTTCATGTGGATCGCTGAGATGGTCGTAGAGTTCCTGGTATATGGGCTCTGAATTTGGATTTCGTGTGTCTCGCCATTCAATGTATCGGTAGCGAGGGTCCCGAAGCGT
>JADHSL010000026.1 GCA_016776925.1 Pirellulales bacterium | reverse complement strand
GAGACCACCGAAAGAAATATCAGCGCTCGATGTGGACTCAATCGCTGAACCAATTGCTGTACTCGAGATTGAGGCATCAATCTGAAGAGCCCGTGACAAGGCTGTCTGATCAAAGGCAAATGTGAAAGATGTATTCAGGCTGGCGTTGGTACTTTCTGCAGTGATGCTTCCGTTAATACTTCCGGCGGCAAAGTTTCCAACGACGGTAGAGGCGTCTCGAACTGTATACGTAGAACCATCAAACTCGAGCCTGATGGCGTCACCTTCGGCGTTTGCAGTAATTGCAAGATCATCTCCATCAATGGCGGCAGAAACTGCAAGAAGCTTTCGGACCTCAAGTGGTTCATGCATCAGTGAAACATCTGCATGAGAACCACCAGGAATACCTCTGCGACTGAGGTGACGACGGCGACCTATGCTGCACCAGCGCCACTGCTTCCGTGCTTCGTTGAATGTCTTCAAGCTAGATCGAGTAAACGGCCAGAGTTTCATGAGGTTCCTGGTAGGTTGTTTTTTTGATGAATCGTCTTGTGATGAATAGTGAATGTTTCAATTGTCTGTGTGTGGTCTGTTGACGTATCACTTTTGGTGACTGCCTCCAAACACACGGAGGGCCTCTAGAACCCATCTGTCGAACAGCATGAGACTGCTGCCGTGAGATGGCCTCCGAGGACCTTCATCATATGTCTTTTCTAACCCTATCTAAGATGATTCCTCCGTAATTGTCACGCAATTGTTCTGCCAGTTTTTCGCAATTTTTGCTGGCACCCCCCAGTCTGGGGCCGGTGTAATCAATACGACCAGAATGCAGGTTTTTTGTCCCAGGTGCTATGAAATTTGCGCAGGCGTGAGATGCCCTCATGAACGACCCTCTGGCGCCGCTGCCTTGTCTTACGTAGGAGGGTGACGGCCACAGAAATGCCGGCAAGCCGTGTTACTTTATACCTGCATGGCGGCAGTCATTTTCAGGCTGTGTCATTCTGTTTATTAAGTGTCACGTCTGGCAGGCTCTCAAATGCTTTCTTCAACGCTGACCCCCAGCCTTTTGAGATGGTCTGCAGATACTCGTTGTCAGCGTCAATTCGTTGGGAAAGCCCTTGTGTGCAGCTGTCGGTCTCATACAGCTGCATATCGAGTGGCGGACCAACTGAAAGGTTTGCTTTGATCGTTGAATCAAAACTGACAAGTAGAAGTTTTACTGCTGCTTCAAAACTCATCTCGGGTTCATAGGCACGCACAAGAATCGGGCGGCCATATTTTGTCTCACCAATCTGAAAGTAGGGAGTGCCTTTTCCGGCCTCTATAAAATTTCCTTCTGGGTAGATCAGGAACAGTCGTGGTGGATCACCAGCAATCTGACCACCAACAATAAGCGTGGCGTCAAATGGCGATTCGCCACGCTGTCCTGTGTCAGGGGTATCTGCAATAACTTCTCTCAATGTTTGGCCAATGATCCTGGCAACTTGGAACATCGAAGGTGCTTCCATGATCGAGGGGCTGCGCTCAGCGGGTGCTTTTGTCCGCTCCTCAAGCATAGAGATAACAGTTTGAGTCGTAGCAAGGTTTCCTGCAGTGAGAATGGTGATAAAACGCTCACCAGTATTTTCAAAAGTAAAAAGTTTACGCGCGGTTGCTATGTTATCGACACCCGCGTTGGTTCGGGTGTCTGACATGAACACGAGGCCGTCATCAAGCCACATGCCAACACAGTACGTCATCAGTAACTTCTCCTATTGCTGGACCTGAACCTGCACCGAAAGTGATTCTTTTGTGTCGCCGAAACGAGTTCCTGATACCGGGGCTGCCTCTGTATAGTCCAGGCCCGTTGCGACACGAACATACCGTGTGTCAGGTGAAATGCCATTTGACACATCGAAGCCAACCCAACCAAGACCATCAATGTGTGCCTCGGCCCAGGCGTGGGTTGCGTCCTGCTCAACCCGGTCATTCATCATCAAGTAGCCCGAAATATAGCGAGCGGGAAGTCCCGCATGGCGGCAGCAGGAAATGAATACATGCGAGTGGTCTTGGCACACTCCATGGCCGGCATCGAGTGCTTGCTCAGCAGTCCAGCCAACTTCGGATCCACCTGTTTTATACCGGACTGCCGAACGAATTGCTGTTGATAGTGAGTGAAGCCATTCGATGGTGCCGCGTGCTCCGTCTACTCCACTTACAAGTTTCCGCACACGAGCCCCTGCCTTTGTGACATCATTGGACCTGAGGTAGACCCATATTGGCACAAGGCCTTCGTGCTGGCCAGCCACACCATTGGTTTGATTTACCACGACACGACCCTCGCATTGCACGGTGATCTCTGTCGTATTGTGGTGGAAAGCAATTAGGTCAACGGCGTTGCCATGTTGGTCGTCGAACCCAAGAATTCTGTCGCCACCCTTCACAAGAACGTTCCAGTCCTGGACGTTCTGGCCACCTCTTGATTGTGGTGTGACACGTAATTGTTGAAGGGCATACGGCACAGGAGAGTCGTAGGTGTAACGTGTTGTGTGTTGAATTCGAAGAATCATGGCTTAATTGTGGAATCTATAGTCAATCTCGGTCTGGCTGCCAAGTTTGTTTAGTGACTGTAAAAAGTTTGTAATAAACTCGTGTAGGCCTGAATCAAAAATCTCATCAATGGTTCTGGATGTTGTGTGGGATTCAAGCTGGTCACATAAATCATGGCAGAGTAAATGTGATTCGCTTCCTGTGTAGAGATAGTAGAAGTTTTCCTGCAGTTTGTGCACACAGAATGAAAGGCTTCGCGGCATGCGCTTGTCAAGAATGAGGAACTGTGCAATTTCACGTGGACGGGCGTCTCGGCCATACGTCATGTGGAACCCACCCTCTGCTGACACGGACCGAAGAATGGTCTGCCACTGCACGTTGTCAATTGAAGTGCCGACTGATACGACCGATGGCAAGAGCACATAGTATTTGACATCAAGTATTCTTGCTGTGTTGTCGGCCCGTTCCAAAAAGGTGCCAATGCGAGCGAAATCATAAATTTCATTACGGAGCATTGTGCCGTTGAGCGCGCCTCGAACGTATGCGGACCGCTGCCGAATCAACGCAAGCACATCCGGTAGGTCTCGCTCAGAAACTTTTCGAGCGAGCGCATCTCTGAGTGTCAACCAGTTCTCGTTGACAGCTTCCCAGACTTCTCGGGTCAACGCTGTTCGGACGAGTTTTGCATTTTCTCGTGCGGCAGCCGCCATGTTCAATATAGAGAACGGGTTGTCCCGTGACCGAAGCATCCAGCCAATAGCGCGATCATGAAGAATGTCTTCACCGTGGTGGTTGACGTAGCTAGCATAGCTTCCTGCTGACTTTAAAACGCTCGCCCATTCGTCACCGAAAGAAGCGGGTTGGGTGAGGGCGATATGTTGCCCTGCTTCGATAAGACGGGCTGTATTTTCCGAACGCTCGAGATAGCGGAACATCCAGAAGAGACCGCCTGCTGTTTTACCCAACATGGTTCAGTCCTCCAGTACCCACGTGTCTTTGGTGCCACCGCCCTGTGATGAGTTCACAACAACACTTCCTTTTTTAAGAGCGACCCGTGTGAGTCCGCCCGGCGTGATGTCCACGCCGCGAGGCGAGACGAGAACAAAGGGGCGAAGGTCAACGTGGCGTGGTGCAAGGCCTGCTCTGGTGAAGGTCGGTACTGTGGAAAGCGAGAGCATCGGCTGAGCGATGTACTTACCAGGATTGGCTTTGAGCTTTTTCCGAAAATGTGCCAGTTCACGTTTCGATGATGTTGGTCCAATAAGCATGCCGTAACCACCCGACCCGTGCACCTCTTTCACAACCAGATCAGCGAGGTTTTCAAGAACGTAGGAAAGGCTCTCTGGTTCGTTGCAACGCCATGTTGGAACGTTCTTCAAAAGCGGCTTCTCGCCTGTGTAGAACTCAATGATCTCAGGCATGTATGAGTAGATGGCTTTGTCGTCAGCGATGCCCGTGCCAGGGGCGTTTGCAATCGTAATGCCTCCCGCGCGGTACACGTCAAGAATGCCAGCAACACCCAGTGTTGAGTCAGAACAAAAGTTCAAAGGGTCAATAAAGTCGTCATCGACTCGGCGGTAAAGAACATCAATCGCTTTGTATCCACGAGTCGTACGCATGGCGACTCTGCCATTGACCACTCGCAGGTCATGACCTTCCACAAGCTCGACACCCATTTTGTCTGCAAGAAAACTATGTTCGTAATAGGCAGAGTTGTAGGTTCCGGGAGTAAGTACCGCGACTGTTGGCTGATTGTCAGTTTGAGCAGGGGTGCACTTAGCCAGTGATCGATACAATTGTCGTGGATAGTTCAGTACAGTCTGTACACGGTTCTGTGAGAATAATTCTGGAAACATGTGCAGCATGGTTGCCCGATTCTCGAGCATGTAACTCACCCCAGATGGGGTTCGGGCATTATCTTCAAGAACGAAAAACTCATCAGGCCCAGTGCGGATGAGATCAATGCCAACAATGTGGGTATACACACTGCCCGGCGGGGAAACGCCGATCATCTTCGGCAGGAAGGCCTCGTTATGCGTGAGCAATTCAATGGGGAGTCGACCCGACCGAACGATTTCTTGCCGATGGTATATGTCGTGAAGGAATGCATTGATTGCTCGGACACGTTGTTCAATACCGGTTGAAAGTCGAGACCATTCCCGGGCAGAGATAATTCGCGGAATAATATCAAAAGGGATCAGTCGTTCGGTTTCTTTTTCTTTGTCGTCCTTGCTGTACACATTGAATGTGATGCCGCTGAGTCGGAAGAGACGCTCTGCCTCGGTTTGCTTTTTGCGTAATCGTGCCGGCTCTTCAACCTCAAGCCAGTTATTGAAATTGGCATAGGCATCACGCAGTGTGGAGTCGTGGCCCCACATTTCGTCGAACAATTGTGCGTTGTTCTTGAGGTCGATCATGCGGTCTGCAAGCGGGAAGGCGGGAAGGCGGGAAGTGACCGAAAATCTCATCGTAACACTGACACATCGCTGATGCCAAAAAAAGATTCAATATCCGCCGCGGATGTGCAAGGCCGGAGTTCGATTATGTGAAATCTTTCCGGTCATGCAGGCATTTCTGCCATCACTTTTCTAAGAGTCTGCCATGAGCCTGCGTCACGTTTTATTGCGAGGTGAGTTGCCACCTCCAGTTATGCCGGTCCGTAAAGATGATGAGTCAGGGGCGTGTGGCCGTGGTTGCCCAGATGGAACCGATCATTGCATGGCTCTGTCACTGCGCAGGGGTGTGAGTAGGTCGCACATAGACCCGGAGACGCTTGCTCGAGTAGTCGCCGGCATTTTTGGTGAAGGTCCAGTCACGAGTCGAACCCTCACTGTTCCCAAGGCCGAGGTCAGCGCCATCTCCCATTCCCCAGTGATTGAGCGAGAAGAGAGTTTGTTTACCTTTCGTATTGTGAATCTGCATAGATCCGTAACCATTGAGCGGCTCTGCGATGCTGTCCCCAATATCGTAAAGCGAATCTGATCCGCCGGGCACCTTTGAGGTGTTATTCGGAGCATAGTTGTTTGACCAAAACTCGATATTGCCATCGATGTTTTTGTGATTGAGCGATGGAACCGTTGAGTAGGTTTCGACGTTTTCAACCGACTGTTGAAAGAATGCGTCAGTGCTGAATTCCGGGACGCCAATTTTTTTGATGTCGTCCGTAAACGCATCCATCGCAACAAAAAGTGACTGATTGCCATATGCACTGGATTCAAGTTCTACGAGGTATCCAATTCGATCAAAGTCAGTGATGTCTTCGCTTCGGTCAATCGAGTAGTGAATCGTGCTTCCCAGTTCATTCAGGTCGAGTTCGTACACAAGTTCATAGTTCTGACCAAGTGAATTGAGGCTGAGATAGTCTGGCACCTCACCGGCTCGACAGGCCCCAACAGGGAGCCCCGTTCCTCCGGTCAGATTCGGTTCTGCGGATTTGTCCCACGCAAATCGAAACGCAGTCGGTGTCGTAACGCCGTCAGCTGAGACAACAACGGTGTCGCCATGAATCGTTGCTGTCGCAGGAACAAATCCACCTATGCCGGGGCCAATGATTTCGAAGTGAGTAGGAGGCTTTGCATCTCGTGTTGTAAGACCACCGCCTGTATTCTTGAATGTGACGACAAGTTTCTCACCGGCCAGTTGGAACGAGTCGACTGCTGGACTTTCAGCAACGATGTCGATTTTGCCGTAATTGTTTTTCAGGGCAAGCATTGCAAGCCGATTTCCAACATCTTGTTTGTTGGGTGGGTGGATGTCATCAAGTGTTGCAATGTCATTGATCACAACCATGCCTGTATTTGGAAGTTGCTGAACAGCCGCTTGGGCCTCCCAAAACCGGGCCAGAACTGTTCCGTCTTCATTGCCATATTGAAACGGTGCAATCTGAACGTAATAAAACGGGAAGTCGCCTTGGCCCCACACGCTTCGCCATCCTTCGATAAGGGCTTTTTTCTTTTCGAAGTAAAGCATGCCCTCGGTATGGTTCGATTCACCTTGATACCAGATAGCACCACGAATCGGGAATCCAACAAGTGCATGGATCATGCCGTTGTAGAGCATCGTTGGGTCTTGAGGACTGGTAAACGGTTTCAATTCTTGAGGGTAGGTCGGGCTTGGTTTGACTGCTTCGGTTTTCGTGAGCGAGCTTTCAGCCTGCTGGTTCCATGCTTTGTTGGAATTAATAAATTGCTGAAGTTTGTTCTGATACTGCTCGGTGCCAGGGGTGCGTCCAATGACTGACTGGTAGATGTTTTGAAGTTTCGGGACGTTTTCAAAGCCGATAGGAGGCGTCCACGGTTCGACACGTGTTCCACCCCATGATGAATTGATCAAGCCGACAGGCACACCAAGTTCTTTGTGAAGCGTTCTGGCCATGAAATAACCGGCTGCGGTATAGCTACCAGCAACGTCTGGCGAGCAGACCGTCCAGTCGGCTTCGATATCATCAAGGGGCGTTGTCGAGGAACGTTTGGCAATTTTTAGATGACGAATGAGTGGGTAGTCTGCTGTAGCAATTTCAGCATCATGGTTCGTTGATCGATCAACCGTCCACTCCATGTTTGACTGACCACTACAAAGCCAGACCTCACCAATCAAAACATCATTGATTTTGAGTGTATTTGTTCCTTCAACACGGAGGGTCAGAGGCTCTGTTTGTGCAAACATCGCTGGTAACGCGATCCGCCATGTTCCGCTGCTGTCACCACTGGTCGTCGCTTCGTTGCCGGCGAGTGTCACACGAATATCTTCACCCGGGTCGCACCATCCCCATATAGAAATCTCACTCTCTTGCTGCAGGACCATGTGGTCGCCGAAAAAACCGGGGAGTCTGACCGCTGCATGGCAGAGCGTGTGCGTACAGAGGCTCACGGCAAGCGTGACAGGAAAAAGAGTTCGTGCCAACGTGCGTTTCATTGTTTTCGGCTCACTAAAACTGAGTGCAGAAAGTGTATTCAGAGACAACAGGCTATTCACTATCAGGTATTTTTTTGAAAGACTCGACTTCCTGCTCAGCGTTCGTGCGAATCGCTTGTGAGCATCTTGAAGATTCTTTCCCCTACCTCGACCAAGATAGCAGGTCTGAACTGCACCTCATAATGAGGTGCATGGGCAGGGAGAACGGGTGCCTGAGGTTGATGGATCGTTTCGCACGAAAAATTGCTCGACGCTACACCCCAGGGTATTCGTCTGGAGTTGCATAGAATCCATTCGGCCATGTTTCTGGCTCATAGCGGTCATTCACTTCATTGAATGGTGTCACCCGCACCCAGTCAATTTCAAGAGTTGCCTGATCAAAATTCGGATCCCCAGCCCACCCGACTCGGGATACCGTCTCTCCATCAACACGTTCCTTGAAGCCTGCGGCTGGGAACCAGATACCGAGCCAGAATCGAGACGCTCGATACGGAATATTATCCTGGCCAAATTCATTTCCTTCGTGTCGATAGACTTCTTCACCATCAATCAGCCAGATGACTCGCGGCACTTCACCGTCGCCTCCTGCATGCCAGTCAATTGTGTAGGTGTGGTACTCGCCATCATTAATGATTTCTACTCGGCCTGGATGGTGTGCTCCTTCGCCACCCAGTTTTCCACCCCAGCTGTTGACGCGAGCGAAGTCATATGAAATCGGATCATCATCACTTCCTGTTTGCAGGGCAGTTGGAAATTCCCAGTCAATTTCAGAGTTTCTGATCTTGCTTGGTTCCTCCCAGAAGCCCTCATCGTTTGGCCCATATTCGATGTAATGGAATGTCCAGAATGCAGATGCCGCACCGAGAACCTGTGGAACGCGGGCTCGAACCTCGTAGCGGCCAGACGCATAGTAGTCGCGGGTGGCAATGCCTGCACCAACGCGGGTTGAACGATCCCCGTGCCCGACAACGTCTCCAGTGTAGTCATCTCCGTTGGCGCGAAGCAGAAGTTTGCCATCTGAAAGTTCAACATTTTCAGGGACAAGCCCACCGTTGTCGCCGCCCCAGGCCTTGTCAACAATCAACCATCGTTCCGGATCAAGTGGCCCACTGAAATCATCAAATAAGACCTCTGTGGTTGGTGTGGGTATTGGGTTTGGTGTGTCGATCCATTCATTCCCTTGTGCAAGAAGTGAAACGGATTCAATAGTCAGGATTCCCGGGCTTGCCTTGTACTGTTCAAGCATAACGCGAACAGTCTCGTAGCCAGATGATGTTGTGAACGGCAGGACAACTCTTCGTGATGCTCCCTCTTCAATTTGAAGTGAGGCGGTAAGTCCGTCGCGTCCGGCAACCGAAAGGGTCGCACCGGGGCCGCCTCCACGCACGACTGCTTCAAGGCTGTACGTTGTATCAGGTGGGAGTGCAAAGGGAATGTCTTGTACCAGTCTTGCGGACTCATCAGAGGTTGGAATGAGTGTGACCACATTGTTGGCTAGTTCAGCATGGTCACGTACCCAGCCAGTAAGCCCATCTTCGAACTTGTTGTTGAGCAACATCTCTTCGCCAGCATTGACTAATGCGCGTGGCTTCGGCAGCGTAAACCAACCGTCATCTGGAGGGGTTACCGGTGTGAGTTTGCCTTCAACAATTTTCACATCATCAAAAAATACAGGGCCTGGTTGTCCCATGTAACTCTCGAGGAACAGTCTGACCTGAGTGCTGTCTGCAGCCGTGTAAAAAGTGAAACGCTTTTCTTGCCAAGCATCCCCAGCAGCAGAATTGGTTTTTGCGTATTGTGTGCCTGAGTCGACACCAAACGATGCCCATGCGCCTTCGAGGGAGCGGAGTTTCACCGTAAAGCTGTAACGAGTCTCTGGTCGAAGGCCTGTAATCATCTGCTCAACGCGGACTGTATTCTCCTGCGTGGCAGCAAGTTTCAGAACTCCGTCGCTGAGCGTTGCAGCACCGGTTGGACCAGAAAGCTGCCAGCCAGAGAGGTCTCCAAGGGAAAAGTCGGCATTGCGGACAAGATTGCCATCAACCCGAGGAGGGAGATCTTCCGGTGGAGTTGCATCTGGCGGCGATATGTCTGGCGGCGATACATCTGGCGGAGTTGTGTCCGTTGGCGGTGGATTGACCGGTTCTGGTGCCGGTGTGCCGTTGGAAGCCTCCAGGCGAATGTCGTCAATGACAATCGGTGCTGTTTGTTGACGATATGCCTGAAGAAAGACAGTGACTTTAGACACATTTGCATCCGTAACAAAATCGAGTGTCTGCCGCCCTGATGCGTTGTCACCAACTGATATTTCAGACCATTTTCCGGCATGGCCACGAACACCGGCGTAGCCATAACTGCCACCAGCACTTGTGAGTGAAAAAGATAATCGGTAGCTGGTGGAGGGATCAACTGCGACCTGTTGCAGAAGAGCGGCTGTTCCTTCTGCACTTGGTGTAAGCCGTAATGCGCTCCCCGCGTCACCTAAAATAGTCTCAGCTTTTCCGCCAGCTGAACTGATGTTACTCCAGCCACTGAGCGCAGATTCAAAGTCACCGTTGGTTAGAAGCGAGTCGCTCGCAATGGGAGCAGGTGGTGAAAGTGGTGGTTCAATTGGTGATTCTTGTGGTGGCTCTACTGGTGTTTCTTGAGGTGGTTCGGGTTCTGGTGAAACTGGTGGAGAATTAGCCAGGGTGAGTTGAATGTCATCAATGCTGACAGGTGCTGTTTGCTGACGATATGCCTGAGCAAATATTGTGACTTCAGAGACATCTGAACTCGTTTCAAATTCGAGTGAGTATCGTCCTGCTGTATTCTCTCCTGTAGAGAGTTCAGACCACTTTCCGGCATGGCCTCGCACGCCTGCATAGGCATAGCTGTCGCTGCTGCTATTCAATGTGAAAGAAAGACGATAGGCAGTTCCTGGGGTAACTGATACCTGCTGTATGATTTCCGCCGTACCAGTATCAGTGGGCGTGAGGAGGACACCAGGGTCTCCCACGTTAACGACTTCAACCTGAGCCGTTTCTGTTGCCTGCACAATCCAGTCAGTGAGTCCTTCTGAGAAATCTCCGTTCGAAAGATCAGCTGTCATCAAGTAGCGATTTTCAAGCGACTCGTGAAGGAGATGGACGTGTCTTTGATGAGTCGACAGTCGAGCCTTGCGTGCCATCGTGCGTGCCTCATGGTTGCGAGGTGAAGGGCTAGTAAAAGCCTCTTTGTTTTCTACGCTCGATGATCCAATTTGTTTTTATATTGCGGTATGAGGCTATTTGGTTCTAGTAGTTATGTCCTTTTTATTTATCAGACGACACATAACAATATGAGAATCTGAAAGACTCTGCGTCTGAGATCGTGCAGGACGACCTTCTGAGTCATTTCTCAAAAGGCACTCAAAGAGTGAGAAGATTCAGGCTGCTTATGTAGAGGGGGCTGTCATGCCGGCAACGGGCGCGTTGGTTGGTGCCGGCCCAAAAATTGGGTCATGCTTCCATGCCCTGCCAAGACGCGCAGATCGTCGAAGAAGATCATCTGTTACGACGAGGACGGCAGGCAGAAGGATAAGCTCAGCGACTGTTGCAGCAGCAATTGCAGCACATGCGAGGCGTCCGAAACCTGCGAGTGACGGCACGCTGCTGACGGTTACGGCTGCAAACCCAACACCAAGAACCAGTCCACCGAGCACGACCGGGTTTCCTGTTTCGACTATTGCGCGGCGCATCGCACTGGCAATCGAAACGCCCTCTCGGCGGTTTCTAGCCAGTGCAGCCATGACGTGAACGGTGTCATCTACTGCGAGACCAAGACAGACGTTGAAGACAATCACAGTGGCCGGATCGAGCGATCGACCTGTCAGGACAAGGACAGCTGCAATGACGGCCAACGGAAAGACGTTTGGAATCAGGCTCACAATACCAGCAACTGGTGATCGAAAGGCGAGGGCAAGAATGATGGCAATGACGGCTACTTCCAGAAGTAGACTGCCGCCGAGATCAGTGATGAGTTGCCGAATGTTTCGGGCCGAAATAACAGACATGCCTGAAAGGTCAAAATGCCAGCCATCGCGAGTTGCTGCCAAGGCATCAAGCTCTGTACGAATGTCTGCATAGACGGTTTCAAGCTGGCGAGACCCAGCATCACGAACGCGTGCGCGCACGATTGCCATTCTTGTATCTGGATCAACCATTTCATTGACAGTATCAGCAGAGAGTCTGCGACGCACCCGAGGTGGCATTGAATTTGTGACTGATGCCAGCGAGAGAGGACGACTTGTTGCCTCTGCAGTGTTCAGGATGGCATGAATGTCATTCAGCGTGTTTAAGAGTTCGTCACTCCGCCAGCTCACGTCTTCTGGCCAGCGAACAACAACGTCAACACCCATTACCCCACCAAACTCTTTATCAACGGCGACAAGCGCCTGTGAGGACTTGGCCTGGCGAGGAAGAGAGTCGACGACACGATTATCTGCATCGACCTGTATGCCAATTGCAGTCAGCAACAGTGTTCCAACAAGACCGATTGCTGCAATCGGACGAGCATGACGGATCGAAAAGGCTGTGAGCGTGCCGGCAATGCGGCTTGCGAGTCGCCACGATCGCCCCAGACGAAGCCCCTGACAGAATTGAGTTGATGCAAGGAGTGGAGTTAGTAGTGTGACGGCTGCAAAACTTGCAAGTGCGCCCGCAGCGGCTGCAATACCAAATGTGCGGACAGCTTCAATACGAGCAGCGGCAAGCGATGCGAATCCAACCGCTGTGACAATACTGGTGAGACCACATGCTGTACCAACTCGTCGAATTGCGTTACTGGAAGCAATTATCTGATGCGTGCCGCGGCGGACACTTCGCCGCATATCCTCAATAAAATGGATGGAGTCACACGTGCCAACAACGAGAGCAAGAGATGGAACGACGCTGGTGAGAAGATTAATCGGTACACCGAAAAGCCCTAGGATTCCCATGGCCCAGACTGCACCAACAGCCGGTGGAATGCATGCAACGACCGTCGAACGAAGACTGCGAGCGAGCGTGGCAGACAGAATAAAAGCAAGCGTCAGTCCAAGTGAGTTGAAAATGAGCATGTCCTGTCTAAGTGCAAGAGCAGCCTGGTGCCGCAAGGCGGGGAGGCCTGTCAGTTGCACACTGATGCCCTCCGCATCAAATACTGAAAGAGTTGATTCGATTGATTCGACAGCATGTCCAAGGCGTGGAGGCTTATCGGCACCAGCGGTCAGCCGAACGATACACAATGCCGTGGATCCATCAGTTGAGAGGAGTTGACCACTGATTAACGGATGTTCATGTGCGCGAGCACGCGCTTCAGTGATTGATTGAGCGTCAAGCTGACCAGCCGACTTGGGAATGACAGGTAGTAGTGCCCCGGCGACACCCTGTCGACGAACTTCAAACATAGAGCGAACCTGGCTCACGTCAGGCAGTTGCTCAAGATCTTTGACAAGACTTCGAAGTTGAGAGAGCCCCGGCTCGTGAAAGATGTCGCCATCAGGACGATTGACACGAATGATGCAATCACGATCGGGTGCACCAAAGCGATTGCCAATGGCATCGATAAGAGCAAATTCTTCATCAACACGTGTAGCGTCAGAAGCACTGAATAAACTTGTGGGACGAACGCTTCGAAGTAACGAACGGAGGTCATCGTCAATCCGAATGCGACTCAGCCCGTAGCCTGCCATGCAGGAAATCAATATGACTGCAAGGAGGCTCCATTGTCGCCATTTTCCGAAATTGGCAGGAGGTGGAACTCGTCCGGGTCCACTATCCAGCCGCGACATGTTGGTGCGCCGCACCGGCATGGGATTGCTGCATCTGCTGGCCAGCAGTAATCGATCAGTAGTTGTTCGCCCGGAACGATTGGTCGGATTGTTTGCAGCCACAGCCGATCTTCCTGCAGGTTAGTTTCTTCGTCCTCCCAGTAGAAAAGTTCACAGTTCGGATCGCAACTGTGGTTCAGGAAACGAAGGGGAGCGGTGGGTTCCAGGAGTTTTCCACTCGGAAGAGCCATGCAGTAGCTGGAGTCTTCCGGGTAGTCTTCGAGCACTTTTCCATGGATTTCACTCAGGAGTAAGCCTTCATGGATATGACGTCGTGCGAACACGCCTTTGCCGACAGACGTTTCACTTACACGGATAATTCCGTTGATAGAAGTGCTGCACGTGTGCTTTTTGGCGTTGGCTTTGTAGGTGTCAAAATCATATGAGTGGTGTGATGTATCGTTGTCGAATGGAGCTGTTGGCATAGGTTAGATAAAATTTCTTATGCTGCTGAGGAGATCGAAGTGAATAAAAAAAGGCCATGGACCGTTCCTCCGGTCCATAGCCCCAATAGATGAAAGAGAATGTAACGATGAAGGTGGGCACCCGTCAATCAGGCAGCAGCATAATTGTGCAAATAATTTTTTGGTGGGGTGTGCTCACACCACTGAGGAGTCTGGACGCAGAGCACCCAAGGGTTCAAAGCCACGACCAGTCATCATGTGTTCGTATTGCATGCTTCAACGTTGAGTCGCTCACTGTCCCTGGTGAATGGAGTCGCTTTGCTCGATATCGGTTCCCTCCGGGACGAATACGGCATCTCGAAGGTGTTGCGGCGGTGGTAGAGGTCGTGAATCCGGATATTCTCGTCGTGTCAGAGGTGTCTTCGCCCGAAGCAGGTGATGCCTTAGCTGCGCTTCTTCGTGAAAAAGGTCTCGGTGACTTTCGGTCCTATCATGTTGATGGTCGTGACAGTTACACAGGGTTTGATGTTGCTTTTGTGTCTCGCGTGAAACCAGACAGGATCGAAGGCAGACGTATCCATCTGTTTGCACCAGATCCAACCCCACGGCTTCGTGATGTCCAGAATGGATCCGCTCCATTGCCTTGGACTGCTGAGCGTTATGGCAAACCACAGGAGGAGGGAGTGCAGGCTGAATCAATTGCTGTCCTGAAGAGGCACGCAGTCTGTTTTTTTAGTCTTTTTGGACACAAGCTCGGGCTCATTGGCCTTCATCTCAAAAGTAATCCAAGTGATGCGCAAGCCAATGCCCAGCGGATGGCAGAGGCGGCAATTGTCCGGCGGATTGTGCAGCGAGAGATTGTAGGGCGGGGTTATTCGCCCATTATTCTTGGTGATCTGAATGACTATGACCCAGATGTAGAAATGGCAGATCCGACCCGGAAGACACAGACCGCCGTCTTGCAACTGCTGAAGGACATCGATTCACAACGAGACGGTAATGAACTCGTGAATGCTGCTGCGAGTATTCCACGAGTCGCTGATCGATTCTCATCGCATTGGGATTACAATGAGAATGGGGCAGCAGACGGTGATGATGTCTTTACTTTGATTGATCACATTCTGCTAAGCAAGGAACTGGCTACGGGGCTCAAGCGTGCATTTATCTGCCACGCGAATAGCCTTGAAATTTCCGACCACTTTCCTGTGGTCGTTGATCTCGATTTCTCGTTAATCTCGTCAGGTCAATAATCGCAGAATGATTGCCGGACAAGCGGGCGCTGTCAGGAAGTACTCATTTCATCACGAACTTTTTCGAGCAGTAACTTTGTTGCCTTGATGCCGTCAGGTTCTGGAATAGTTTTGCCTTCGTACTCCACTCCAACGTAGCCGTGGTATCCGGCGTCTAGGACGAGCTTGAGCATCCGCCGATAGTCAGTCTTTGTTTCATCGCCATTGGCATCGAAGTCATGGCTTTTTGCACTAACACCCTTTGCGTATGGCATGAGTTCTTCAACGCCCTTGTAACGGTCGTACTCTTTGAAATTTCCAAAATCAGGGAGCGTTCCGGCATTGGGGCGGTTGATCTGCGTCATCACACCCGCGAGCCATTTGCCATCGCTGGAGAGGCCACCGTGATTTTCAACAATGACATTGAGTTCGAGTTGAGCTGCATATTCAGACAGTCGAGAAAGGCCATCAACGGCAAGTTTCTGTTGTTCTTCATATGACCCTTTACTAGCAGCATTGACTCGGATGGAGTGACAGCCCAAACGTTTTGCCGCCTCAACCCACGGAAAATGATTCTCGATTGCCGTGGTTCTCGCCTTTTCGTCAGGGTCACCAAGTTTGCCGAGGCCGTCACACATAATGAGAACATTTGTGACACCTTCATCAGCGGCTCGCTGGTTGAGTTGAGCAAGGTAGTCGTAGTCTTTTGCCTTGTCTTTGAAGAACTGGTTCACATACTCAACAGCATCAATGCCATAGGTTCTCTTTGATTCGCGAGGGAAATCAAGATTGTCTATCTGGCCCTTGAATAATGCTTTGTGAAGTGACCACTGGGCGAGCGAGATTTTGAAAAGAGGAGCTTCAACAGAAGGAGTCTCGTCTGCACTGATGAATCGTCGATGCGATGCGATCAGAAGACCAGCTGCTGCCATGCCAAAATGTCTACGAGTCAAGTGAGCGTTGTGGCTGGTTGTGTTTGCAGGCTGGTTGTGCATGGGGCATCTCCGTAATAAAAAAAGTTCTTTAGGCTGAGTCAGGGTTGTATGTTCGGCCACTGTAGCGAAGCGCTACGCCAACAAAAGCGATTGCTGCACAGAGCATGACTCCGGTGAAAAACCAGTAATAGTTTGCTCCCGAAAGCCACTGATCAAGCGGCGGTCGACTAATCATAGCATTAATTACAGCAGTAAATTCATTTCCGATGGCAATGCTAGCAAGGTAGCAGCTCATAACAATTGATTTAATGCTCGGTGGAGCTTGAGTATAGCTGAACTCAAGGCATGTGATGCTTACCATAACTTCAGCAGCTGTCAGTAGTGCGTACGCGAATACCTGCCAGCCAATCGAGGGCGTCTGGCCGGCCTCGATCCACATCTGGATAAAACCACTTATCGAAAATGCAGGTACCGTCAGGAACATACCAATACCAATTTTGCGAAGGGGTGTTAATGGGAAAAATCGGTCGATCGCCGGATAGATGACATAGGAGAAAAGCGGCACGAAAATGAGTATGAACAGCGGATTGACCGCCTGAAGCTGGCTTGGCAGCCAGGTGACACCAAGTAGCTTCATGTCCATTGATTTTGCCTGGAGCACCCATGCGCTCGCGGTTTGGTCAAAGAGGCACCAGAATGCTGCGATGCAGAGATAAATTGGAATGAGACTGCCGAGAGCCCGAAGCCCCTCGCCGCTCAATGCTTCACGCAGAAATGTCTTGCCTCGAGGAGGTACATGGACAAAGGTATTTCTGCCAAGCCAGAAGACAAGCGTAGCTAGTGCCATGAGCACGCCGGGAACTCCAAAAGCAAGCGACGGCCCTGGTACGATGCCAACTTCTGCCAGAGGTTTCGCAAGGCTTCCAAAAAGATTGTGAAAGCTTTTTTCGTTCAGGAGAATCGGGGTGAGAAGTGTGCTCGCCAACGCTCCGAGGTTAATAGCAAGGTAAAACCAACCGAATACACGGCTGAGCAGATGCCTGTTTCCACTTCCGAACTGATCACCTACATGTGCTGATACACAGGGCTTAATGGCACCGGTTCCAATGGCAATAAGTGCCAGGCCAATACCAAGACCAAGCCGCGTTTCATCAAGAGCCAGCGACAGATGCCCAAGACAGTAGATAATTGAAAGCCAGAGGATGGTGCGGTATTTCCCAAAAATCCAGTCGGCAAGAACAGCCCCGATGAGTGGGAAGAGGTAGCCGGCAACCACAAACGAATGCAAGTAAAACTTGGCATCCGTATTGCTCATGACGGCTAAGTCACCGCTGCGATTGACGAGATGCTCTGTCATGAAAACAGCCAGAATGGCCTTCATGCCATAGAACGAAAAGCGTTCGGCAGCTTCATTTCCGACGATATATGGAATACCAGACGGCATTCCATCGGCTTTTGATGGTGTTGTCCGATAAGATGATGTCATTACTACATGTGCCTGACGGTTGGCCGTGGAAGCCTCCACCCTGAATACTGTCCCATTTATAACCAAGAGTTATAACCAAGAGCATGAACCAAACACCGTCCCACTGGCAAGGAGAACTCCCCGAAGGCTGGCTTCTTGTCACCGCAGACAGGCTCCCAGCCTGGATGCTGTCACCTTTTGGGGCAACGTGGGCTTCCAATCCAACGATCTGTCAACTTGCTTCAGCCGGCCTTGCATGTGATCGAGTGCTGGTTGGAACAACGGATCCAACCGAGACCCTCCATGAGATAGCTCTGGGACAAGCGGGTGATCAGCACGACACGGTCGGTGGTCCACTGGCTGCCGCAGAAGCCCGCGGCTGGAATGTGACAGTGGTAACAGATGCAGAGGAACAGTTCTCACATCTGAAGACACGGTTCACAAACCTCAATGTCGTCGGTGTTTCTCCACAATGTCTTCCGGTGACGGTCGAAGCAGAAGAAGAAAGTAGTTGCGGGCATGTTCTCAGTGCAGCAATACATGAGTTTGAAAAAGGCAAGACTGATCTTTTATGGGTTCACCTGAACAGCCTTGGTGTCTCATGGGACGCACCTCAGGTATGGCGGGACGGTTTTTTTGATGAGGATGATCCACCACCAGGCCCTGCAGCTGAAATTCCACAGTTTGTCGTAACCGACCAGACGGATCCGGATCAAGTAAGTGCTGTACGGCAGATCTTTGCTGGTGAACTCGCGCATCTGGATGACTGGCTTGGACGACTTGTCGCGACTGTCAGCAATCGCTGGCAGCGATTCGGGATGCTGCTGCTTGGGCTGCGAGGTATTCCTCTCGGTTTGCATGGTCAGGTTGGCATCGCTCCTCATGAGCCGGCGCCATACACAGAGCTGACTCATGTGCCAGCGATTCTGGTTGATCCAGCAGATCGGCAGGCAAGTCAACGATATGCTGGGCTTCTGATGCCCATAGACTTTGGGGCGACTGTTGGCGAATTGATCGCAGGCACAGGCGATCAAACGACGCGTGATGACTCGGTGGAAGAAAATCCTCCAGAGCTTGGTCGAAGCATTGGGCGGCTTCTCGAAGGTGACGTTGGGCTGTGGCGTAGCGGCGTTCGAGACCAAGTGTACAGCGCTGGTGGCGGTGGTCATGCCCTGACGGTTGCAGGGTGGTCACTCGTGCGACCACTCGATGGAGCGGCAAAACTTTTTGTGAAACCAGATGATTACTTTGACCTATCCGACGTTGCAGATCGTTCGCGGGATGTCTCAAAAGTTCTCGCAGACTGCCTGGACGCCCTAGTCCATCGTCGTTCGAAGGCTGATACGGAACCTTTACCGGCCGTGGTGGCGGATGAAGGAACAAAGCGTCGATAGCCAAAACAGGCAGATTTTGGCCCTGATCTGGTTTTGCCCTCATGCCGCGTGATCGATAGTATCTCGCCATTATGAAAAGCCCCGCTTGCTATCAAGCAGGTGCATTGAATTGTGTTGACGGTACGAGGCCGTCACAGATCTGTTGTGTACATAGTTACTGAGATGATCCTTCATCAGGTTGCCCATTTGTTCAAGTTCGTGCTCTTGCTGATTGTGTCGGCGGTGGCGGTACCGCGTCAGGTATTTGCAGCGGAACACGAAGCTCCGCCACCTGTTCGGCTACGAATTGAATGGGGGGGTGGTGAAGAGCGGTTGTGGACGGGGCGTATCGAAGTGCTCACAACCCCTTCAGTCCAAAGTCCTGCTGGCGACAATTTCATAAATAGTCAGTCAGTCAGGCACATTGACTGGTGTCTTCTCTCAGAACATGCAGATGAGGCTCTGGGGCTGCATCGTGAAGGAGCAGCCCTAGTTATTCAGAATAAGCAGCCACGGGATGGTGGTGGGCTTGATTTGCGAATCAGTGATTGGCAGTCAAAGCGACTTCGGATTTGGCTCAGGCCCATGGATGCGGCTCCTGGAGAGACGGGGGTGGGTATCGAGGGTTCGCTTGCTGCATTCTTGGTGGATCAGTCACTCCATCAACTCGATGGCAGCGGAAATCGTCTGACAATTAGTGCGGTGGCTGGTGATCTTTTGCGGATGCGATTTTCACCACCAGTTTCACCGAATGGAAAATGGCAGGCGGAGCAGAAGGCTCGCGTCGATGTGCACCCATTACTGCCAACCCGGGCGGCCGGATACGGGAATGTTGAACTTCGCCTCGCGTTAAAAAATATTCGTACGGGGGAAGAGCTGCAGACACAATCTCAGCCACTGCTTCCTTTTGCAGGAGGGCCAACTGCTGAGGGTATTGTTCTGGAAGAATGGCAGCCGGTTGTTTTTGAATGCGGAGTTCCGTCTGTTCCTGGTGTGTATCAGTTCCAACTTCAAGCAATTGAACAAGGGAGTCTGAGATGGTCTCGTACCTTGGCGTCAGCCACAAAAGAGTTTGTTGTTTCTTCAAACAGCATGGTTTCGAGTGTAGGTGGTGAGGAATCGTGGCAATTGGTCTATGAACTCGATCCCGGTAGCCCTCGTTTGCATGAGCGGTTGCGGCGATTGCCGGGGCAGGCAGCAGCATCGATGAGACGACTTTCGCTGCCCGCAATGCCAATGCCATCGCTTGGCAATGCTGCAGGTCGAATGCCTTCTTTGTCGATACCAAAAGTGTCAATGCCTGGTCTGCCCAAGGTTCCCTCTGTTGACAATCTTATGCCGAGGTTTAGTGGTCTCCTTTCAGCAGGGCACTCGACGGTTGAGCCTCATCAACTTGGTGCGATGCTTCGACTGCCACCAATGAGTGCATCGGGTGTACCTGCATGGGAAGGGATCGTGATTACGGATGCTATTCCTGGTCGGCCTCATGCTGTGGAAGTTGCCTACCCCAGCGACCAGCATGTGGCAGTTGGTTTATCAGTTCTTGAGCAGAAATCTGGTGACACGCTTATTTCAGTTCGGCATGACGGTGGCTTTGAAGTGCCACGACCACCTGCTGGTTCATCAGCAGTACTTCGTCGACATCGTTTTGTTTTCTGGCCCCGAACTCAATCACCGTTGCTGGTTATCAGTAACTCATCGCGTCATCAGACGGCCACGGTCGGTCGGGTGACGGTGCATCGTGGACCGGCAAAGATGAATGATTCGGCGTTACCAGTGAGTGGCTATGGGGAGCGTCGGATTTTTGCGCCGGTGCCGCGCGAGGCAACGGGTGCGCAGGCCGGTGGCGAAGGAGGCGCGGGCGAGCCAGCTGGATGGGTTCACTGGTACGATGAATTGTCGCAAACCGCCGAGCGTCTCAAGAGTCAGCATGTCACCGGTTTGGCCGTTGACGTCTACGCAGGCGGAGCGAGTCTTTGGCAGTCCGACCTGACCGCCGGAGGGCCGCGATGGGAAGGTGGGGCGGGCGATCCGTCATTTGATGAGGAAAACCGCCTTGCATTGCTGTGTCGAGTGAATGAGCAGGCAGGCATGGGGCTTGTTCCAACGCTTCGGTTTGATGGCATTCATCCTCGAATAGAAAGTCTTCTTGGTCAGGTTGACTGTAAGCCGGGTCTTCTTTGCTTAGGTCGCGACGGCGAGGTTCGGGACCCATCTGAGACGTTAGTCGGTCGCCATTACAACATTCTCGATCCTCGCGTTCAGGGTGCAGTGCTCGATGTTGTTGCTGAGCTTGTTGAGCGGCTGCGAGGGTCTGGGGTCGTTGACGGAATTGCTCTGGAGCTTTCTGCCAAAGGATGGCTTCATCTCCCCGGTGTTGCCTGGGGGCTCGATGACACAACATTCCTGAGGTTTGTGCAGGAGACGGGCAAGGGCAAAACTGTTCTTCATGACTCAGGTCCCAATCGGTTTACGGCTCGAGCTGCTGCAGTCGAGGGGGAATTGCGTTCTGCATGGCTTGCATGGCGTGCGGAGCAGATAGCGATGCTTCATCAAGGTGTTGCTCGTATTGTCGCTGCCCAAGAGGGTTGGAATTACTACATCATGCCAACGACACTGATGTTTGCTGGTTCAGTGGCCGAACGAATGAGGCCAGCTGTTGCTGGCCAGGCTCGCGATCAGGCAATTTTGTATGAGCTTGGCCTTGATCCAGCAGCACTCACTCGCCCGAAAAATGCTGTGTTCGTTGCGCCGCGGCTCCATGCTGTGACTGAAAATGATATTGATGCAGCAGCGATCGCAACGGCGAATCAATCGGCATCAATGTCTGCTTGGGAACGCCGTGCATTGCGAAGAGGGCTTGTTCTTCTTGAGCAGCCCAAGCAGGTAGACATCACTGCTGTTATTCCGCATGGGCCATTTGATGCCTCAGAATTGTCAGTTCCGAGTGTCGTTCACGCGGTAAGCGGTGGAGCAAAACGACAAGAGTCTTTGCTCCTTGGTCTCGCGACAGCCGATGCAGAGGTTGTTTTTGATCAGTCGCTTCGTTGGGCTGAGTTGACGGCGAGTGATGCTGCCATTCGGCAGGCGTTCCTTTCCTTTCCTGTACGCAATCTGCAGCCTGTAGACGGCGTACCAGATGATTTTCCAGTTCGTTTCGTTCAAGGCAATGAGGCTGCCTGGCTGTTAGTTGGAAATGCAAGTCGAATGGCGGCGCAGGTTGACTTGAGTCTGGCCGCCGCTGCAACTGGAGTAGACGTTATCACGAATCAAACACTCTCAACGGTCGGCAACCAACTAGAGATTGAACTCATGCCATGGAGCCTTCGAGTCATTCGGCTAGCTGGCTCCGGAACAGATATGCGGCCACTCTCAGGGATAGTTCATTTCGAGGAGGATGCGGTTCGCTCAATTGAGGAGAGTGTGGCTGATTTACGACAACGCCAGGCTGTGCTCGAGACGCCCCCTCAGATTCCAGTGCTCGATAATCCAGGATTTGACCTGCCGAGTCTTGGTGGTGGTGTTACTGGTTGGGAGGTTGTTGAAGCGGCTGGAGGGCTGCTCGAACTGATTGATGCACCATCACCAGCAGTTGGTGATGGTGAAAAGAATCAGGCCATTCGTATGACATCAGTTGGTGATCTTGCGACAGTGCGGAGTAATCCGTTTCAGCCTCCACAAACGGGTCGCTTAAGTGTTGCCGTGTGGTTGCGACTGCCTCCATCCGTGCCCCAGCCTCCGCTGCGAATAGCGGTCGAAGGGGTTCAGGGCAGCGAGCAATACTATCGCTTTGCACCAGTTGGGGCAGCAGCCGGTGGGCGACCTCTGCAAGAAGGATGGAATCGTTTTGTCTTACAGGTAACAGATCTTCCTAGCGATCCCAACGAATCATTACGTTTACGATTCGATATGCTTGGGCCGGGTGTCGTCGAAATTGATGAAATCGAAGTCTACGATCTGGTGTTTAACCAGGAGCAGCAAAATCAACTCCATGTATTGCTCAACGAAATGGAAAGTGAGCTTGCAGATGGCTCGACGGCAAAGGTCCTTTCGAGACTCGAGGGATACTGGCCACGTTTCCTGCAGGCAGCCGTTAGTGACGAGCAGGCTGAAAGGGTTGCGAAGCGGATCGCCCGCCGTGAAGAACGGAGGGTTAAGGCAGAAGAGGAAGCCACTGAAGACGAAGGCTTCTTCGATCGAGCCCGAAGTTGGTGGCGGTAGTCTGGACAGACTTTGGTACGCAGAATCGTGCTCGCATGCTATCCCGGTGGCCATCGGAGTGACCGGCCACCAAGCAGGTGAATATGCAGGTGATCTACTGTCTGGCCACCGTCTGTCCCGCAATTCACAACCAGACGAAATCCGTTAGCAAGATTCAGCTTCATGGCGATTTCTGTCGCCACTCTCATGAGGTGACCGAGCAGAGGGGTGTCTGCGTCGGTCACTTCAGTGAGGCGTGGTATCGGCTTTTTGGGAATGACAAGGATATGGGTTGGGGCCTGTGGTGCGACGTCATGGAACGCAAGGCACATCTCATCCTCGTGCTCTATCTGAGCAGGTATTTCCCGGCGAATGATCTTCGCGAAAATTGTCTCAGCCATTGGTCGCTGTCTTCTTTTTTCGTGATCGCCGTTTTGGAGCCTTTGGTATTGCCCATTCTTTTGTCAGCATCTCAAAGACTTCAGGAGTCTCATAACGGATTACATTTTTTCCTTCAGGCATTGGTCCAACAAGTGAACGGAAAACTGGAGCACCCCTGAGTTCAAGGTCAGTGCTACAGTCATCAATGCCAACCTGAAGATGGGATGTTGGAATATCTTCCGGTTTATCGAAGTCGTGAGTAATGAGTTCGCCGTTGCGGCCTTGTGTTACAACTCGCCAAGTATCTTTCGCCATTCGTAGTCTCCTCTGAGGCTAGGATGGCCGGCCATGGCATCCTCTGCACCTCTCTTTGAATACTCATGAGATCGGTTGATTGGGAAGAATTCGGTGACGTTCAGGTCCTCAGGCTATCCTGATCGTTACAAACCATCCCTGGGCCATATGGTTCGTCTAGCCCGCAGAAGTGGCACAAGTGATCGTGATGATTTCGGTGTCGATAAAAGCCGAAGGGAGTTTTCCCGACACAGGCAGATTGGGCTCGCGGGGCTGCGGTACGGTAAAGGTGGGGCTGTTTTTCCTAATATTACAGAGTGCTGCAGGCAGTGTGTTTTGTGCTGTTTTCTATAATACGAGGTGTTCAATTTGGGACTGTAGAAGATCTGTCAATTCAACGCTGTCACTTGGTGTAAGTTGGCTTGAATCAGTCATCGTCGTGACCGTAAGTTGACCACCGTATGCAGTAATACACATGCTCAAAGCAGTACCAGGTCGGACCGGTGGAACTGCCGAGACGTTCGTGATGCTCAGTCCTCCTGGTTGATCGCAGCCGTCTACTTTAGGGACTTTTGCTCGCATTCGACTTTGAATATTACCAAGATTACTCACGACAGCTGTCGAGAAGCATGTGGGGATTTGTGTGATGAGGCGGAGCAGCCATGTGCACTTGAGGAATGCTCCTAGTACGACAAGAAACATTCCAGCCGCACCTGAGTGTTGAATCCATCGGCTTGCCTCGGCAATCGATTTGATAACTTCTGGCGGATCGCGTAATTGGCCTGGGCGACGATCGAGGAATGCATAGCCAATCTGGTTGCTTGCAGGCTGTCTTTCGCGAGGAGGCCGTAGATTTACTGGCATTGTTATACGAATGCGCTTACCTGCTTTCCCTTGCCGACTGTTCCACTTATGGATGGCAAGAAATGAGGCTGCAACAATGATGTCATTTGTGGTTGCACCAGATTGGCTTGCCCGTTTCCGCAAGCTTTTGACTGTCGTCGCTGGCAGGGTGAATGACTGAAACGGTTTTCTTCCGTGTGGAATATTCTTTGCACTATTTGACGACGTGATACGTGATGGTCGAAATGTTGCGAAAGCAATTGTTTCGCGGGTGTGCTGATGGTCTCCTTTGATATTTTGATGGCCATCATTTTCTGAGTGAGTCTGAATGTTGTTTGTTCTTGAGTGTGTTTGGAAATCGCTTGGTTGACTCCCATGGTAGAGCGACCAGATGTCTCCAAGGAAATCAAGGGCGCCAAGGCCATCACAGACGCTATGGTGTACTTGAAGAATGATGCTCCATTGCTGCTTGCTTTCCGGGATAACAACGAACCGTATTCCAGGTTCCTGACGGATATTGAATGGTCGGAATGCAATCGCTTCTGATTCTTTGTTGGGTGTGTGTTCAAGCTGAACAATTTGCGGAGTTTGGTTGCTCAGGCTCCACTGCCAACCGTGTGTGCTGTACTGAGCACAGGAACGAAGTCTTGGGTGTCGTTGAGCAGCGTCTTCTATTGCAGTTCGGAGGCGCTGGAGTGAGAGGTCTCCAGAGAGATGCGTTTCGACAAAAAAACACATCGGGTAACCAGGCCTCTCGTCAAGCAGCATGAGAACGTCGAACGGCGACAGTCGTGATGCGTATGCGTTTTCTTTAGGCTCTGCATCCCAAGCAACGTTTTCATCGAAAATGCTCGGTGAGAGTCGGGTTTGCATGGTTTTTCAGCTTTTTAGCAGGTTTTTGGCTGGTTACTGAGTGATTTTGGAATCGAAACCAATTCTTGACTCTAAAAATTGTGGATCAATACTAAAAACAGTAGCGGATTAGTTTTTTTCCTCTGCACCGATGTTTTTGAGAAATGTGTTGGGCTGTCGCCACAGGTGGTCCGAAAGCATTTTTCGTTGCGTCGGGTTTGAACCCATGGATGGGGTTACTCCCCGGTTTCATTTAGCTGAGTTCTATCTCCATGGCGATTTTCGTAAAGCAAAGTTTCTTGCATGCATTCCGTTGCACATTCGTGCTCTCGTGGAAATGGAGCTTCTATCAGTTCCTTAGCCGTTTTGAAGGTGCATCGCTGTCGCCGGACTGGCGTTATATGAGAAGTCGTTTTTTGATCACATAAATTTTCAAAATTTGGAATGAGGAAAAATAGTGTTGAAGGAACCACTCGCGCTTGTTGGTATGTCGTGTCGGCTTCCAGGGGGCGATGGACTTGATGAGTTCTGGAAGCTGGTTGCTCAGGGTGCAACAGCGTGGGGAAGTCTTCCCGCAGATCGCTTAAACCGAAACCTTTACTTCGCGTCAGAAAAAGGCACTGTCGGAAAAAGTTACTCTGAGCTGGGTGGCCTTGTCTCCGACCGACCTGTAGATCGGTCTGTCTGTCCACTTACAAGTGAACATATAGAAAATTATGACATCGCTCATCAGGTGTTCCTCGAAGTCGCTTCGCGAGCGTGTCGTGATGCAGGATTAGATCCGTTTGCTATGCCGAAGCACTCCAGAACGGGAGTGTACGTCGGTCATACAGGGGGAAGCGCAAAGGTTGGTGATTATGTGTATTCGACCCGAATTGATGAAGCCGCACATCTCCTCCATGAAGTTGATGTTGCACGGGAACTCCTCGGAGATGATGCGGTAACACGTGTGTCCAATGAGGTCACGGCTGCCGTGCGTCAAAGGTATCCTGGGCGGAAAGCGGGGCGGCCGATTGCACTGAGTGCTCTGGATGCAGCACGGCTTGTTCGTGAGGCACTTCAATTAGAAGGGCCATATCTTGTTGTCGATGCGGCGTGTGCATCTTCACTGCAGGCTCTTGCCATTGCCGCACGTGCATTAAATGCCGGGAGTATTGACCAAGCGATCGTGGGCGGAGCATCGTATTGCAAGTCAGATAGTCTTGTTCTGTTTTCTGCGGCGCAATCAGTCAGTAATAAGGGCTCGTGCCCTTTTGGGAAAAATGCAGATGGTCTGGTGACTGCAGAGGGATACGTCGCTCTGGTACTGAAGACGTTGTCAAAAGCAGTTGAAGACGGAGATCGTATTCGTGCTGTTATTCGTGGCATTGGAGTCGCGAGTGACGGAAAAGGGAAAAGTCTCTGGGCCCCTCGGCAAGAAGGTCAGACTCTGGCGGTTCAACGGGCTTACCCTAAGAAAGAAGATCTGTCAGAAATTGAATACATCGAGGCACATGCAACGAGCACGCAAGTTGGTGATGCAACTGAGTTGGGTGCACTCGCGGGATTACTTTCGCAACACATTCCGCCCAATAAAAAAGTGCCCATCGGGAGTGTGAAAGCAAACGTGGGGCACACGCTTGAGACGGCTGGTCTTGCCAGTCTCGTGAAGGTTGTTCTGGCGATGGAACACAATCTGATTCCGCCGGGCACGACAGCTGATGAATTGAATGATGAATTTAACTGGAGAGATGGTCCATTTCGCGTCCCGAAAAGCACAGAGAAATGGAAGCGGCGAGAAGACGGGAAGCCCCGGCTTGCTGCAGTCAATGCCTTTGGCATCGGCGGTCTCAACGTACACCTTGCGATTGCAGAGCATGTCGAGAGTGTGAAGGCGGTGCGTCCCGCAGGTGGAAGGAATCAGTTGGTTCGTGATGAACCTATAGCGATTGTTGGTACCGGTTGTGTATTACCAGGTGCGCTATCGGTTTCAGAGTTTGAGAAAATGCTTGCGGAAGGTCGCTCTGCGATTCAGGCGGTACTTCCAGAACGATGGAGTCTTGAGCGAGCGATCGACCCAACGGGTCCGAAGTCTTGGCATGCCATGGCTGGTCTGGGCGGTTTTGTCGAAGGTTTTGAGTATGATTGGCGACGACACAAGGTTCCGCCAAAGCAGATAGCCGCTGCGAACCCGTTGCAATTCATGCTCCTTGAAGCAGCTGATGCTGCTCTGGCTGGTGCCGGGTTGAAAAATGAAACGTGGGATAGAACACGGGTGAGTGTTGTCGTGGGCACCATGTTTGGGGGTGACTTCTCTCACGATCTTCAAATCGGTTTGCGTCTACCTGAGACAGCGGTGATTCTTACCGATTTATTGCGACGGCGTGGTCTGAGTGAATCGCAGATTGTTGAGGTGCTCTCAGCCTATGAGAAAAAAGTGCTCGAGCGATTCCCTGCACTTGTCGATGAAACCGGAAGCTTTACGAGTAGTACGCTAGCAAGTCGCCTGACAAAATCTTTTAACCTTATGGGCGGTGCACTTGCGCTCGATGCTGGTGACTGTTCATCGACAACAGCAATTGCAGCAGCTGTTGATATGCTGCGCGACGGGAGTAATGATGCCGTTCTCTGTGCAGCTGGACAGCGGTACCTCGATCTCGTTGCCTACGAAATGCTTTCCCTACGGGGGAGTCTTGCCTTGGGCCCTAGAACCGCTCTTGATCTTGACGGTGAGGGACGTGTTCCGGGAGAGGGTGCTGTTGTACTTGTGATGAAGAGGCTCTCGGATGCCCAGGCAGCAGGTGACACAATACATGGCGTCATTCGTGATGTTTGTGTTTCCGCTGGTGAGCAACCGGAGGTAACCGCTGCTCGAGTAATGAATAATGTTTCTGAGTCGACGCAGTTGCCTCATGAAGCTGTTGTCACTTCTGAATACTCTGGTGTTGCCCACCCTGAACGAGACAAAGAGGTGCTGAAGTCACTCGCCGCACGAGCGGACACTGAATCAGTACACCTGGTGAGTTCGTTGGATGGACAAATCGGTCACCTAGGCGCTGCGGCAGGAGCTGCAGGCGTTTTGAAGCTGATGAATGCTGTTCGCTCGGGAAGCCTTCCAGCAGCAGGTTCAATATCAGATGAACTAACAGTTTTAGATCATCTTCGGGTTTCATCAAAATCATGTCCGTTGCCAGTTGCTTCAACGGACGGCTACAGAGCGGGAAGTCTGACAGAGGTGAACGATGATCTTATTGGCCATCTCGTTCTCGACAATGGCCTGTCTCTCTCGAAGGAAGGAAGGCACAGCTCTTCAATGTCGCCTGAACTACAGAACAACACGCGAGCACAAGCCAATACCGGGCGTATTGCCGCACTCTTTCCGGGACAGGGCTCACAGTACACGGGCATGTTCCAGGGGCTCGCGAACGAAACCCCAGAAGGACAAGTCGTTCTTGCGGAGCTTGATGAGTTGGCTCGTTTGTGCCAAGCCCCAACACTTGCTGAAGTAGCATGGAAGAGTCCAAATAAGATGGGCTCCGGTGTCTGGGAAACGCAATGGGCAATGTACCTCGGTGACTTGTTTGCCTGGAAGGTTCTCAAGGCAATGGGTTTTCAGCCAGATTGCATCGCTAGCCATTCTTTCGGCGAGTTCCCAGCGCTTACTGCTGCCGGATGTTGGTCAGAGGAAATTGGGTTTAAAGCCACAAAGGCTCGAGCAGAAGCAGTTGACCAGCACGGCCCACCTGACGGGGCCATGCTTTCCATTCTAGCCGGTGCAGAAGTTGTTCAATCTGCGATCAAGCCATTTGATTCGCTTGTATGGCGATGTGCCGAAAATGCTCCAGAACAGACTGTTGTTGGTGGTACTTCGCGAGCAATCGATGCAGTTGAATTACTTCTTGAAGCAACCCGGACACGAGCCAAAAGGTTGGCTGTGCCGAGTCCGTTTCACACACCGCTTCTCGTACAAGCTGCGGCTGAATTGTCCCGGACTCTGGACTCATTGCCGATTGCAGAATCCCAGTGCCCACTATTGAGTAGTACGACGCTTCATGCTCTGTCGAATCCGGCAGAGGTCCGTGCCAGTCTCGTTCGACAAATGACTGAGACAGTACGGTGGGTTCAGGTTGTGAAACAATTATACGAGCAAGGGGTCCGGACATTTGTTGAAATTGGACCAGGAGCTGTTCTGTCTGGCTTAGTGCGTCGTATCCTTGTTGACTGTCGAGATATTACAATCGTGCAGTTTGACCAAAGAGGCCGCACATCGGCGGAACAGATGGCCCGATTACAGGATGCATTGGGGTTGTCCGCAGGTGCTGTACAACCAGGAGCGGGTGCTCAACACGGCACTGGCTCTCAGTCAGTCGGTGATGTATCTCGGTTTGATGCAACAGCTCGCCGGCGAGAACGCAATCGCAACGCTGCTGCAGGGGGAAGAAAAAAACAGGCGTTGAAGCCAGTCGCAAAAGCAGAAGTGCCACCAAGTCCGAACGGTAACCACTCGGCACGATTTGACTACGTTGCGAGTGCCCGTAATTCCAGCCAGAGACAGGGTGCACCAACACAGAACGGTTTTTCAAAACCACGCGGAGCAGGAGCCTCAATCGTTGATGTGCCCTCAGCCCTTTCTCAGCCAAATTCACGGAGTGAGATGCCTGCGAGTCCTAAGGTGGGAATTTTGGAAGTCGAATCATTCCTGATTGATTTTGTTATCGAGCAGACGGGGTATCCACGAGAGATTGTTGAACTTGATGCAGACCTTGAGGCTGATCTTGGCATCGATAGTATTCGGAAAGCGCAGCTGTTTGGCGAAATTGGCCAGAAGTATGACC
>JADHSL010000122.1 GCA_016776925.1 Pirellulales bacterium | reverse complement strand
GAAAAATTCCTCGGTCTGCCGCCCTGCCCTTTGCCATCAATCTTGTTGCAAATGTAGCGTTCACGCCGATTCTTTTTGGAGTGCGTAGCCTGGTTTTTGCTTCTTTTGATATTGTTGTTGTCTTGGTGACACTTCTCTGGGGAATGGGTATGATTTGGCGATATCACCGGTGGGTGGCCATTGTGCAGGTTCCCTATCTGATTTGGGTTGCCATTGCGACGACTCTGCAACTTGCAATCATGCAAATGAATGTGATCTCACCCTAAACTTCTTGAAGGCGGTTTTTATGAATATGTCCCTTGTTTCGACAACGCTTCTGGTTCTTTGTTCGGCCCAGGTTGTGGATGCGGCCGAGCACGTTTCGCTGGTTGATTTCCGAAATAAGGAACAGGCATCTGGATGGAATGCCGTAAATGATGGAGTGATGGGTGGGCGTTCTGTAGGCAAGTTAAAAACCACTGATGACGGCGTAATGAAGTTTTACGGTACGTTGTCCCTTGAAAATAATGGTGGCTTTACATCAATTCGTTCAGGCCGAATGAATATTGAGATGCAGCCCGATGATGGATTCCGTGTTCGACTCAAGGGTGACGGACGGACGTACATATTTAATTTGTACCCAAGAACACGAAGAATGGCTTTCTCGTACCGTGCATCGTTGCCAACGGTCGCTGGCGAGTGGACTGAAGTAGTCGTGCCACTAAAGGACTTCACGCCGACTTCTTTTGGACGACGCGTTCAGAACAAAACTCCACTGTCTCCAGATCAGATTAGTGGGATTGGTTTTATGCTGAGTGATAAAAAGCCAGGTGCCTTTGAGCTCGAAATTGAATGGGTCAAAATCGAGTAGCCCTCCCCAGATGACAGGAAATGAGGATGGTGAAGAGATCACTTTACAGGTAGAGGGACCCAGTGGCACCAACGGAAACACCGACAACCAATGCAAAAAGCAGGCGACTACGGTTTGCTTTGAATGGATTGAATAGATAACCAAAGACCGCAGTGAATGATCCTGCCCCAAGAGTGAGGATCGATCGTGCTTGGGCCTGCTGGCTCGGTGGCATGCTGGTGACTAAAGGCGTGAGCAGCACGAGAAGAAATGTTGCCACTGGTATGATGCTTATCAGCGCGATGGCAGCAGTCCGACGTGTCGTGGGTACGTGTGGCCCTGGTGTCCACCGCATCAATGCACCGAGTACGACAGCAAGGGCGAGGGCAAGAACGGGAGCTGACAACTTGGTTGCCAGAAATTCTTGAACCGTTTGCCCTGTGGTGACACGAACTGTGATACTGAAAGCAGCCACGACAGGAAATACCCATGCAGTGGCAAGGCGGCTTTTCCATGGGATGTGAAAAGCTGCGGCAAACCAGAGAAGCCCTATGGCAACCGCGGTATCAAGGACCAGTTGGAATGGGGGGAAGCCACCGCCATTGATCCAGTCCGTCAGGGGTTTTACCGAGGTGACAATTGGGTCACCGTGAGGAACATCTACAAAGAATCCAGCAAAAACCCGAAGTCCAAATGCCGAAAAAGGAATCAAGCCAGTCGTTATCTCAACGGCCCGCGAAAAAGGTTTTAGGGGTAGGATCCAGATACCTGTCCAAATCACGGTGAAACAAATAAGTTGGATGGTTTCCATTGAATGAGACTTCTGGTGGGTGGTTCTGGGTACGTAGGAGTAGTTAAGACATCCATAGCCGTTCTCAATGGGAGGTCTAGAATCAAGTAATTGAGAAGTAGGGTTTCCAAGGAGTATTCTATGTCTGAGGCAGAATGGCATCTGGTACGAGCCGGGCGTCCCCAGTTAATTGGCTCACACCGTCGGACGACCGGAGAATCGTTTCAGTTTTTACCCCTCTTCCGTACGCACCGTGAGGCAGCTCATTATTGTCGGCAGTCGGGCTTGTGGTGTCAGGAAATCCGCCCACGGCACAACACATTTTCCACCAAAGGAAACACAAGTCATGGTGATGGGTTGCGGATTCTTCTTGCCGAAGCCGCCGCCGAAGGAGTCACCGTTGTTGGTATTTTTGTGGGCTTTAATAACTCGCACGAGAGTCGTTGGGAATATCTTCGGTCACCTTCCGAAGGCGTGCCGACGCCACTGCGGCTTTCGGCGTTTGAACTTCTTCCAGAAGAAGAAGGTCCGGTCGACGGTGGGTGAAAACCGTGGTTGGGGCTCCACCCTACGACCAGAACCACGCGAGGAACGCGTAGGCCAGTCGTCCCGGGCCGAGAAGCAGAAGCGGGATGGCGAGGCCTAAAAGACACCAGAAAATAATTAATCGCCCTCCTCGAAGGAAGCGTCGGCGGATCTTGGTAGAGAAAACTTTCATTGACCAAGATATTTCCCGGAGGGCGTGACGCATGGGGACTTGGAAGTACAGCCGATCCAAGTATGCCAGTCTCCGGTACCGATGCAATATCTGGTGACTCGGTTCGTTATGCAGTCATTTGATCGGTTATGTGAACAAGTGCCGCTGGCTCTGAGACGATGAATTCACGTTCACCATTTTCATTTTTAAACAGTGCGACTTCTGTTGGATGAAAAACGCAGCTGACAATACCCGCCGTGTCGGGTGTGTAGCCGGGCTGATGACTTAGGAAATCATAGGCAAAGAATTCAGCAACTGAAGGATCATCAGTCCAGGAGATTCCAATGGAGTTCGCCGCTGACGCATAGCCCCGATAGAGGATAGTCGGTCCCTTGATTTGTTCGTAGATCGCTCGTTCTGCTGGTGTCATAGCAGCTGATCTGTGGGGACGGTTACACCAGAGATGGTCGTGCCACCAACCACGCTCGTGAGCGAGATAGTCGGTGACCCAAAGAGTTGCCAGACATGACCAATAATCGCGGTCACTCAAATCATCGACATGCATGTCAAACCAGATTTTTCGCTGGGTCGGTGGCGTGGAACGCATCTGGTCCGCTGGACGTGAACTAGTCTCAATATACTGAACAGCACTAACCATCGGTTTAGCTTTCGCAAAACAGGAAGTAACATGACTTGGCTTCAAAACCAACCTGTTTCCAGTACGCACATCAGAGCTCTTTTGCTCGTTTTTTTATCTGGAGCCTTCGCCGGAGGAGGGAGCACGCTGGGTCAGGAAATGGCGGGCTAAGGCTCTACAGACCTTTTTTAAGGCTTTCGCTCCGCGAGGAGCCAACTGTGCTCCGTCACAATGCAAAGGATCTTCGGTGGCAGCAAAAGGCACGGTACACTTGTTATTCGCAGGGGAACGGCTGAGCTCAATTGGGAGAATGTTTGACCGTTCTGAATGTCAGCCTTGCGAATTTACGTACCAAGGAGAGAGCAGAAATGGATATTGTCTCGTGGATTTTATTTGGCCTGATATCGGGTGCACTCGCCAGATTTTTTGTGCCAGGTAGTGGCGTGTACGGCCTTGTCGTGACAACAGTTCTTGGTGTTGTTGGCGCACTGGTCGGTGGATTTATTGCAACACAGATTGGGGTCAATGTGAATCCGGGCTCATTCGACCTAGGAAGTCTGGCAGTGGCCGTGGGCGGCAGTATCATTCTGTTACTTGGCTACCGAGCCCTAAGTAGACGATAAAGCAGGTAGGGTTTACGTACAGCTCTTGTAGCAGATAACGGAAGCCGGGTGCGTCGTGTTGGGGGAAAGTCACCAGTGTTGGTTTTAGCATCCTGTGTTTCTTGGGGTAGAACTGGTCTTGTAGCTACTCGTGCAACTCTGGATCGCTCAAGCCGTTGAAGTACCGGAGTGGTCATTGCCCGTGCAGGAGTACGAGCCATTGGCCATTCATTCAATTACTCATCAGTCATGAGGCAATAAAAATGAAATGTTTTTGTAGTGTCAGTATTCTTGCCCTAATCATTGGCGGAAATGTATCGGTGTTTGCAGACGATAGCTCTGCAGATGGGGAAAATGCTGAGAGTAAACCGCGCGCGAGTTTTCGGCCTGGTGATCAGCAAGATAGTGAACGGAGACCTGGGCAGAGACGGCCGGGGCAGTTTGCAGGTGGGTTCAGCCCGGAACAAATGGTCGCACGAATGATCGAAGAGTTTGATGCAGATGGCGACCAAAAACTGAATAATGAGGAATTGCAAAAGATGATGATGGCAATGCGTGAGCGACGCGGGGCAGGAATACAACGACGCCCGGGCGGCCAGGGCCGGCCATCACCAAGAGACACGAGCGCATCGCCCGGTGGTGAGCAACCTCAACGTCCTCCCACAGCTGAGTGATTCGAAGGTGACGCATGTGTCTCGCTAGGCATCTCGACTCGAAGAAAAGCGTGAAGGGTATTATTGTTATGAAACATGTCTTCTCTTTCACTGCCGGCGTTGTGTTTCTAGTGGGCGCAGCTGCAGGGGCTGAGGAATCACTTTCGACAGACGAGCTCACGTTTTTTGAAACAAAGATTAGGCCGGTGCTTGTTCGTGAGTGCTACGGCTGCCATTCAAGCAAGGCAGGCAACGTGCGCGGCGGTCTGCGGCTCGACACAAAGGAACGAATGCTGTTGGGTGGCGCCACTGGCCCGGCTGTTGTGCCGGGGGATCTCGAAGAGAGCTGGTTGTATAACGCAATGACGCATCAGGACTTTGTGATGCCACCGAAGCGTAAACTTCCGCAGGAGGTTGTTGATAATTTCAAGGTTTGGATAGAAATGGGCGCACCCGATCCGCGGATTTCTGTTCTGAAAGATGTGCAGACAGCAATAACAGCTCAGGACATCGAAAAGGCGAAGGCAGAATTTTGGGCTTATCAGCAGCCCCAAAAGACTGTCGCTCCGGCTGTGAAAAATGACCCGTGGTGTCAGAATGAAATTGACTATTACGTTTTGCTAGGGCTCGAAACCGCTGAGATTACTCCTGCTGAGGATGCCGAGCCCAGGGCGATTGTCCGTCGGTTGTATTTCGATCTCGTCGGGTTACCACCGACACCAAATGAGGTCACCGAGTTCGAAACTGCCTGGCTGCGAGGTGCGGAGACTGCAGTACGTGATCTTGCTGATGAACTTCTGGCGAGGACGCAGTTTGGGGAACGGTGGGGCCGCCATTGGCTTGATGTCGTACGGTATGCAGAATCCACAGGTCGAAGTGTGAACATGACCTTCCCCCATGCATGGCGGTTTCGCGACTATGTCATTGATTCTTTTAATGCGGACAAACCATTTGACCATTTCGTCCAGGAGCAAATTGCAGGCGATCTTCTCCCTGTTCAGACAGATGAAGAGTGGTCCGAGCATTTAATTGCTACGACATTCTTAGCGATTGGTGCCAAAAATATAAATGAACAGAATCGTATTCAGTTTCGGGCTGATCTTATAGATGAACAGATTGATACAACCACACGTGTTTTTCTTGGTGCTTCAGTTTCGTGTGCGCGATGTCATGACCACAAGTTTGATGCCATTCCACAGAGTGACTATTACGCACTTGCTGGTGTGTTTGGGAATACAGAAACCTATTTTGGAAACGCCCAGTCTTCCTACGGAACGTTTTCAGGGGCACAGACCAAGCAGGTCAGCAATCTTATACGCCTTCCGGTACACGACCCAAACCCTTTCGATAAGAAGCTGTCAGAGGAGGATGTTGAGCGACTACGCGGAGAGATTGAAGACAAAGTCGCCAGCCTGATGAGTTTACGACGAACGTCGCCCCAAGGAGGTGCCGCAACAGCACAGCAACAACGCCTTCGAGCGCTGAATGAACTGGAGCAGTTATCAGGTCGGCTCGGAAATATTGATGAGAATGGGAACCCACGCAGTTTTACGATGGGGGTGCAGGAGCGTGGCATTCCAAAGGATATGCCGATCCTTGTTCGTGGTGAAATCGATCAACCTGCTCAGGCTGTGTCTCGAGGGTTTCCGCAGGTTCTTTGTGACGAGCCTGTTTCTATTGCCGCAGACAGTAGTGGACGACTTGAGTTTGCTCGATGGGTAGGGAGTGACCAGAACACGCTTCTTGCGCGAGTGATGGTAAATCGAATTTGGAAAACACTAGTAGGCAACGGCATCGTGACATCGATGGAAAACTTCGGTGTCACAGGACAAGCTCCAAGCCATCCAGAATTACTGGACCACCTTGCGATTGCCTTCATTAACTCTGGATGGTCAGTAAAAGCCGTCATTCGTGAAATCGTGAACTCACGGACGTACCGAATAGATACAACATACGACGCAAGTAACCACGCAAAAGATCCAGACAATGCACTTTTGTGGCGGGCAAATCAGCGGAGGCTCGACGCTGAGGTCCTGCGTGATTCAATGCTAGCAATGAGTGGCGAGCTTGACCTGCACCGACCCAGAGGGTCAGAAGTAGCCAAGGCAGGCTACACCCGGGTTCGCGGAGGGATGGTTGGCGATCCTCGACAGATGGGACGAGAGATGGTTGCCGCAATGAGACCGAAGCCGGAATCCGGGGCTGGTCAGTTCGGTGGCCGTCGCGGGTTCCGCCAGCAACCGGATGATCGGAAAAGAATGCCTGGAGGTCCGCCCGGTGCTATGGGCTATCGTGGACGGAGGCCCAGAGGATTTGATCCTAAAATGGCGCAAGTTGTTATGCGTAAGGTGACGCATCAACTCGATATGGAAGATGCCACGTTCCGCAGTGTGTATCTCCCGATTGTTCGAGATGAAGAACCACGTGCACTTGCCGTCTTTGATTTTGCTGATTCAAGTGCGATTATCGGCCAGCGGGAATCTTCTCATACGGCTGATCAAGCTTTGTACATGCTAAACAACCCGTTTGTTATCCAGCAGAGCCGCGCAATGGCAGAGCGAATAGACCAAGCGTGCAACAACGAGGCTGACAAGGTGACGATGGCATTTAACCTTGCCTATTCCAGGAGTCCATCAAAAACGGAGCGGATGGAAACAGAACGGTTTTTGGGGAATTTTACTAACGCATCAGAAGCGGTTGCAGGCCTCGCGGCAGTATGCCAGAGCCTTTTTGCATCTGCGGAATTCCGGTTTGTTGACTAGGTGTGAGATTCGGGGACGATGACAGAAAAACAGGATGTGGAGTAGGCACTATGTTTTCACGACGACAGACATTAAAAACCGTATCTGCAGGGTTTGGGTATCTCGCCTTTGCCGATCTGTTACA
>JADHSL010000025.1 GCA_016776925.1 Pirellulales bacterium | reverse complement strand
AGATCCGTGTGATCTTTTTTTGCCTGTTCAAGTATTCGGTGTCCAGGATTTCCTTCTACGATTATCGGGCTCGCGCTGTGAAAGCACGGCGGCAAATCTTTCTGAAAGGCCTCAAGCTTACTGCTCAAAGCGTGGACTTCGTCATCGTGTTCCTGTTGCCAAGCTTGTGCGATAGCAGCTGTGTCGGGGTCCCGGACACGTTTTTCAAGCCACTTTGGGAGTGGGCCAGCGAGCATTGATTCCGCTACGCCAATAACACACCCGTCGGTCTTTTTTGACCAATGCAATTCCTGGAGCGTTTTGCTTACCGCCGATGCACTCGCTGGGTGATGGCAGGCCATGGTACGGAAGCTTCCGTCTTCTGGTGGATGGCTACGCACGATAAGTACGGGCAGGTGGGCTCCGTGAAGGACTGCTCGAGAAACACTTCCGAGAAGAAATCGTTCTATTGAGCCATGGCTACGAGCACCAACGGCGACAAGGTCGGCATGCCAGCCATTCGCCGACTCAAGAATGCCAACAGCCGCTGACGCTGAACTGCTAATCATTTCAACCGGTTTTGCAAACTCTGTTGGAAGCAGTGCACGCGCTTCTGCAAACAGATCAGCTGCACTCCGACTTACAAGCGAAGATGATGACTCAGGAAGCCGCTGCTGAAGTTCTGTCGGTGAAAAGTAGATTGCCACTTCATCTTCGGTGGGGTCGATGATGTGTCCGACTACACGCACAGCGTCCAGTGATAGAGGTGACCCGTCGACGCCGATTAAAACCTTCATAACATTTCCTACGTACTCTGAAAAAAGTAATTCATCCACTTTTTAAATGTATTTACACTCGTTGGCCGAGGCCGGCTTCTTTAGTATGACATGTTTTTGGCCATTCTTTAGGCCAGCCATGTCTTGCTAGGACTTCCGGGGTGTTCGCGGGCAAGACGTGGCACTGCGTATCCGGGCAGTCGATTGCGTAATTCATCAATGAGGTGTACTCCGGTTTCTTCAGACACGTCAAAATCACTTGCCCCGCGAACGGGATCAAGGAGATGAAGATAGTACGGAACGACACCAAGATCGAGCAGCCTTTCCGAGAGCTGAATGAGGCTTTCAGCGGTATCGTTCACGCCACGTAGTAAGACCGCCTGATTCAACAGGATTGGAACTGCTTGGCTCATTCGCCGCATTGAATCTGCGACAACTGAATCAAGCTCAGCAGCATGATTCGCGTGAATAACGACACAAGCTGTCAGTCGTGTTTCGTGCAGTATGTGGAGAAGATGTTCTGTGATGCGGGAGGGCAACACGACAGGAATCCGTGTATGAATTCGAAGCCTCCTGACATGCGGAATTGAGGCTATATCGTGTATGAGTGTTTCAAGTAGCGTGTCATCGATGAGAAGAGGGTCGCCTCCAGAAAGAATTACTTCATGGATTGACGGGTCCTCTCGTATCTCGTTCACTGCACCTGCAAAACTGGCAGGCGATGCTCCGCTTTCGGCATAAGGAAATTCACGACGAAAACAGTACCGACAGTGCACGGCGCAACCACCAGTGACGAGAAGCAAACAGCGTCCATGATATTTTTGAATAAGTCCTGTTCCTCGTCGAGCTGGCTGTTCACCAACTGGATCGGATACAAAACCTGGTATGTCATCCAATTCTTCAGGCTGCGGTAATACCTGAAGGAGCAGTGGGTCATTCGGATCACCTTTTTGCATTCGAGAAATAAAACCTCGCGGCACAAGAAATGGAAAGTCCCGGCTCGCTTTTATCGATTTCTGCGCAACTGCTGAATCAAGATTCAATAAATCGCAAAGCTCTGCTGGGTCACGAACAGCATCAGCTAATTCCTGCTTCCAGACTTCCCGAACCATTGGTGGTTGAGGAGTTATTCTGTCGATTACTCGGGCTGTGGATATATCCATAAGAAAGATGTCGGGACGGTTGACTTGATTGTTCGAATGCTCAATGTGCAGTCTACAGCGGACGTTCTTGAGCATGGGGCCAGTTCCAGTTCAAAAATAGTTCGCTGGAATGGGTGGCTGTGGAATCAGCGTTGACAGGCTGTATGATGGTGACGAGGCTTGTGCTTGAGTGTCGCGGCATACTCACTAGATGCCTGTATTGTCCTGAATTGAAAGTGCGATTTCGATGGCTTCGTTTAACACAAGTGAATTCCGAAAGGGGCTAAAAGTCCAGATTGATGGTGATCCATACATCATGATCGAATGCAACTTTGTAAAGCCAGGTAAGGGGCAGGCTCTTTACAAATGCAAACTTCGCAATCTTCTCAGAAGTACTGTGCTCGATCGAACGTACAAGAGTGGTGATTCACTTGAGACTGCCGATATTACAACAATAGATGCTCAATTCCTGTACAAGCAGGGAGATCAGTTTGTTTTTATGGATAACGATAATTATGAACAGTACGAGTTGTCATCTGAACAAGTTGATGACGCGTGGAAGTGGCTGAAGGAAGGCACGATCTGTTCCATGATGCTTTACAATGAAAACCCGATCACTATGGAACCACCTCAGCACATGGTGTTGCAGGTTGAGTATGCCGAGCCTGCTGTGCGTGGAAATACTGCCACCAACCTGACAAAGCCGGTAAAACTTGAGACCGGAGCAGAAGTTATGGTACCTGCATTTATTGAGCAGGGGCAATTGGTAAAAATAGATACTCGTAATGCTGAATACTTAGAGCGAGTCAAAGAGTAGACAGGCATGTATTTTTACTTTTGTAAGAAATGAAAATCATGTCCAATTACCGATGCGTGCCGCGTGCAAGATTCTGGCAATACTCGAAGAGTGCATACCATTCAATCGCTGCCACCTCGCGAAGCACATGACAAGCAGCTTCATTCGAATCACAGCGTGCCGTTTCGCAGGCCTCAATAAATTGATCTGGGTTCCAGTCCGTGCATTGCGTAAGCCATTGAGTTTCATCTGGTAGTTCGATTTGTGTGGCGTGCTTGCGGACTCTGCTCCCAAGTGTGGAAAACAGTGGATGGTTTCCTACGCGGCGAAACCAGTAGGCCGCATTACCCGCATCAGGCTCTCGACGATGCATGATTCCGTGCCACCAGCTGCCCTCAGGTGTATCAATGCTCTGGCTGAGTTCATGAGACTGATCAAGGAATCCATTCCAGAGCCACATGCCAGCGAGACAGCACACACCTGCTTCTGAAGAAACCAAGGTGGCTCCGAGCAAGGATTCTGGCACGGTTTTTTTCAGCCGTTGCTCAAATTGGGTCTGTGGAACTCCCGGCCCAAGTGGTGGCAGGTTCGGGTCGAGTAATTCAGCGATTTCCGGGGGGAGGAAAAGCGAGGGTTTCAGCGTATGGAATGACATCGATGTAAATTCCTTCAAACAAGCAGTATCTTGACGAAATCAACCAAACGGATAGGCTGTATTGGATTCTCGAATACTTGCGGGTGACACTATTTGATTTTTAAATAGTACTGTCGTCAACCCAATGCATGTGTGGGGAATTGCCTGGGACTGCTTTTTGAGGCTTTGGCCTTACTCGGGTTTCGGTGCTGCTGGCTCGAAAAGGGGCTTGTGCCTACTAGTTGAAACGTGGCGAATATGAACCTGAAATCTCTCAAAATCTTCTGTGACATCGTTACTCGAAAGAGTTTTTCACGAGCGGCAGAAGACAATGGTCTTTCTCAATCTGGCGCGAGTCAGGTTGTGAGCCAATTGGAAAGTCGACTTGGTGTTCAGTTAATTGAGCGATCTAAGCGGCCACTCATGCCCACCCATGAAGGCCGTGTATTCTTCGAAGGGTGTCGAGATATTGTTGCGAGGTACGACGCGCTCGAGGATGAAGTTCACTCACTTCGAGAAGATGTTTCCGGTCGGGTTCGTGTCGCAGCAATTTATTCAGTAGGACTCCACCATATGAGTGAATATGTGCAGGAGTTTATGGCGAGATATCCAAAAGCAAACGTGCGGCTGGAGTATTTGCACCCGCAGAGAGTCTGTGAAGCAATCGAAAATGATCAGGCAGATGTTGGCATCGTAAGCTACCCACGGGGTTCCCGGGTTATCGAAGCTGAGGCGTGGCGAGAAGAGCCCGTCGTGTTGGTCTGCAGCCCAAATCATCCGTTTGCTGCTCGAGAAAGTGCGTCTCTTACAGACCTGCATGGGCAACGATTGGTGGGCTTTGATCATGATCTCGTTATCCGTCAAGAAATCGATAAGGCTATTGAGTTAGTAGGAGCAGAACCGAGTGTTGTTATGGAATTTGACAACATCGAAACAATCAAACGGGCAGTTGAAATTGATGCTGGTATGGCCTTGTTGCCTGAACCCACTGTTGTCCGAGAAACTAGTGTGGGCACTCTGGTCAGTTTGCCGCTTGAAGAAAATCCGCTCATTCGACCGCTTGGCATTATTCGTGGCCGAGGAAAGCCTCTTTCCCCAACGGCGAGAAGATTTCTTGATCTTTTACGCGGCCATGCACATGACACTGACGAAGGTATCCGGGAACTAAAACGTCCACCCGAAGTACCGAGTGACTTGGCGGTGGTCGGAACAGCCTGACCCTGCCAATGACTTGGTACTGGCAGGCATGATTCTGTGGTGCCGGTCTCGAAAGGCCGACTCCCACTGAAAAAATAACAGAACAGAAAATTTGAAACCCTCACAATGAGAAAACAATCAATGAAGCCCCCAGTACGACTTCCTGAAAGCCGTGGCCTCTACGATCCAGCAAACGAGCATGATTCATGCGGCGTGGGTTTTATTGCACACATTAAGGGGAAGAGGTCTCGTCAAATTGTTGATGATGCTGATCGGATGCTTCAGCATATGGAGCATCGTGGTGGTTGTGGCTGTGAAGACAACACCGGTGATGGTGCTGGCATGCTGACAGCCTTGCCGTATGAGTTAATTGAGAAAATAGCGAAGGAAGAGCTCGGGCAGGAACTGCCAGATCGTGGATTGTATGGCAGCGGTGTCTTTTTCATGCCAACAGATCCGACAGAGCGAGCGCACTGCCGTGAAATTGTTGACCGAATTATTAATGAACAAGGTCAGAAACTTATCGGTTGGCGGGAGTTGCCAGTTGATCCAGATGCAGCGGATGTTGGGCCAACTGCGCGTCGTGCAATGCCGCACTTTGATCAGGTGGTTATTGCCGCTGGAGATGGACTTGATCAGGAAGCATTTGAGCGACACCTGTTCGTTATTCGAAAATGGGCCAGCCACCAGATTCGAGTCGAGAGCAACTTGTCGCAAAAGTTAATGTTCTATATCTGTTCGTTGTCGACAAAAGTCATTATCTGGAAGGGGATGCTGCGTTCCATGCAGGTCATTCCTCTATTTAAAGATCTTCAAGACCCAGACTATAAGACGCACCTTGCGATGGTGCACTCACGCTTTTCGACCAATACATTCCCAAGTTGGGATCGAGCTCAGCCATGTCGTTTCATGGCGCACAATGGCGAGATCAATACGCTCAGAGGAAATGCGAACTGGATGTTTGCGCGTCAGGGTGTCATGAAAAGTGACCTGTGGGGTGAAGACATCCGGAAGCTCTGCCCAGTTATTGAGCCTGATTGTTCCGACTCCGGAAACTTTGATAACGCGATTGAGATGCTCTATCACTCGGGCCGTACGCTTCAAGAAGCAGTCATGATGATGATCCCCGAAGCCTGGCAGAATCATCACAGCATGCCAGAAGACAAGCGCGCGTTTTATGAATACCATTCGGCTCTTCAGGAACCGTGGGACGGCCCAGCTTCGGTCTCGTTCACAGATGGCCACTACATTGGAGCAGTCCTCGACCGAAATGGCTTGCGGCCGAGTCGGTATTACGTCACTCACGACGATCGCGTCATTATGGCGAGTGAAGTAGGGGTTGTGCAGGTCGATCCTGAGCAGGTGAAGTCCAAAGGACGTCTTCAGCCAGGAAAGATGTTCCTTGTTGACTTCGAACAAGGCCGCATCATTGCAGACGATGAACTGAAAACGTCTGTTGCAACAAAGCGTCCTTATAAGACATGGATTCAAAACCAGGCAATTCATCTCAATGATCTGCCTGAGAAAGAGTCCCCCGCGCACTATGACAGCAACGAACTTCTCAAGCGGATGCAGGCGTTTGGGTACACGACTGAGACGCTTCAGTTCATGCTCATGCCGATGCTTCGTGAAAAACGAGATCCGATCGGATCAATGGGCAACGACGCTGCTCTTGCCTGTCTTTCTGATAAACCCAGACTGCCGTACGACTACTTCAAGCAACTTTTTGCCCAGGTGACAAACCCACCCGTCGATTCGATTCGGGAAGAGGTCATCATGTCGCTGGAATGCTTTATCGGCCCAGAAGGAAATCTTTTGGAAGCAACCGAGGAGCAATGTCATCGACTTTGTATTCCTCATCCAATCCTGACGAACGAAGAAGTTGCCGCTATCAAGGCAATCGATCATCGTGGCTGGAAGTCGAAAACCATTGACATTACGTATCCACGATCCGAAGGCGATGCAGGCCTTCAGCCAGCGATTGACCGAATCTGTGCTGAGGCTACTCAGGCAATCCATGATGGCTATTCATTGGTTGTCCTTTCAGATAGAGCCGTCAGCCGTGAACGTGTCCCGGTCAGTTCGCTCCTCGTTACTGGGGCAGTTCACCATGCACTTGTGAAGCAAGAATTGCGGACACGAATAGGTATTGTGCTTGAGTCTGGGGAAGCGCGTGAAGTCCATAACTTTTGTCTGCTGACGGGTTACGGTGCAGACGCAGTCAATCCGTATCTGGCATTTGAAGCACTTCGTCAGGCTCGTGTCGACGGCCTTCTCGAAGAGGAATTTAGCGATGAGAAAATTGTACCGGCCTTTCGGAAAGCGGTTGCCAAGGGTATTAAAAAAGTGATGGGCAAGATGGGTATTTCTACACTTGCCTCATACAAGGGGGCGCAGATTTTCGAAGCAGTCGGTTTAGCGCCAGAAATAATTGAAAAGTGCTTTGTTGGAACGGCGAGCCGGATTTCTGGTGTTGGTTTTGATGTCATTGCTGAAGAAGGAATTCGTCGCCATGAAATCGGCTACCCAACCCGTACTGATAACGCACTGTCGACATTGCCCAATGACGGCCAGTTTCATTGGCGAAAAGAAGGCGAAGCACATGCCTGGAATCCGCACACCATCGCTCAGGTGCAGGTCGCTGCCCGAACAGGGTCAAGGGATGCGTACCGGCAATTTGCTGAGACGGTAAACACTGATGCCCACCGACGGTGCTTCTTAAGAGGGCTTCTTCAATTTAAGACTGGTCGAACTCCAGTGCCAATCGAAGAAGTCGAACCAGCTCGTGACATTGTCAAACGGTTTTGTACCGGGGCAATGAGCTACGGATCAATTTCTGCAGAGGCTCATGAAACACTCGCCGTCGCAATGAACGTGTTGGAGGCAAAGAGCAATACTGGAGAGGGTGGTGAGGACCCAGAGAGATTCAAGTGGTACGGTCGCCCTGAAGGCGAGCACGAAGAAATGATTGATACGCTTGAAAAACTTGACCCAGAAAAAGCCAAGGCGCAGATAAATCAGTATTCGAAGAGGTCGTATATCAAGCAGGTCGCGTCAGGCCGTTTTGGTGTCACGAGTTGGTATCTAACCAATGCAGATGAATTGCAGATTAAGATTGCCCAGGGGGCAAAACCAGGCGAAGGAGGTGAACTCCCAGGCCATAAGGTGAATAAGATTATCGCTGCCACGCGTCACTCAACTCCTGGCGTGGGTCTGATCAGTCCGCCACCACATCACGATATTTACTCGATTGAAGATCTGTCCCAACTTATTTTCGATCTGAAAAACTCGAACCCTTCAGCGGCAGTGAGTGTGAAGCTAGTGTCAGAGGTTGGTGTGGGCACAATCGCGGCGGGTGTAGCCAAGGGGCACGCTGACAAAATTCTGATTTCTGGAACTGATGGTGGTACTGGTGCTTCACCACTGACGAGTATCAAGTTTGCCGGTCTTCCGTGGGAACTTGGTATTGCTGAGACGCATCAGACATTGGTCATGAATGATCTTCGTAGTCGCGTCAGGCTTGAGACCGATGGTCAGCTGAAAACCGGTAGAGATGTAGTCATCGCAGCACTTCTTGGCGCTGAAGAATATGGATTTGCAACAGCACCACTCATCACGATGGGTTGCATCATGATGAGGAAGTGTCATCTCAACACCTGTCCGGTTGGAATTGCCACGCAGGACCCCGAGCTTCGAAAGAAGTTTTCAGGAAAGCCAGAGCATGTTGTGAATTATCTCTTTCTCGTTGCCGAAGAGGCTCGAGAAATTATGGCCAGCCTTGGTTTTCGGTCCATTAATGAAATGGTTGGCCACGTAGAAGTTCTGGAGATTGATGAAGCGGTTCGGCATTGGAAGGCAAAGGGGCTCGATCTCACGCCGATCCTTACTCCGGCAGCTGGCCCCCATCCAGATACGGTGACGCATTGCACCATTTCGCAAAACCATGGTCTTGAAGAGGTCCTCGATAACGAACTGATCAAGAAGGCTCTTGCGGCTATTCACGAACAAACCCCCGTACGGTTCCCGATGGAAATTGAGAATATTGATCGAGCATTTGGAACGATGCTCAGCCATGAGGTTTCAAAGGCCAACGGTGAGAACGGGCTTCCTGATGACACCATTCACATTGACGTCATCGGTTCGGCGGGCCAGAGCTTGGGCGCATGGTTAGCACCAGGAGTTACAATCGAACTAGCCGGTGATGCGAATGACTATGTGGGGAAAGGTTTATCAGGTGGTCGAATTATTATTGCACCGCCAAAGGGATCAACATTTGTTCCGGAAGAGAACATTCTTATTGGAAACGTAGCCCTGTATGGAGCAACAGCCGGAGAGGCGTATTTCCGAGGCATGGCCGCTGAGCGATTCTGTGTACGAAATAGTGGAGCTCGCACAGTCGTGGAAGGGGTCGGAGATCACGGTTTGGAATATATGACGGGTGGACGAGTTGTCATTCTTGGGCCAACAGGTCGTAATCTGGCTGCAGGAATGTCGGGAGGAGTTGCGTTTGTTTACGCTCCTGATCGTGACGTGCTGCGACTCAATTGTAATTTAGAACTCGTTGAACTTGAGGCAGTAGAGTCTGCCGAAGACATTGCAGAACTCAAGGAACTTATACAGAAGCATGCCGACTACACCGGTTCGACGGTGGCGACAGGCCTGTTGGAATCATGGGAGCAGTCACTTAGTCAGTTTGTGAAAGTTATGCCTCGAGACTACAAGCGAGCACTCGCTGAGTTGGCAGCCGAGCCGGAAGTTGCTGTGGCAACGGACTGAAGATGAATCAAAATAAAACAACTTACCATTTGGCATAGCCGTGCTTCACTAGGAGCCGGTAGAAGACGAAAGGAAATCAACCGATGGGGAATCCACGGGGATTTATGACAGTAGATAGACAGACCTATTCCGAGCGCGATCCGGTTGAGCGGATTGGGGATTGGAATGAATTCCATCTGGATCTGCCTATTGTCGAACTACAAGATCAGGGGTCACGTTGCATGGACTGCGGCGTGCCCTTCTGCCATACGGCAGACCTTATGGCCAACATGGCTGCAGGCTGCCCTGTGCGAAATCTGATTCCTGAGTGGAATGACCTTGTCTATCGCGGGCATTGGCACGAAGCACTTGAGCGTCTGCATAAGACGAACAACTTCCCTGAATTTACTGGACGCGTGTGTCCCGCACCGTGTGAGGGTTCATGTGTACTTGGTATTCATGAACCGCCCGTCACGATTAAGCAGATCGAATGCTCAATTGTTGATCGCGGATGGGAAGAGGGGTGGATTACTGCATCTCCACCTTTAGAGCGCACGGGGAAAAAGGTAGCTGTGGTTGGTTCTGGGCCTGCCGGGCTTGCCTGTGCAGCTCAACTGAATAAGGCCGGCCATCTTGTCACGGTCTTCGAACGCGCTGATCGTATTGGAGGGCTGCTTATGTACGGTATTCCCAATATGAAGCTGGATAAAGAAGCAGTTGTTCAACGAAGAGTCAATCTGCTCGCAGAAGAGGGGATCACATTCAAAACTGGTGTTGAGATCGGAAAACATATTCCAGCAGCCACGCTCATGTCAGACTTCGATGCTGTCGTACTTTGTGTGGGATCGACACGTCCAAATGACTTTTTTGCTAAAACACCGGGTCGTGATCTGGACGGTATTCATTTCGCGATGGATTTCCTTACCGCGAATACTCGTAGCCTGCTTGACTCGAAGCTTCAGGATAAAAAGTACATCAGTGCAAAAGGCAAAGACGTTATTGTGATTGGTGGTGGTGATACGGGCACAGACTGCATTGGCACATCATTACGTCATGGCTGCCGTTCACTTGTCACCTTCGAGATTGTGCCACAGCCACCCGAAGAGCGAGCTGCCAATAATCCATGGCCGCAGTGGCCGAAGGTCTTGCGAACGGATTATGGTCATGCTGAGGCTGCAGCTCGTTTCGACTATTCAGATGTTCCTGGGAAAACATTGGCTGGTGATCCACGAGAGTTTTCTGTGCAGACAGTTGAATTTCTTGGTGACGAATCTGGCAAGCTTCGGGGTGTCAAAACAATTCGACTTGACTGGACGAAGCCTCAGAAGAACGGGCCACCATTTAGTGTTGTCGAAGGAAGTGAGCAGGAGTGGCCATGCCAGATGATACTTCTCGCACTTGGATTCGGTGGTCCTGAAAAGATTATTGCCGAGCAGTTGAGTCTTGATTGCGATGCACGTACGAATTTCTCAGCGGAATATGGCCAATACACGACAAACATAGACGGAGTTTTTGCAGCTGGCGATTGTCGCCGCGGACAGAGCCTCGTTGTCTGGGCCATCAATGAAGGACGCGAAGCTGCCCGAGAGTGCGATCGGTATCTTATGGGAACAACCAGCCTCCCAAGTGTGGAGGATGAAGAAGCAGTAGGTGTTGCCTCATAGCGTCTCTTCCATAGAAATAACAACCGGTATAGAAATAAAAAACCGGTCATCCTGCAGCCTGTAAGAGCGAGCAGAGATGACCGGCTTTATGACGACGGAAGTCGTTTTTCGAATTAGATGGCGTCAGCGCCAGTCTCACCTGTTCGAATTCGGACAACTTCGGCGAGGTCAGAGACGAAAATCTTGCCATCGCCAACCTGACCCGTTCTGGCAACGGTCATAATTTTGTCGATAACAGTCTGTACTTCGTCATCGTTGACAACAACTTCAAGTTTGACTTTTGGAAGAAAGTCTACGGAATACTCAGCACCCCGATAGGTCTCGGTGTGACCGCGCTGACGGCCAAATCCTCGAACTTCGGTGACAGTCATTCCTTTGATTCCTACTTCATTCAGTGAATCTTTTACTTCCTCGAGTTTAAAGTGTCGTAGGATTGCTTCGATTTTTTTCATGATCATCCCTTTCTCTATTCGTTTTCAAAGTGCTTCAATGTCGCATTCTGCCCGGTTCCGCCGCCGTGAGTGTGCGTGTGCCAAAATTGGCTTTCGGTTAATGTAGATGCAAGCAGCGTGCCATTCAGAAAAAAAAGAAAACGTCTTTTTTTTCGCGTTATTCGCGGCCATGGCAAAACTGAATTGTCGCGCGGATGTGACACATTGTTGGGCGCATTGCATTATGTAACGTGCTCTTCCTAAAGAAAGAAGCATAAAGACGCGAGAAAGTACGATTCGCGCAAACGAGGCGCCTGATTCATCAAACTGATGCGCGTGCCAGAGCCAGGATTATTCAGACTTGCTTTGGTCCGGATTGTCCCGAAAGCGTGAAGGATCTAATTCGTGAGATTTTAGAAGTCGGTACAGAGTGCCGCGAGGAACCTGTGCTTTTTTGGCAGCAGCCGAGACATCTCCTCGAACCTGTTTCATGAGTTCGTGAAGATACTGTTGCTCAAATTCAGCAACATGAGCGGACCTTTGTGAGAAAAACCCACTCGATTCTAGAGCTGCTTTTGCTGAATGAGCGAAGATGCCACCGGCCTTTTTGCCCGCCGCAGCCACAATATCATCAGGAAGATCGTCCACCCCAATGACATCCTCTGGCGTCAGTGCCATGGCTCGGCGAATGACATTTTGTAGTTCACGGACATTTCCTGGCCAGGAGTAGTGTTGTAATACCTGATAGGCATCACTTGAGAACCGGCCTGCGTCACGTCCCATTTCTCGTCCTGCTCGGCTGGCAAAAAACTCGGCCAGTAAGCCAATATCATCGCCACGCTGACGAAGAGGCGGAAGACTAATACGAACAACATTGATTCGATAAAAAAGGTCTCTTCGGAATGTGCCATTTTCTACCATCACATCAATATTACGAGAAGTTGCTGCAACAATACGAACGTCAACGGGTGTTTCTTTGCGGGCACCAACTCGCCGAAGACGCCGCTCTTGTAAAACTCGAAGAAGTTTTGCCTGAAGCGAGGGTGGCAGTTCAGCAACCTCATCAAGGAACAGGGTGCCGCCGTCTGCGACTTCTATCAGTCCAATACGTCGAGCGTCAGCGCCAGTAAAAGCACCACGTTCGTGTCCAAAAAGTTCACTCTCCAGTAAGGTCTCAGGAATAGCACCACAGTCAATCGGAACAAATGGTGCTTCCTTACGCCGACTTCTCTGATGTACTGCTTGAGCGACAAGTTCTTTTCCCGTACCTGTTTCCCCAGTAATAAGAATGTCGACAGAACTTGTCGCAACGCGTTCAATGAGGTTGTAGACCGCCTTCATTGGAGGACTTTCACCAAGGAAGTTCTCGAATGAATAGGGCCGTTCGATAGCCCGTCTCAATGTCTGTTCGGTAGCCCGCTGTCGTGATGTAGTGAGGGCTTCAACAAGAGCATCTTCAAGGTCTCGCTCGGCATTCTCAACTGGTAGGTAGGTGGCTGCACCATGCCGTAAATAGTCACTAACAACTTCTGGGCCTTCTTCTTCATTGCCAATGACAACAATTGGAAGATCAGGATCTGCTTCCACGAGCTGATCTAATGTGTTGATACTGCTGCTGCCACTTCGGATCACGAGGATGGCAAGATCGAACCCATCGTCTTGGGCAATATCCGTATCGTCGGCGACACTGGTCGTGTGCCGAACTTCGAGGGGTTGCAACCGGGCGACAAGCCTGCTGTAGGCAAGGCCATTTGGGCCGGCTGGATCGACGATCACGATGCGTGGCTGCCGCACGGCGTGCCGTTTGTTAGAGGAGAGTATGGGTAAGTGATTCAAGACATGCCATGACCGCCGACAGGCCTGTCCTTCTTCAATAAGTATCACATCGAAGCATAAAGTGTTCAACCGAGGTCGCTCTGGGTCGCTTCGACGGGCCTGAGCGGAGCTTGCGAGGGGCCAATTCCTGCATGGTGGATCGTCTGGTAAAGTGTTTTCGAGCCACTTTTATTCGAATCAGCTCAATGCCTTCACAGACTTATCAAGGAGACTTTTCATGCCGCTCGATCCGTATTCCCTGTGTCCCGGTGGAACTGGCAAGAAAATCAAGTTCTGTTGCCACGAACTGCTTGGTGATCTCGAACAGTTGGATCGCTTGGTTGAGGGTGAGCAGATTGAAGCAGCACTTGAGCAAGTGACGCGTCTCTCGGAGAAACATCCAGGGAAAGCCTGTCTTCTGGCAACGCAAACAAAACTTGAGTTGGCGGCAAAGAAGTTCAATGATGCAGCTGTAACGAGTCGGGCTTTTCTTGAAGCGTATCCTGACAATCCACTTGCCCTTGGTCATGCAGCAGTTGCAGCAGCTCTCATCGACAATATGCAAGAAGCAGCAAGCCTTTTTGATCGTTCTCGAGAAGCAGCAGGCGCTGAGGTACCAGATGATCTTGTCCGTATCGCTATGACATTGGTTCAGGTCGCGGCGCAGGTGGGACAGTTCGGTCTTGCAGAATCGACGATCGAATGGCTCGTAGAAAAGTCACTCGGGTCAGAAGAAGAACGAAATGTCCTCATGGAGGCACTTCTTTCATCAGGCTTGCCTCCGGCTTTACGTATTAAGGTGCCATTCGCGGCGACCAAGGAGGATTCACCGTGGCGATTTGAGTTCGATGCGGCACTCAAGCATGCACAGGCGTGGCGTCTGTCGAAAGCAATTAAAACATTCAATAGTCTCAAAGGGGTTGCTGCAAACAGCCCTGAATTGTTCACGAATATCGCGTTGTTATGTGAGCGGGTTGCTCGCCCTCTGGAAGCAGCAGAGGCGTGGCTGAAAGTAGCAGAATTACGGGCAGCGACCCAAGATTCCACAGATTATGACGAAGCAGTCGAAGCAACGGGTCGGGCGATCGTTCTGGAGACACAGGCCAATCCAGAACGTTCACCGGTCATTCGCTACGACTTACTACGTGGCCCACTCGAGGGTGATATTGATCTGCTTGAGGATGCACTTCGGAAAGAGAGTCATTTTGAGTCGATGCCTGTTGATCGTTCTCGGTGGGTTTCACGAGGTGCTATACCTCCGCGTTCGACCTGGCGTGTCTACGAGTCTTCCTCTGGAGAAAACGACGCACCGCGTTTGCTTGGCAGTATGCTCCTCCACGGAAAGCAGACTGATCGTGAGGCAGAGATTACGCTCCAGGGATTTGTACCTGATGTCAAGGAAGCGAAACCCTTGGTGGAGGCAGCGCTCAAGACAACGCTCGTTGAAGCAGAGCAGCCTGCCGGGATGCCATCAGCCACACCAATGAATTATCTCGCAAGTAGTCAGTTCCGGATGAATCCTCCGGCAGAACCGGGTGCTCCACCAGCAGCTGGTGAAGATGCTCCGATCGATAAATTGCTCGCGGAACAGCAGGCACGAGTCGCAGATCGATTCACTGCTCTTTGGGCAGAGACGCCGCTGCCAGAGCTGATGGGCAAAACACCAAAGCAAGCTGCTGCGGAAGGTAATGAGTCCTGCCGTCGTGTCGAGGCTCTGGTCAATGACGCTGAGGCTACTGACATTATCGCATCAGGCAGAGATATCTGGCCTGAGTTGAGGAAAGCCAGTGGGCTCCCAATACCTGCAATCATTGAATCAGCGGAGCCATTGGGGGACGTGCCACCTCAGCGTTGGCTGCGTCTGGACTTTCAAAAGATAACAAACGATCATGTACGGGGTTTACTTTTAACAGCCGCTGAAGTTGGTTACAGCAAAGTGGCAGAACTGGCAGCAGACGCACTGTTGAGCCGTGAAGATATCACTGATGCTGACCGTTGGCAGGCATATGGAGTACTCGAGGCACGTGCTCGGACCACGACACGGCGTCTGGAAATTCTTGAAAAAATCAGGCCACTTGCAGCGGCGTTGAAAGCCGATGAAGGCATGCTCGACGTAGGTGAATTACGGATTCATCTGCAGAGAGGAGATCAGCCGGCACTCCTTAAGGTGCTTGATCGAATACGTCGTGATCACAGTCAAAACCCACGGGTTTCAAATGCTGTCATGCAGGTGTTCGCTGAGGCTGGCATCGATCTTGGTGCAATGGCGGCATCTGGAGGCGGTGCTCCAGCTGGTCCTGGTGGAGCACCATCGCCCGCTGGTCCGGCCGTCGCTCCGGCTGCAGAATCTGGAAAACTCTGGACACCTGGCGGCGAGACTTCGGGTGGTGGAGATGAAAAACCTGCGATCTGGACTCCCTGACACAACGGTCCGGCTATGTTCTCCTCCACTGACACAATGCTGATGCATCGAGCATGCAAACTTGCTCGTCGTGGTGAAGGGTTTGTCGAGCCGAACCCTATGGTGGGGGCAGTTGTGGCAAACTCTGATGGCATGGTGCTCGGGGAGGGTTGGCACCAACGCTTTGGGAGTGCCCACGCAGAGGTTCATGCGTTGGCAATGGCGGGTGAGGCAGCCAGAGATGCCACACTTTTTGTCACACTTGAGCCGTGTTGTCACACCGGGAAAACGCCTCCATGTACGGATGCAATTGTGAGTGCAGGCATTCGCCGTGTTGTGGTCGCTGCGACAGATCCTTTTCCGGCAGTCTCAGGAAAAAGTATTTCGATTCTCCAGCAAGCTGGCCTCCAAGTTGACGTTGGTCTGTTGCAGCACGAGGCAATACGTCTTACGGCTCCATTTCGAATGTTGACTATGGCCAAGAGGCCATGGGTGATTGCCAAATGGGCAATGACGATCGACGGATATCTCGCTTTCCCACATGTGAGTACTGACGGTTCTGGAGAATCGCACCAGTACAAATGGATATCTTCAGAAGTCTCTCGTGCCATTGTTCATGACTTACGTCGACGCGTTGACGCTATTGTTGTTGGTGTACAGACTGCCCTCGCTGATGACCCATTGCTGACGGCACGACCGTCTGGGCCGCGGCCGCTCGTGCGAGTTGTGTTAGATCGTCAGGCTCGCCTGCCGGTAAGTTCACGTCTTGTTCAAACGGCTCACGAGCATCCGGTGCTTGTTGCAGTAGGGCCCCGGGCTGCGAAGGATCAGGTCAAGCAATTACAGGACAATGGCTGTGACATATGGCACAGTTCAACAGATCAATCGAGCCAGATGCTCATTGATTTAGCCCATGAGTTTGGTGCCCGCCAGATGACGAATGTCTTGGTGGAAGGGGGAGCCCATGTCCTTGAATCATGCTTCAAGGCCGACATCATTGATGAAGTCTGGGCATTTCTGGCTCCAAAACTTCTCGATACAAACAAACCATCCCTCCGCCTTCGAGAGATTCTTTCTAACACTCGTGTGGAGGCAATTGATCAAACTGGCGGAGACCTCTTTGTTCGAGGTCTCCTTCGGCATGACTTACTTGGCAGGTAGGTCTTCGATGCGATTCTGCCACCGGGTCACCGTGGCGTCTTCCTCAATACTGGTTTTGGCCACTGCTGATTTCAGGCATCGGAAAACGTCAAAAATTGTAGCGAGTTGTTCAAGTGCATCTGTGACCTCGTCAGTTTCAGAGTCTGGTCCAATGGTTGAGTCTGGATCAAGCTTGCCCTTCTCCTGCTGGACGCCACCACATCGGATGACGTACGTTGCCCAGGGCTCGATTGCATTTGCAAACGCGACCCAATCAAGAATGGCTGCAGCTGCCAGATTCTGGCTAAAATCGCCCTCAAGTTGAAGTGGTGAACTAGCGAGTATTCGCTTCGCTTGCTCCGGTAGGAAAGAAAAGACAGCGGCATTTTTCCCAATGCCGATGCTCAATTGGATCTGTTTATCGAGTCCACTTTCCGGAAGTGCGAAGGTCCAAAGGGTTCCTCCTTCAGCATCTTTTTCTTCCGGGTCTGGGATGCGGTATTCACTTGGGATACTGTCCTCATCAATTTCTCGAATAACATTCAGCAATTTATCGCTTAGTGCAAAAATGTCACTGAGGCCTTCGCGGAAAAGTTTTTCGTCATCGAGAGAAAGCACAATGGCCGGCTCGATAAGCGGAAGCGGCTTCGAAGATGCCGGCAATGATGCCTGCAGTTTTGTGGTCGATGCCTTGCCGTCAATGACAAAACCGAATTGCCCATTCTTGAGTGCAGGTACAAATTTTTCTCGTACGGTCTTCGTCAAGTCTTCACCAAGAGGCACAATTTTCTCATCGAATGTTTTGAATCCTTCTTGCACATCGTCGTCGCCCGTTGAGGAGATTGCATTTGAAACAAATTGACGGAGCGAGTTCGCCCAGCTCACGAATGCTTCAAACTGCTCAGGATCTGTTTTCGTGCGAAGAGCAATCACTGCAAGGGGGTCTCCGCCAAAGTGATCAAATGAAAGCGGCATGCTTCCATTCCAGGGAAGGTTTTTAGCCCAGTTCCATTCTTCACCCGCATACCCGGTGTCGGTCAGATACGAGTATGCCAGCCAAGGACCAGCTTCTGGCATTCGGCTTGCATATCCTTCCAGCAGTTCTCCGACAAGTTTCTCTGCCTCGGCAGTTGCCTCTGGGGTCAGTTCGTTTGCCTCAGCAACCGCAGTAGCAAATTTCTTGGCTTGCTCGACATCCTCAGGAGATGTCTCCCAGGCTTTGGCAAGTTTCTGACTTCGGTACCAGATGCTGGTCAGGGGTTTCTCTGTTGCATCCCGCACAACCTTGAAAGGTTTTGTATCAAGCAGGCTGCCACCTGTTGAGCCCATTGCTTGAAGGTGCTCAGTCCCGCCACCAATTGAGAGAACGACATGTTCTTTGACAATGCCCAGAGCAACAACAATCTCGAGTTCACCGACACGCTTCAGGATTTTCTCAAGCTCTTCTTCCATGTCATCGAATTTCACAACGTTTGACATTGCCATTTTGATGAGATTTGGATCTGGCTTGATGGTCACTGTGATGAAATCACCAGCCCCAATTTTTTCACGAGCTACTGCATCGGCAAGCATTGGTTGTGCCTGAGCCATGCTTGTTGCGAAGCCTTCGATTCGGTCCAGCTGTTTTTTTGCAGCATCTGTTTGTGTTGTGTGAAACCCCCAGACGAGGTCAGGAATAACAATCAGATCAGTGTTTGCAGCGAGTGTTTCTGCGATTAACCGGTTCAGTGTTGCGCCAGTATCAAGCTCAAGATCAGTGCCCTTCGTAATAGTGGCGACGTTCGCAGCCTGTTGGGCAGACTGAAGTTTCTTCGCTAATTTTGAAAACGTAACCCAAGAAGATGTACCAAACACAAAGGTGTCCGTAGCCACCATGTCCTGAAGGAGGGCGATTGCTTCCTGGTTGTCGGGCATCTGCATCATCATCATTGCAAGTGCCATTGGGTTGCCTGGTTGCGTTTGCTGCTTGGCAAGTTCGTCAAGTGCTTTTTCAACAGACTTCAGTTCCTTGAGGCTGGCAAATGCGTTACTTGTAGCAATGCGATCATATTGTTCTCGGCCACGTAGTGTGCTTGCCAGAAACGCAGCATCATCTGGAATGAGGCCGATACCAAGGTCTGCAGCCTGTGCTGTGTGAGCATTCACAAACAGTGCAGCAAAGAGTGAGCATGCGAGAGTGAGTTTTGTGATCATCGTCTTCCTTGGCGAGAGTGAAAAGGAAACGAGACGTCCTTTTGTACGATCTATACGACTGATTTGCTTAAGCATGTCCAAAAAAACCCTTGGGGGTAATACAACGGAGTGGCGTATCGGAACAGAATACCTCGGTTCAGTACATCGTTTTTTTCAACGAACATGAACGAGGCATTCATAATAGACTACTGAAACAAGGTGTTTCTGAGAATACAGCATTTACATTTTGTGTATTCGAACTGTGAAAACCCCGACTATGTTGAATAAGGTTCTGTGTATCGGATAGTTACAGAAATTTTGCAGATTTTATAACCGAGCCGTTTAAAGGATGTTCCCCGTGGCAAAGGCAGTGATTCACCTTGGTTCGACTGAAATTATCGATACCTTTGCCGAGGCGTTTCGGCTGAGATTTGCACGGCTTGTGGTTACGGCACACGACACGTCCTGGCTTAAGGCTGGTGTCCAGTCGTTTTGTGGGTACGCGACAAGTGTCATTGGCTGTGATGCCGAAGTTGGCGTTGAGCGATTCATATCACCTGATGAGAGTCCAGATGGCCGACCAGGAGCCTCAATTCTTGCATTTGCATTTACCACTGATTCTCTTGCTGAGGCAGTGGCCAATAGAACCGGTCAGTGTCTGCTGACCTGTCCAACAACAGCTGTTTTTGATGGATTATCACAATCGGAAGAACGAATTCCCTTGGGGCAACGTATTCGTTTTTTTGGTGACGGTTTTGAGAAAACAAAAGTATTTGATGGACGGCGGTACTGGCGGGTGCCGGTAATGGATGGAGAATTTCTGGTTGAAGAAAATTGCGGCGTTGCCAAGGGTGTTGGCGGAGGCAATGTGGTGATTCAAGGTATTTCTCTTGAGGCTGCATTGGCATCGGCCAAGCGAGCCGTGAGTGTGATTGCAGCAGTGCCGGGCGTCATCACACCGTTTCCTGGTGGCGTGGTGCGGTCTGGTAGTAAAGTTGGCTCTCGGTACGCGGCGTTAAAGGCCTCCACCAATGACGCTTTCTGTCCTAGCTTATTGGCAAGGGTGCCGACGCAGCTCCATCCTGGTGTTGTTGCCTGCCTCGAAATAGTCATTGACGGAGAGAATGAACGAGTTATCTGTGAAGCCATGGCAGCTGCGATACAGGCGGCAGCGGGCGAGGATATACCGGCTATATCCGCTGGTAATTATGGTGGCAAACTGGGTAAGTTTCACTTCTATCTGCATCAGATTCTTACGGATGCTGGTTTGGCGTAGTCTGTTTCCGGCAGTCATTTTTTGTGAAACGGCCTTCTACTGCTCGCCCATCTTTGGTACTTCCCCAGATGTTCCGGTCTGTCTAGTGACCGTCCCAATCAGGAGTGGAGTCATGGAAAAACGCCCGTCGCGTCAGGATTTTGTTGTGCCTCCCAAAGGCGTCTCAGCTACATCGATGCTTATAGGTGCGGTGTTGTGCGGGCTGGCTGGCTTTGCCGTGGTATGGCTTGCTGGGCTTGGTCGTACGGTGCATGTCACGCAGTCTCCAATGCCCACGGCATCAGCAGACGCTACGGTGCCATCCCAGACAGAAGAATCATTGCCTGCGGTTGGTTTCCAGCCAGCAGCAGAGATTGAGCAGAGCCGGTTTTCCTCTGCGGGCTCAGAAACATACATCAATCCAGTTCGTGGCGATGACTACCCAACACAGCCGGCTTCTTTCGAAAAGCCGATTGAAGAAAAATCATCTTCAGAGCAAGTGAATGAAGATGAGCCGGCAAAAGATGATACCGAACCAAATCATCTGTCTCGGTTTTCCGCAAAGCAGATATCCCCGCCTGAAGGAGAAGTGGCGAAGGAACAGCTGGCTACTCTGAAGCAGGAAAAAAAACTGGATGCAAAAAATGATGTCTCACTTACTGACGAGATTGCCGAACCAGCACGTGCGACAGCGTTAAACGGGCATGGTGAAAAAATAAATGAAGGAAGCACCTCATCAGTTCTTCAGCAGCCGTCGGAAGACAATGAATTGGTTACAAAACAAATCAATGAAGATCTGGTTGGCATGAAGGAGACACCGGCTTCGAGTCCATCTGTTTCGGTGCCAGGAGATGAGCCAAGCATCGGTATTCAGGAAAAGCCGGAAACTCGCGAGATGTCCGCAAAAGACATGCCTGTTCCGGACCAATCAGCAGTCCTGGCAGCAGAGATTCCAGGAACGACACAAGCCAGTGAAATGGCCGCAGATGGTGCAGCCGCGGTCACAGAGGAAACAGATGCAGCGACGTTGTTTTCAAAGCCAGCACCAGATTCAAAGCCAACACTCGAAATGGCTCGTTCAAAAATGCTGGGTAAGGAAGCTGAGAATCGTGCAGAAGCAGAACTGGCTCAAACAGCTCCATCAGCGGCCGAGCCAAAAGCTCCCATGCCATCATTGCCAGCACTCGATGATGCAGAAGACACCAGCCCACCCCAACCACTTGCATCAACAGACGCAGAGGCGCCACTGTCAGCAAAGTCAAATCCGTTCGCTACTCCTAAACAAACGAGCGAGGGATCTGCCAACGATTTGAAGAAACAACCGCTTCAAAATACTGGTGTCACAATGCCCTTTGCTGCGGCTCCACCACTTGGGAAGCAGCAGCAAAATTCCTTGAACACAATTGATGCTGATAAGAAGGCGGAACCTCTGTCCAAAACAACGCCCGCTCAGCCGGGCACGTCTGGCCAAGGTCGACCGGGTCTGCCACAGATAGAAGGCCTTCAGACGCCGCAGCTTACACTTGAAAAAAGCGGTCCCCGAGATCTACAGGTTGGCAAACCAGCCCGATTTGAAGTCATCATTCGAAACGTTGGGGCTGCCACTGCGCATGACACTGTCCTGCGAGATGCCGTGCCGTATGGAACATCACTGATTACGACCATGCCACCGGCAAGTCCTGGAGATACAACGACGCCGTCGGGTGAACTTCTCTGGGCTATCGGTGAATTGAAGGCGGGACAAGAAGCACGTGTGGCTATGGAAGTTATGCCCGAGCTTGAGGGTGATGTTGGAAGTGTCGCAAGCGTTACCTTCCGTGCTGATGCAACCGTGCGATCACGAGTTACAAAGCCTGCCCTTGAGATCACAGCTGAACCACCTCAACCGACATTAATCGGTGAGATGATGGCTGTGGATATTTCACTCTCAAATCCTGGCACTGGCACGGCAACTGGTGTGATTTTAGAAGGAATTCTTCCAGACTCTGTATCACATCCTGCCGGCAGGGAGGTTGAGTTTGATGTTGGGCAGTTGGAGCCTGGTTCATCACGATCGATTTCATTGAAACTGGCAACCATTACGCCAGGCGTCCATGAGATACGAATAGGTGCACGAGCAGACGGTGGGATTGAGGTCAGTCGTCCACTGCGAGCAGAAATTACCGCACCAATGTTGGAACTCCATGCAGACATTCCCAAACGCCGATACCTGCAACGGCCCGCAACCTGTACCCTCAATATGCATAACACTGGCACAGCCCCAGCCTTAGCCGTGGAGTTAGCTGCACAGCTTCCTGCTGGCATGAAATTTGTGCGTGCAAATAACGCAGGGTACTACGACGAAAACACACACCGGGTGCTCTGGAGTCTTGAGGAGTTGCCTGCAGGAGAATTGGGTACGGTGGAGTTTGTTGCCATGCCAACCGTACTTGGCCCCCAGACCATCGTTGCGGCTGTTCGAAACCCTGCTGGCCTTGCAGATCAACTGTCACACTCTATCGAGGTTGAAGGTCTCGCATCACTGGCATTGGAAGTTGCTGACAGTGAAGACCCGATCGAAGTGAATGGCCTCACGGAATATGTTGTCAGGGTCGAAAATCAGGGGACGAAAGCAGCCACTAATGTTGCCCTGTCGGCAAAACTGCTTGGTGACCTCCAGCCAGTGGAGGCACGTGGTCCTGTTCCCTACGAGGTACAGAATCTGATGATAACGTTCGAGCCACTTGCATCGCTCGCTCCGGCAGACGAGGCCGTATTTCATGTTCAGGTTCGTGGTCGTCGTCCTGGTAATCAGCGAGTCCAGTTCCAGCTTCAGAGTGATGATCTTCAGACGCCGCTTACTTCTGAAGAGATGACTCACGTCTACGCTGATCGGTAATGGCCTGAGAGCCCATGCATCAAAGCCGCCGGGCAACAACGGCCTGTGATTGCCCTGCAAGAAGGCAGAAGATTACGGTTGCTGGCTGGCCATCCCCGACAGGAAGCCGCCGTCGAACGGACTCAACATCAACTGAGAGACGTCGGCATTTGATTTCATAGTGGTGCCGAGGCTGCTTTATGAAATATCTTCGAACGTGCTTGAGTCCTGCAGGAAGAACGGCTTCAACGGCAAACGGAGTCACGAGGCTTGTTTGAGGTTTTTGAGAAGCTGTCAGGTATTCTTCTTCGTAGTCGATCCGAGAGAAGCCGTGATTTTCCGCCAACGTTTCAAGCAGCCCTGCCCGGATAACTGCGGGATCAGGCTCGCATATGAATGCATCAATTGGTGCTATTTTCCTCGATGCAAGAGATGGATCGCCGGCGAGTGATTCCCCGGTCGTGAGGTTTGTTGCTCGTCGAGATAGTTGCCCTGCTAATTCACCGAACCAGATTGTTGCCTCGCGGCACTCCCCTGCGAGGCTTATCAATTCAATTTCACACGAACCGGTGGCAAAGTGCTGTGGCCAGTTGCTTGCCGGACCAACCTTTATGGCTCCACCTCTGGCGGTTTCAATAAGACGCTGCATCCATTGGATGTCTGGCAGATAGGCTTCAAGATGGCGGGTTGGTCGAGGTCGGTCACCACGACGGTCGGGGTCAGCGTGTACGAACCAGTCTGTCCATTCACGACAGGTGACATCATCGACTTCACCTGTAACCTGTGACGGGTTTCCGAGTATCTCGCTGTTCCACGTTGCACGGCGAACCATTGAAGAGCTCGAGTCAATTGCCAGGACAGACGTGTTTTTCGACAGTGCGGCGGTATCAATACCAATGCCGCAGCAGAGGTCAGCCATTGTGCTCTGATCCTTAAATCGTTTTGCCTTGTGGACCGCGACGTCCCAGGTTGTGGCCTGCTCCAACCCTGTGCGCGTGAGCCAGAGGTGGTCAGCATGCGGTAATCGTTCGCGTCCGCGCTGGCGAGTCTCGTAAAGGGAGACTGCTTCTCGCACAAGTTCAGGAGGAAATTCCTTGCGAAGTTTCTTTTGGTTGACTCTTTCCACGGGTGAGGCGTTCTCAACGGCTTTCAGTAAGTCCGGGTGGCAACGAAGCCGCTCAAGGAGTTCGAGTGCCGTCTTCTCTGAATCATCCGGTGGGCTCAATGCTGATTCCATGGTTTCTGTCTTCGCGAACTCTGTGAGATTCGTTTACGGAAATCAGGGTCTCGAATGAAGTGTCACACAGGGTTCACTGGAGCGAGTTCAGCAAGTGACTCAAGCCAGACAACAGCCTTTGCGGCGAGCTTTTCTCGGTCCAGAAATGTCTCGGCAAGTTTTCGAGACGCCTGGCGGAGCCGGGCTATCTGCTGCGGGTCAGTCGCCAGAGGGCCAATAGCAGCAGCAAGTTGCTCTGGCAAAGAATCGGTAAGAATCCCTGCATGTGCTTTGAGAACCATATCTGCAAGCTCACCATCGTGTGTGAGAAACAGCGCAAGTCCAGCAGCAGCGTAATCACTGGTTTCCACTGGAAGGGGGAAGTGATTGAGTCGGCCAGGAAGCACAAGTGCAGCGTGGCATTCAGAAAGAATTCCGACATACCGACTACGATCGACCCTGCCGTGGCATTGCATGGAGCAGGAACCTGTCAAAAGAGGAGCAGCTGTTTCAAGGCGTGGCATCCATCGGCCACCACCGATGACGTGAAAAACGACATTGATATTCTTGTCACTCAGTACGCGAGCGAGGTCAGTCAGTAAAAAGATGTCTGACTTCTGATCGATGTCACCGGCCACGGCGATTGAGAGTTGATTCGGTCCCTTGTCTATTGATTGAGGCTGTTCGTGACGTGAGTGCGGAACATGGTCAATAAAGTGGGGAGGACGGGGGTAATCCTGAAGGTAGGCACCGGTTGGAATAACTTTGATAGGCGGCGGCGAAGCCGTAGCCTTGAGGACAGCATCCTTTGTGGTTTGTGATCCAGCGAGGATAACATCCACTGACTGCAGTGAGTCCCTTTGTTTTCGTGCAATGATTGGAAATGTTATGGATGCCAGCAAGTGAGCGAACCATTCTGGTCCGGGGATCATTGGCCGTAATGGTTCCGGCCACCATTCATCCACATCGATCAGGAGTTCGGCGTCTAATTTATTTGCGAGACGAACTGTTGCATCGACCGTACTGGAGGGAGGGAGCGTCGCGATAAGAAGATCCGGGCGTTCCAGATCTCCACTGGCGAGTCCCTTGATAGCTTGTGTCTCGAATCCACGGGCAAATTTACGATGGCTTGCAAAACGGCCAAGTGAAAAATACGAGTTGTAGCCACCTGATGCGATGAGGCGGACACTGAACCCCTCCTCTTCAACAATTTTAAGGGGTGGCGTTCTCGCGATTCGTCGTGCGTGGCTAAAGCTACTTGTCCACCAAATTACATCGTGACCGGCAGCGACAAATGCTCTGGCCAGTGCCCATGTTCGGGATGGGAGGAGACCTTCACCTGGAATTGCAGAGAGCGGGTCAACAAGCCAGACGATTTTCCGGTTGCTGAGTTGCTGCTCTGGTAACCACGGCTCAATTTCGACGGAATGGTCGATGCGGCTGGAGTCATTGCTCCTATGGTTGCCGCGTCGAGAGTTTCTCCCCCGATAGTTGGTACGTCGATAATTGCGTCGATGGTAGTTACGATGAGGCATCGAGAAATCGTAACAGACTCGTGAAAAAGTCGATGCCGTTGCCTAAATGACGGGTTTTGAGTGCATTTTCAGAAGAAAATTTGAGCTGAGCCCGCACGCCGAGGAATTTTTCAATTGTTTTCGGCTTAAATTCGTGACTTTTTTGTGTCGATGAACCATAATACGTTGCGGTGCAGGAGGGCCTTCGAGCTTACTGTGCCTCATCGGGCCGCTGTCAGGGGCTGGCCCGATGTTTTTGAGGCGATCTATGTTCATGAGCCTATTCGTCGTGTCTGACCGAAAAGGTCTGCTGCGCTGGCGAAATTCTAAACATTCTTGGCTTGTAGCTGGTGTGCAGAGACCGGTCATGCGGGATACACTCCCCTCTGTAAAAGCTGAATTTTGGTCAGGGTATGATTGTGTCAGGGGCCTGTCCCTCGATCTGCAATTCATGAAATTGGTGAGAAAAGTCTCACCGTTTGTGAATTGGTCACCAATCAGTCTCCTCGGCAGAACCACCGGGAACGGATAACACTATGAGCAAGACATCATCGTCTGAATTAGCACAGGTTGAGAAGCTATTAAAGATAGCGTTCGACAACCATGCCACGGAACTGCGGCTATCCGGCGGCGTGCCTCCGATGCTACGAATTGGTGAGCAACTCAGACAACTTAAGATACAACCAGTCTCTGCTGAAGCAGTCGCTGGTCTCATCCGAGCTATCATGCCCGATAGTGCGGATCCAAAAAACTTTTCATTCACCTGTTCTCACGGTCCTATCGATGCGTCCGTTGTTGATGTATCAGGAACTGAGGTACTCGTGCTGAAGAGAGGGTCTTCCTCAGCTGCATCTGAAGACGATGGCGGGGCGCTTGAGCTTGATCTACAAGATGATGGTGACGATTCTGGGTCAGGTGTGAAGCCAGGGGCGGCCGCGGAAGAGTTTGCCATGCCCGAAGAGGCAGGTGGCACGATCATGATCGACAAGCTCCTGACAGCCGCCGTAAAGGGAGGTGTCAGTGATATTCACATTACGAAAGGGCTGCCCCCAGTCTTTCGTCAAGACGGTGGCATGAAACCACAAAAGACAAAGGTGCTGACCGCAGATGATACGAACAGTTTGATGAAATCGATTACCCCAGAACGATGCCAGGCTGAACTGGCGGAACTGGGTGGTACTGACTTTGGTTTTGCGTTTGGCGACATGGCCCGTTTCCGTGTGAGTGTGTTCAAGCAGCGTGGGTCGATCGCCATGGTGTTGCGGCAGATTCCAAACAAGATGCTTACACCAGAGCAGTTAGGGGTGCCGGATGTTTGTCAACGTTTGGTAACGCGACCTCGTGGCCTCTTTCTTGTGACGGGGCCTACCGGTTCTGGAAAGTCCACGACACTTGCCAGCCTGATTAACATGCTCAATGAAAAGTTTGACCATCATATAATCACCATTGAGGACCCGATTGAGTTTTATCACTACTCAAAAATGAGCACGGTCAATCAGCGAGAGGTCGGTACGGATGTTACGAGTTTTGCAGAGGCGTTGAAGCGTGCCCTTCGTCAGGATCCTGACGTGATTCTGGTCGGTGAGCTTCGTGACCTTGAAACGATTGAAGCTGCGATTTCTGCAGCTGAAACCGGTCACGTGGTGTTTGGCACACTGCATACATCCTCCGCACAAGGCACAGTCAATCGAATTATTGATGCATTCCCAACCAATCAGCAGGAACAGATTCGAACGCAGCTTTCCACGACTATTATCGGGGTTGTTTCGCAGGCTCTTCTGAAAAAGATTGGCGGCGGTCGTGTTGCAGCATATGAGATTCTTGTTGTGACACCTGCCATTGGCAACCTGATTCGAGAGAATAAGACATTCCGAATTAATTCAGCGATTCAGACCGGTACGAAACTTGGGATGCAGCTACTTGATGACCATCTCTTCCGCCTCTGGAAAGAAAAGAAGGTTGCGGAGGACGAGGTCCTGTACAAGGCCCAGCAGCCGGATGATCTTATTAAACGGATTAACGATGCGAAAAAGGGTATCTTTGAGAACGAAGAAGAAATTGCAAGACGGGCTCAACGAGAAATGAATTCGAGGTAGCGGTAATGGCACTGAAGCGACTTGGACAAATTCTGGCAGACCTTGGGCTGATTGACGAAGAGCAATTGCAAGAGATGCTCACCGAACAAGAAGCCCGTGGAGGGGAACTGCTTGGTCGTGTGGGTGTGTCGCTCGGTTTCTTCTCTGACGAGCAGCTTGGCGAGGCACTTGCAGAGCAGTGGAATACAGTTTTTGTCACGCTTTATGACAAGCAGATTACCCATAGCCTGGTCGATATTATTAGTAAGACGATGGCGGAGATGTATCGGGTTGTCCCACTTACGCTCGAAGACAACCAGTTGACCATTGCGACAGCTGACCCGCAGAAAATCCAGATTGCAGATGAACTGCGTGTGTTTCTGGGGTATGAAATTCATGTTGTCGTTGCGACTGATGCTGAGATCGACAAGGCGATTGAGACATTCTATTCCGGTGAAGTTGATACCGTGGAATCGATTGTTGAGGAGTTGGAAGAGGACAAGGATCTCGCCGAAGCATCAAAAGGCCTGTTGAATGACGGGCCAATCGATCTGACAAGTGCTGAGGCAATGGCAGACTCTGCTCCAGTCCGAAAGCTTCTTAATCTTGTTTTGTTGATGGCGATTAAAGAGAACGCCAGTGATATTCATCTTGAGCCATTTGAGTCGGAATTCAAAATTCGTATGAAGGCAGATGGTGTTCTTCAAGAAATGGTGCCGCCACCAAAGCATCTTTCATTTGCGATTACGACTCGTATCAAGGTTATGGCTAACCTTGATATTGCTGAGCGGCGAATGCCACAAGACGGACGAATTGAACTGTCTGTCAGTGGTCACCCTGTTGACCTTCGTGTCAGTGTTCTTCCGACGTTGTTTGGTGAAAGCGTGGTCATGCGAGTGCTTGACCGTGGGGTTGTTTCACTCGACCTCGACAAGCTGGGTATGGATGACGACATTCTGCGGCCGTTCCGTGAAATCATTAAGCGTCCTAATGGAATTATTCTTGTGACCGGGCCAACGGGTTCAGGGAAAACGACAACGCTCTATTCGGCTTTGTCAGAATTAAATGAACCCGATGACAAGATCATTACGACAGAAGACCCGATAGAGTATGACATCGAAGGCATTGTGCAGGTGCCTATCGACTCTGATATTGGTGTGACCTTTGCATCCGCCTTACGGGCAATTCTTCGTCAGGACCCTGACCGAATTCTCGTTGGTGAAATTCGGGATGTTGAAACTGCTGAAATTGCAATTCAGGCGGCGCTAACTGGACACATGGTTTTCTCAACGCTCCATACCAACGATTCACCAGCCACAGTGACCAGACTGCGAGATATGGGCGTGCAGCCCTTTCTAATCACCGCTACGGTCGAAGCGATACTTGCTCAAAGGCTTGTGCGTAGAATTTGTAAGGACTGTAAGGAGGAATATATACCCGATGCGGAGTCGCTCGCTGATCTTGAATTAACATCAGACCAGATTGTCGGCAAGACCTTTTATCGTGGTAGTGGTTGTGATAAGTGCAGTGGGAGTGGCTACAAGGGTCGGCTGGGGCTGTATGAACTTTTGATTATGACAGATGAGCTTCGTGACCTGGTTGTTCGGAATGCATCGACAGAAGAGATTCGTGATCTTGCTCGAAAAGCTGGCATGGTCACGCTGCGTGATTCGGGAATGGTAAATATGTTTGAAGGACACACGACAGCAGACGAAGTCATTCGTGAGACAATCCTTGAGGCGTAAGCAAATAGTTTTAGTACGTTCACTTTCCTATTGATCGAGATACACCATGCCAACGTTCATGTTTGAAGCCATCGATGCGGCTACCGGAAAAGAAATCCGAGATACCGTCGATGCAACCAATGAGAACGAAGCCCAGGCCACCATCCGGTCGATGGGCTACATGGTTACAAAGATCAAGGCTCAGAAAGCGAGTGCCTCGGCTGCTGGGGGGAAGAAGCCTGGCCGAACGTTTGCGCTGGGGAAGGTCAAACAGAAGGAACTGACACTCTTCACGCGACAGCTTTCAATTCTTCAGGATGCAGGTCTTCCAATTCTTCGAAGTCTCAAAGTGCTTGCTGAAATGCAAAAGCCAGGCGGTCTGAAGAATGCGTTACTTGATACGTGTGATGAGATTGAGGGTGGTTCGACGCTGTCTGAGGCAATGTCGAAAAGTCCAAAGTGTTTTGACCGGCTGTACTGCAACATGATTCGTGCTGGTGAGGCAGGTGGTGCGCTTGAAGTCATTCTTCGACGTCTCAGTGAGTTCATGGAGCGTGCGAGTGCCTTGCGCAGGAAAGTCAAAGGCGCACTTGTCTATCCGATTGTGGTTATTTCTGTCGCTGTCGGCATCTTGTCGTTCATCATGATTACGATTGTGCCGCAGTTTAAAACCATCTTTGATGACTTTGGTACAACGCTACCGCCAATGACGCAGGTGCTTATTGATATCTCGTCAATTCTTTCCACGGGGACCGTTGGTGGCAGTGGTGATGATCCTGGAAGGGCGGTTCTGCCGCTGCC
>JADHSL010000121.1 GCA_016776925.1 Pirellulales bacterium | reverse complement strand
TTTGAGAGATAGGACGCAGCACGTCCTGAATCAATGCTGGTGAGGGCAAACTCTAATTGCTTCTCACGCGCTGGTGAGTCTGGCTTCCACTGTCCCTGATCGAGTGCAACCATGAACACATCAGCCAGTTCATCTATCGTCGTAGCAAGTGCAAAGTCAAGAAATCTGTCTCGTGGCAAGTTGAGTGATATCAATGCAACCGATGCGGCTTCGGCTGTTTTCAGTTTTCCCAAACCCCGAATGGCCTCGAGTCGTACACGTGGATGCTCATCTACAACTGCGTGCCGATAGATCTCGAGTGCTGTGGTGGCATCGAGTGGCTGTGAACTATCCGTCGCTGGGTCAACCAAATCGCTTACAATACGCATTGCTGCCGATCTGACTTTTGGATCGTCTGCGAGGGCCAGCGCCCTAACATCTTCAAAGTTAATAGTATCGAATCCCTGCTGAAGCCAGACGCCCTGCAGTTTCTGGTATTCGTCAGAAGATGCTTTGGTCCACTCGTGTACCTGCTCTTCTGAGAGATCGCCGCGCTCCAAGAGAACACGCCGTGACTGATCACGTGTGTAGCGATCGTCAGAAATGAGCCGATCCAATAGATCCTTTGAAGCAGTTTTTGTAAGGTCTTCTTTTTCTTTCGGTGCACCGCCTGACCAGGAAACTCGCCAGATACGACCATGCCATCGATCTCGACGTTCATCACGAAAGTCGACCTCTCCATGATTGATGATCGGGTTGGACCAGTCAGCAATATAAAGTGCACCATCAGGTCCCTGCTTCACATCAATCGGTCGGAATGTGCTGCTTGCGGTTCGTAGCAAATCATCTTCTTGGGTTGTGACAAACCCGGCACCCTGGTCTGCAAGACTAAACCTGGTTACGCGGTTTGCACGGAAGTCGCAGGTAATCACAGAGCCCTGCCACTCCGGCGGAAAAGAATTCCCAGAAATAATCTCAGCCGAGGCAAACTTGGGATAACTGCCCGGACTAATCAGACCCAAGACCCGCTTCGCACCCGGTGTCGGATTAAATGCCGCGCCTGGAAACGAATAGGCGATTCCACTAAAGCCAGCGCCATCTGTCAGGAATGATTGCCCAAAGTCATCAAACTGATGCCCCCAAGAATTTACAAGACCTCGGAATATCACTTCCATCCGCATTGTGTCGGTGTTGTAACGAAAGCCGCCACCCGCCTTTAAGCGAACAATGCCTCGTGGTGTCTCGGTATCAGTTCGTGTATAGATCGATTGATTCATATACAGCCGACCGTCAGGCCCCCAGCGAAGTGTGTGAAGATTATGATGGGTGTCTTCTGTTCCAAAACCACTGAGTACTCGCTGTTTCAAATCTGCTTTTCCATCACCATCTGTATCTTTCAAAAACAACAGATCTGTACTCTGCGCGACATAGCACCCGCCATCTCCAGGCTCAACTCCTGTCGGAATCAGTAAGCCGTCAGCAAAGACAGTTGACGTATCTGCTTTTCCGTCAGCATTTGTGTCTTCCAGGACAAGGATTTTGTCTGGAGCTGATTGGCCAACTTCAATCATGGGATAGGCTTCGCTGCTCGCCACCCAGAGCCTCCCTGCCGGATCAAAATTCATCTGAATAGGCTTGTTGAGCTGAGGGTTTTCGGCCCAGAGACTCACGTCTAGATTTTTACCAACAGTAAACTGCGGAGTCGGCTGTTTTGTGAATGTGGCATATCGAGATTCCGTCGTGGCCGGCTTTGATTGCACGGAAGTACCGTCTAACTTCCGAAGCAATGCAATGGCCTGCTCTTCTTCGACAATGAGTTGATCGTATTGTGGAATCTCAACTGCATTCTGCCCTTGCTCTCGTTTTCGGAATCCAAAAACATAGGCCATGTTCGCTGGACGAGACCGATGAAACCACCAGACATTCTTTTTTAAAATTCTGCTTCTTAATGCTTCAGTATGGGGGTTATGAATCCATCGATCATCGAAGCCAAGTGTCTTTCCTATCTCAATCGCAGCTTCGCGATACCCAACGTCATTGAGATGAATTGGGTCTTTGCGCAAGCCATCGTTGATTGCAACATGTGACAAATCCACAAACACACCATTGTTCGAATCAGCAAGGTGAAGGACAGCTTTTGTATATGCGACTAACGATGACGCATACGCTTGTATTTTTTCATGTGATCCAGAAAGACGTCCAAGTGGAGAGAGAAATACACAGCGAAGACCTGGGTGTATTCGTTGGGTTGCATCGATGAGTCGTTGATAGTCTTGAGTAAATGCAGCAACTCCTTCAATGCCACCCTCAAGAGAGCTTGCCATTCCGTACCCAAAGACAATGACAGTGGGTCGTGTGAACTCGAGCTGTTTTAGAAGTTGCTTCCATCCCTCATCAGCAGGCTCACGCCCGGCTGGCAAGAGACTCAAGCCGAATCGTGATGTGCCACTCGGCGTATCGGCACTCCAGCCGAGGTTGCGAAACGTTACGTCCAATTCAGGAAACGCCGCTGTCATCATGAGCTCAATCCAGCCAGCATATTGCTCCTGTTCGATCAGGGCATCACCAAGAAAAGCAACCCGGTCACCATTCTGCAACTGGAATGATTCCGCACTCCATGTAGTTGGTTGCACAAGACATACGGCCGACACGAAAAGTACTGAAACGCGGATTCGCGACTGCCAAAGCTTCTTCATACCGAGTCACTCCAAGGTGGACACAACCGCAACTGCGAGGGAAGCGTTCGCACTGCTAAAATATCTGAAAGGGTGTAGGTCTCATGTCTTTATAAGAATAGCATGACACACTTGTTCGGCTTGCTTGTATTTTTCGTTCCGCGTTTACGAATGTTGATAGAGGGGGCATTTCGTGCTGATCATGATTCGTGAAATGAAACAGCGATGAGAGTTTGTTTGGCAATGTAATAATGCGTAACAAGGTTACGCTTTTCTATGAAAAAAGAATGAAGCATCTTGTTGTTTCATTTGGTATCTGGCATTTTTCAGTATTGTTTTTGTACGTATGAAGCATTTCGATTCTTTTCGAAAGAATCGGTAGGAATAAGAGTTTTTTTGCTGTTCGGCCGTTACGCAAAGGTCTTTCGCGGAGTAAGGTGAGGAGGGTGAAGTACATATGCTTTTGCGTGTGTGCATGTCATTGAACAGTGTGGTGGAATTCAAGTGAAAGAAATCACGAAGTTTACTTGCACTCGGTCCTTCTCATTCGCGTGCTCATGGTGTCCGGTGATAGCAATGAATTCAATCAGGCTTTCCGCTCTCCAGATGCTTCTTGTTTTCTCTGGAGCATGGGCTTCGCATGCTGCGAGTGATGATGGCTCCATTAGCTTCAACCGTGATGTTCGTCCAATTTTGGCCGAGACCTGTTTTCATTGTCACGGTCCAGATGAAGAAGGGCGGGAGGCAGACCTGCGGCTGGATGAAGAGAGTAGTGCGAGTGAGGACCGCGGCGGCTACCAGGCGATTCGTCCTGGCGATCTGAAGGCAAGTGAAGCCTGGAGTCGTATCATTAGTGATGATGACGATAGGCTGATGCCTCCTCCGGAATCACATCTTTTCCTGAATAAAAAGCAGAAGGCTGTTCTGAAACAATGGATCATTGAGGGGGCTCAGTACGAAGGCCATTGGGCATTTACTCCACCACAATCACCAGATGTTCCTAGTGTACAGGGTATGAATTCTCGTTATGCATCATGGGGCCGAAACGAGATTGACTCGTTCGTGCTTGCGGGGCTTCTGAAAGCTGGTGCATCTCCTTCGGCAGAAGCCGATCCACGAACACTTATTCGTCGACTCACTTTCGACCTGACAGGGCTTCCACCAACCCTTGAGGAAACACGTCGCTTCATTGACAACTATGAAACTCACGGTGAGAGTGCGTATCAAGAAGTAGTTCGGCGACTGATTCGTTCGCCACATTTTGGTGAACGAATGACAGTACCTTGGTTGGATCAGGCCCGTTACGCTGATACCAATGGGTACTCAATCGATGGTGGTCGTGACATGTGGTTGTGGCGGGACTGGGTCATTCAGGCCTACAACGACAATATGCCATTTGATCAGTTTCTACGAGAACAGTTGGCTGGTGATCTTATTCCTGATGCCACTGACGCACAGTTGATTGCTACTGGATTTAATCGTAATCACATGATCACTCATGAAGGCGGCACGATTCCAGAAGAAAATCTCACAAACTATGCTGCCGATCGCGTGAAAACAACGAGTGAAGTGTTCCTTGGTTTGACTTTTGGGTGTGCTCAATGTCATGACCATAAGTACGATCCAATTTCTCAGAAAGAATACTACGAGTTTTTTGCCTTCTTTAATGAGCTTGATGACCGTGGCCTTGATGGAAATGCTGGCAGAAATGCCATGCCGCAGATGTCTGCCTCTACGGTTATGGCTCGGGATGAACTCAAGAGTGTGAATGCTGAACTCGCTGCAGCGCGTATAGAACTATCGAATACAACGAATGGATTTGACGACTGGGTGGCAGATGAACGGAGTCAGGAGCGACTTCGCGGAAAGCAATTCCGTTACGTCGATGCTGAGCTACTCGACGCTTCGGCACCGAATCGTCCTGGTCCCTACGAATTTGATTCTGATGGAACTGTTTCTTTGTCTGCTCCGAGTAAGGGTTTGGCTGGATTCAGTCACTCGATTCAATTGCGGCAAAGGGACCAGCAAGCAAGTGAAACGATATCAGGTATTTCAATCGAATTTGATCCCCAGCCGGTTCCTGGTGCGGCAGGGGAGGACAATGAAGAAAGCACAGAGCCGGTGCTTTCGCTGACCCCGTTTCCGGACGGTGTTCCAAAAATTACAGCTGTGTTGGTTTCTGCAAACAATCAGCCTGCTGACCAGGTGGACTACCATGGGCAATGTAAGTTTGTTTCCGCCACAGCAAGTACGTCGGCCGATAGCCATGTGGCACCTTCGGTATTGGATGAACGAAACGTCCACTGGTGGCAGCCATCAGAAAAAGAGAAGAAGCAGTGTCTTACACTAACATTTGGTCAGCCGGTTGATCCAGCAAAAACACCTTTCCTGAGCGTGCTTATCTTTTTTGGACAAAACAAATCGCTGCCTTTTCACTGGAGAGTGCGCCCTTTTACCGGGCATGATCCCCAGAGCAAGTGGGATGATGCCATTGCTGTGGCTCTTTTAAAAGATCAGACGCAATGGACCGAGGATTCCCGAGAGCAGTTGCTTGCAGTCTTTCGACAGACAGCACCTTCTTTGAGTTTGCTACGAACACAGATCAGCAATTTGGAAGAGCGACAAAATATTCTTACGAATAAGCATTCGACGATGGTGATGAATACATCCTCTAAGCCACGTGAGACATTTGTCTTAAACCGAGGGCAATATGATGCACCAACAATACGCGTAACGCCGCGAACTCCACGGGTGCTGCCACCGCTTCGTGTTAGACGTAATGGAGCCAGAACAACTGACGGCGATAAAGATCAAAGAGAGACTCAGGCAACGCGTCTTGATCTTGCAGAATGGTTAACAGACCCGAATCATCCCTTAACAGCACGCGTTGCGGTAAATCGAATCTGGGCACTGTTTTTCGAAACAGGAATCGTTTCTACGTCAGCCGATTTTGGGTCGCAGGGGGAATATCCGAGTCACCCTGACTTACTTGACTATCTGGCAACACGTTTTGTCAGTCATGGATGGAATCAGAAAGAACTGATTCAAATGATCGTCTCAAGCGCGACCTATAGACAGCAGTCGGTAACAACCGCTGAACAACTAACAGTTGATCCGGGTAACAGATTGCTTGGTCGAGGTCCCCGATTTCGACTTCCTGCAGAATTTATTCGTGACCAGGTATTGGCCGTGAGTGGGCTTTTAGTGCCACGTGTCGGCGGGCCGAGTGTTCATCCGTACCAGCCACATGGGCTTTGGAAAGAGATCAGTCACTTTGGAAGTACGCCGGCAACAAAACAGGTCTTTGTTCAAGACCACGGTGAAAAACTCTATCGCCGAAGTTTGTACACGATTGTGAAGCGAACCAGTCCACATCCTGCTATGGCAGCCTTTGATGCACCAAATCGTGAAATGTGTGTGGTTGATCGAAGTAAAACGAATACGCCCCTTCAGGCACTCGTGACATTGAACGATCCTCAATTTGCTGAAGCGGCACGTGTGTTTGCCAGTTCTATCTTGCAGGAGCACTCGACACATGACGAACGTTCACGTATCGAGTGGGCCTTTGAATCCATAAGCTCGCGTCCACCCACGGATTCCGAGATCACAATGATTGCACAGTTCTTAGATGCCGAAAGAGCACGCTTTCAAAAGTCACCAATCGATGCAGAGCGTGTTATTGCTATTGGTGAGTATCCTGTGACATACGATATCGATCCGGTGGAACAGGCTGCGTGGACACAGATAGCAACGCTATTACTCAATCTAAGCGAAGTTCTAACTAGACAATAGTCTTCATTACTCATTATGCATTCACTTCCTTTTGACATTGAACTGCGACGAGCTCAGCTGCTGACGCGTCGGTCACTGCTGGGCAGTTCGACAGTAAGCCTCGGTGCATTTGCTCTGGGGAACCTCCTCAAGAGTGAGAAGGTTGCTGCTGCCGTTGAAGAGATCAAGCCTGAAGGACTTCCTGAACTGCCGCACTTTGCTCCAAAAGCCAAACGTGTGATCTATCTGTTTCAATCTGGTGGCCCAAGCCATGTTGATCTGTTTGATTATCACGAAGCCATGGACTCGTTACACGGGACAGATCTTCCTGACTCTGTTCGTGGTGGGCAGCGATTGACTGGCATGACATCGCGGCAGAAAAGTTTTCCTGTCGTCAAGCCGCTGTGGGGTGGTCGACGTTGTGGTGAACACGGCACCTGGATCAGTGACATTGTGCCGCATACGCAGTCGATTGCTGACGATATTACAATCGTTCGTTCTTTATGGACTGAGGCGATCAATCATGATCCAGCTGTGACGTTCATCAACACCGGCTCACAGCAGATGGGGCATGCTTCTCTGGGTGCCTGGCTTAGTTACGGGCTCGGACGTGAGAGCGATGACTTTCCTGCCTATATGGTTCTATTGAGCCAAGGCAGCGGCAAAAATCCTGGACAGCCACTTTTTTCACGGCTGTGGGGTAGTGGGTAT
>JADHSL010000024.1 GCA_016776925.1 Pirellulales bacterium | reverse complement strand
TCCTTGTCTCATACACAGGCTTGCACACCGTGTAGCACTGCTCGCGGGTCTCGTACACAGGCTTGCACACCGTATACGGAATCTCTTTCGTCCTTGTCTCATACACAGGCTTGCACACCGTGTAGCACTGCTCGCGGGTCTCGTACACAGGCTTGCACACCGTATACGGAATCTCTTTCGTCCTGGTCTCATACACAGGCTTGCACACTGTGTATGGAATCGTTCGTGTACGCGTCTCGTACACAGGCTTGCACACCGTATATTCCACGTCTCGAAAGCATTGCTCCTTCTCATAGCGAATGCAGTTGATTTCCTTTTGCTCTATCACTTTTTCGCAGACGGTTTTGTAGCAGGTGTACTGCTTCTTCTCGTAGACAACATCCTTGACAAGCCTCGGACCACAACCTGAGGGAGCTGCACACGACGGTTCACGAGCTTCACAGTGGCTGCAGTTCTTACGAGCCCTCGAAAAACTTACAGATGAGACTTTAGTGGCTCCGTGTTGGTAGTTAGCTAAACCACAGTAAGCAGCATCAACTTTGCTTCCACTGAGTAACACCATTGCTACCGACATCATGGCACAGACAAAAATCTTGTTCATAACGCTCTCTCTTACCCTTCGATTCCAACAGAAATCAATCCTTCGATTCTTGAATACTCAGCCGACGCAGACTGGTACAGCCAGTGAAGCGTCAGCGATTACTCATTAAAGATCGCCCATAAACTCAACGCAGGATGATTTCTTTTCGGAATCGGTGCATTTTTTCTATTGTCACTATGGCATTACAACCGTTACATCCGGATGTTGAACTCGAAGGATTTGCGGTAGTTCATTCCCTCGAGGTAAAGTCTTTTAATATTCCTCTGGGGTCTGGCAGAAATTTCATGGTGACTGAAGACATAAATGAACGCCCGAACGAAATGCCTTCGGACGCTACTGTTCCAAAGGTTGTTGTCAGCAGAATCAGTCTCTATCTACGAGAACTGCAACGGCTTCAGTCTGCTGGTAAAGAAACCATCTCCTCTAGCCAACTTGGGACTCTTCTCGGCTTCAGTGATGCTCAGGTAAGAAAAGACCTCGGATTCTTTGGGCAATTCGGATACCCGGGGGTTGGCTATCGATGCGACGAACTCATCAACGCCATGCGCGACATCTTAGGCACAAACCAATCCTGGCCTGTCGTTATGATTGGAGCAGGCAATCTCGGTCTTGCACTTCTTGGATATAAAGGTTTTGGTCAACAGAATTTCTCCATCGAAGCGGCCTTTGACGCAGATTCAAAAAAGATAGGGAAAGTCATCCAAGGAATTCGGATTCAAGCCCTCGACGAATTATCCGAAACCGTCAAAACAAAGGGGATTCGTCTGGGAATGGTAGTTGTCCCAGCAGATCGCGCACAAGAAGCAGCCAATGATCTTGTAAAGGCTGGCATCGAAGGCATTGTCAATTTTGCTCCTGTAACACTCACTCTTCCAGCTGATGTACAGGAAGTAGCCGTAGATCTTGCAATAGAGCTCGAACAACTTTCTTTTGCCGTAACGAGCATCCTGAATCGCCCACCGATTCAACAATCTGATTCCCCCGACGTGTTGTCGAACCCATCTACCATAGCCCCACACCATCGTGACTAGACTTGTTCCTTGTGGAGGACCAGAGTATTTAAAAAAGCAGCTCTGCTTCTTCAGTTTTGGGACGAGAAAAAGTACCAAAACTGGTAAGAATCTTCGTACGCGTGTCAAAGCACTTTAAAAACACTTTAAATTTGACGCCAGATTGGGCTTCAACAGAATTGAGAAAAAGACGCTATACTAAGAATGCTTCACTACTCGGTGGTGTAATGGTAGCACAAGGGTTTTTGGTACCCTTAGTCTAGGTTCAAATCCTAGCCGGGTAGCTGCGTCGATCGACTGCCAGATTCTGGAGTCGTATTCTTCAGATTGTTGAGTAGTTCGGAAGGCTCTGCATCCGCATTACCGAGCTGTTTTTTATCCGCCTCTCGGATACCGGGTTTGGTGCCTTCACGCATGATCTTGGACTTCTTTCGGTGGTCAAGACTTCCTGGACCCGCTCCATTGGCAATGATAAATAGCATCGTGCCGCCAAGAGCCAGGTTCTTGAGAAATTGAATCATTTCGGCTGGCTGTTGATCAGCCTCTGCGTTCCAAAAGTCATGGAAATAGTAGGTTGCTCCAATAAGAAAGAGAAGGAGCATGCAAGCACCAAGGCGAGCTTTCAGCCCCGCAGCAACCGAAAGTCCTCCCAGAATCAAAAATACTATCGCACCGCACAGTAAATACTTATGAGCAGGTATTCCTAAAATTTCATCTTGGGGCATACCTTTTGACGCCATCACATCAGCAACGCTACTGAAATTTGTGATCTTGTTTCCCAATGCACTGAGCAGAAAAATAGTAGAAATCATCAGCCTGCCAACACAGGCAAGAATCCCTTGAATAATTCTCACGCCACATCTCCAGAAGGATTGTTCATGACCCTTATTATTCCCCGATTCGCTCAAAATCAGCAAACTGGTGGTTCGTGTGGAGGCTTTACGATTTCTTGACCATGAATTTTTGCCAATCTTTTTAGCACCTCCTGTAGATCTTTGGGGAGCCGAGAGTGAAAGAACATCTCATCACCGGTGACCGGGTGTATGAATCCTAATTCAGCAGCATGTAATGCCACCCGCGGTGCGAGCGATTGATCTTTCAGTTCAGAACCCAACGGTGCCGAATAGACCCGTTCGCCGCAAATGACGTGCCCACTTTCAGCGAGATGAATGCGAATTTGATGCGTTCTCCCTGTCTCCAGACGACATTCGACTAATGTATATGCATCACCAAAATGTTCACACGGCTGGACATGAGTAACCGCATGCTTTCCTTTCCCGTCATCTGCTGAACCTCGGCGGCCATCGCCCCGATCCCGTACAAGACTCGACATAATGGTGCCTTTACCAACCCGGCCAACAGCAATGGCTAGGTATTTACGCTGTGTCGTGTGCTGTCGGAACTGCTCTGCCAAAATCCTTCCGGCTGGCACCGTGCGGGCAAACACAAGGAGCCCACTTGTTTCACGGTCAATTCGATGAACCGCTCGCACTTGACCGGAGCGATGCAGTCTTTCTTTTTTCAAACCACTTTTCCATTTACCTTGGCCTGCAGCCCTTAAGAAACGCCCTATCACTGCTGGTAGAAGTTCATCAAGAGTTGGCTGCAACTGGCGGCGGCGTGTGGGCCATCCTGCCTCTTCATGATGCCGAGTTGTTGTGATACCCGCAGGCTTATGAACAACAACAACGTGATCATCGAGGTGAACAATTTGCACGTCTTGCGGCCCGGGTGGTGCAGCGGCCGGCACGTCAAGGAATTTCACAACCTCGCCTGTCTTCAGGCGACGAGCGGCGTCCACGCAAATATTGCCATGAATTGTGATGCGCCGATTCCGTATCCACCGTTCAGCAACTGCCCAACTCGTTCCACTGATTTGCTGCCTTAGATACGCTGCAAGCGTGCACCCGCTCTCATCATCGGTCACGTGAAAAACCTGACCGTTTCCGTGCTTTACCATGGATAATCAGAATCTAACGAATACGTTCTTGTTTGAGAGCACTGGTATGCCTCTCTGTAAGAACCTGAAATAATTTCATCTCACGCATCACGGAATCTTACATCCCATAACCGCCTGCTCTAGGGGGCTGCCCCTCGAATGATGGCAAAACCATGAGACTAAGGCGGCCTAATCACCAACCGCTTGACCACAAAAAACCTAGTTTTAGACTCAATTTCCAATGAATGTGGCGTTCTGTTCGCCACCTAAAAAGAAATTCTCGAAGTGAGGGGAATCCAGCGTGCCCGGAACCTGCGTCATCGGTTTGCAATGGGGCGATGAAGCCAAAGGCAAACTTGTCGACATTCTGACAGAAAAACATGATGTCGTTGTTCGGTACCAAGGGGGCGCAAATGCTGGTCACACCGTGGTCTCGGATGGGGAAACATGGAAGCTCTCTTTGATTCCGAGTGGTATCCTTCGAGATAATGTGACCTGTGTCGTAACTGGTGGTGTTGTTCTCGACCCTGCGAGTGCAATACGTGAAATTGACATGCTTGAGTCACGTGGCATCAAAGTAGCTGACAAACTACGGCTCAGTGATCGAGCTCATGTTGTTTTCCCATGGCATGTCGTTGAAGACGGGATTCTCAATGGCAGTCTTTCTGGTGGTGAATCAATCGGAACAACGGGAAGAGGTATTGGGCCCTGTTACAGAGATAAAGTCGGTCGCTCACTTGCAATTCGACTCGGAGACCTCTACCGCCGAGATTTCCGATCTACCTTTGATCATATTGTCAAAGTAAAGCGACGGTTCCTTGAAGCAAGCAGGCCAGCAGGTGGTGATGCCATTGAACTTGATGGCGATACAATATTCAACCAGTATCAGGAATATGCAGAGCGACTCCGTGACTACGTTGGTGAGACGACAAACTATCTTTTGGATTCCGTGGAAAGCGGTAAACCAGTTCTCTTTGAAGGTGCACAAGGTGCATTGCTTGATATTGACCACGGCACGTTCCCGTTTGTGACGAGTAGCAACTCTTCCGGGGTCGGTGTTTCAAGTGGATCAGGTGTTCCTGGTCGGTGGATCTCTCGAACTATCGGTGTCTTGAAAGCCTATTCCACACGAGTTGGAGGCGGACCACTTCCAACTGAACAAGACAACAATATCGGCAAACACCTCCAGGAACGCGGTAACGAATTTGGCACCGTAACTCAACGACCCCGCCGCTGTGGTTGGTTTGATGCAGTCGCAACGCGGTATTCCGCGCGGCTTTCAGGTGCTGATGAATTTGCCGTGATGCTACTCGATGTTCTCTCAGAACTCGATGAACTCCGAATCTGTACTGGTTATCGGATTAATGGAAACGTTGTAAATCAGTTTCCCAGCCAGATTGATGACCTGAAGGCCGCGGAACCAGTATACGAGACACTCCCCGGTTGGAACGATGATTTAACGACTGTTCGTAACGAAGCAGATCTTCCCAAAAATGCTATTCAGTACATCGATCGTATTGGAGAACTTCTCGGTCGGCCGGTCACAATCGTTTCCGTTGGACCAGATCGCTCGCAAACCATTTTTCGCAGCGGAATGACCCAGCCTGCACAATGCCCTCCAAACACCCAACAGGAACGAGCGACGGTGTGAATAACCCTGTTGCTATCCCATCTACAAACCAACCCACTCGGACGGCAGATCAACAGAAAGCCGAACCGAGCGATAAATCTTTACCGCAGCACGTTGCAATTATTATGGATGGCAACGGTCGCTGGGCAAAAAAACGAAATCTCCCTCGAATCGAGGGCCACAGGCAGGGCGTCACTAGTGTTCGCAAGGTCACCGAACATGCTGCGAGGCGAAACATCAAGCAGCTCACTCTGTACTGTCTTTCAAGTGAGAATTGGCGACGACCAAAAGCCGAACTTGATTTTCTCATGCTCCTTCTCGAACAGTACATGATTGAAGAACGTTCGCTCCTCATGCGCGAACACATTCGGCCCGTGATGATAGGAAACCGAACTGGTCTGCCAAATAGAACACTCGCAGCGATCGATGAAACGGTTGATATGTGTCGCAATAATACCGGCATGCGACTTTGTTTAGCAGTCAACTATGGAGGGCGGGCTGAAATTGTTGAGGCCACCAAAACACTTGCACGTCAAGTGGCATCAGGAAGCCTGCAGCCGGATGAAATTGATGAGAAAAGTGTTGAATCTCACCTTGAAACAAACGGAATGCCGGATCCGGACCTTCTCATACGAACTGCCGGCGAGATGCGACTGAGTAATTTTCTGCTGTGGCAGATGAGCTATGCAGAGTTCTGGGTTACGTCAGACCTCTGGCCAGATTTCACGGAGAATCATCTGGACCAAGCGCTTGCCGCTTTCCGGTCGCGGGAGCGTCGATTCGGAGGCCTTTCGTCATCATGAACACAAACTCAAACTCCTTCGCAACACTTGGTTCACGGTTTTTCGTCTCGAGTACTCTGATCACGTGCTTGACTGCATTAACTTGGGCTGACTCCATTGGGTTTCTTGGCGGTTTACCAGGCTGGTGGCTTCTTCCGGTTTTAATTCTCCTTGCAGTTGGGGGTGTCAACGAGTTCATTGTTCTCTACATGAAGCGGGGAATCAGACTCAGAGGTGGGATCCTTCGTGTCGGAGTCGTTGCGATATTCCTAGCCGTTGCCGTGGGCACTCAGGCTATGGTCTCTGATACCGGAGATGCCGCGCCCGTAGCTGCTCTCAGTTGGGCTGCACTGGCTGCTGCAGTCGCTATTGGATCACTTTTCATTCAAGAAGTTGTGCTCGCTCGCAATGATGATCAAGACCTTGATCGATTAGCAGCGAGCATTTTTATTTTGACCTATCTAGGTCTTCCAATGGCATTCATGGTTGGATTAAGGCTTGTTGATATTGCCAACTTGGGTCCGGAGCAAACAGATCCTAAATATCTTGGGATCATTCCATTGCTCAGCCTTATTACAGTCGTAAAAGCTGGTGATGTGTTTGCGTATCTCATTGGCTCTGCTTTGGGCCGAATTCCGCTGATGCCAAAAATCAGCCCAGGTAAAACGTGGGAGGGTGCTTTTGCATCACTCGCTGGTTCGCTTTTTACTGCATGGCTACTATTGCGGTCTTCATTGTTTTTCAAGAATGGACTGCCGGTACAACCCCTTGGCGGATGGCTTGCCTTCGGAATATGTGTTGGCCTATCTGGTATGGCTGGCGACCTGGCGGAATCGCTGATTAAACGCGAACTCAAAACAAAAGATTCCGGAAGATCTTTAGGTGGCCTGGGGGGAGCACTCGACCTGATTGACTCGCTCCTGTTTGCTGCACCCGTTGCATGGTTTCTGTGGGTGAATGCCTCTGGGTAAGAACAATACTTCCGAGTTAAACGCGGTATTTTCCAACAAATTCCGCCATGAAAACAGATCCTGTTGGGAACGCCTCACCTGCCGGAGTAGTATATAGATAGAAATTGACCCAGTCAGTTTCCTGCTAGTCTGTCACGTGGCGGACGCACCTATTCCTCGAGGCCATTAACCTCCACTCGGTTGATGGACTTTGATGTCTCGCTCAACGATTGCAGTAGTCGACTCAAAGCGGCTTTTAGAACTTTTCGGACCTCGTGATCAACACCTCCGAAAAATACGTGCCGCGCTTGACGTTGGAATTTCAGCCCGAGATGGCGAGATACACATCGAAGGAGAGGATGCTGCTGTACATAGAGCTACAGAGATCTTCGAGTCTCTGGATCAGTCGCTCCAAGATCAAGGCACGGTCACAGGACAAATTGTTGACCGATTACTCAACGGCAGCAGCCTTTCCGAAAAACTCATACATCAGGAATCGATTGAGGTGCATCGACCTGGAGGACATATTGTTCCTCGGTCGTCAGGCCAGGCCGATTATGTACGTGCTATTCGACAGTCTGATATCGTGTTTTGTGAGGGCCCAGCTGGTTGCGGGAAGACTTTTCTTGCTGTCGCCATGGCTGTATCCGCTCTGCGTCAAGAACATGTCACAAAAATTGTACTTGTGCGGCCAGCTGTTGAGGCTGGAGAAAGTCTTGGATTTCTGCCGGGTGACCTCCAGGCAAAAATTAATCCCTACCTGCGACCACTCCTTGATGCACTTCGCGAGATGATGGACTTTGACTTATTGAAAAAACTTACTGAGCAAGATGTCATTGAAATGATTCCTCTTGCCTATATGCGGGGTCGAACGCTGAACGATGCCTTTATTATTCTGGATGAAGCACAGAACACGACTGCAGCCCAAATGAAAATGTTTTTAACTCGCCTCGGCGTTGGCTCAAAAATGGTGATTTCGGGGGACACGACACAAATCGACCTTCCTCCAAACCGAAAAAGTGGTCTTATTGACGCAATGGAACGGCTTGGCACGGTTTCGGGCTGCCACAAAATTAGCCTTGGAGGCAGTGATATCGTCCGGCATCCTCTCGTTCAGCGCATTGTCGATGCTTACGAGGAATAATTACCTACTTCAATTCTCTTTCCAAAAACGAGAGACTTACAACAGTTTACGATGAGTATCGCCCCGTCGTCATTTCGCCGCCGCATTCGCCGAGCCTCCTCAATGGAAGGTCCGCAAAGTTTCTGGGGCAGACTCCTCGAAACTATTTCACGGTCAGAAGTACTCGTGCGGCTCGGCCTCTGTCTTCTAGCAGCTTTTTGTCTTCTCGTTCTTCTTCGTGGATGGTCTCAACCATTCGCATTCAGACTCGGCTCTGTTGCTCCTCGAGGTGTTGTTTCCCGAGTTGCATTTGAGAAGCCCGATCTCGCACGAACTCGTGCAGCACAGCAACGAGCAACATCACAGGTCCGGGTCGTTTACATTCAGGACCGATCGCCGTTGGTTCGTATTCGTGACGGACTCAAAAATCGGGTTGCTGAAATTGCAGCGGCAGAAACCTTGGCTGGCGTTTCGCGTGCTGCATGGCTTGAGTTCGCTCCAGAAACAGCGACTGTTCTAGAAAGGATTCCGGTACCCGCTCCAGGAACCGTCGTAAAACCTACTGAGCTACCAATCGCTCCTGAGCCGCCCGATTTCTCAACGCAAGACGAACCATTAAATAAGAGTCTGCCCCCATCTTTAGGGCCGAACATATTGGGGTCATCAAAAGCGAGCGGGGAGCAGAAACCTCATGGCAACAAAGAGAGCACTCCATCAAACCGAGATATTGGATTCGCTGATGATGTAATACGAGCACAAGCACAGCCAACAGCAGATTCAGAAACAGCCACAAAGGATCAAACTGCAAGAGGAAACCCAACGGTCACAGAATTCTCACGAGAGAAACTACAGGCAGAACAAGCATTCACAGCCTTCCGAAATCCGGTTGGCACCAAGGAAAAGATTCTCGAGTTCAATAAAGCCATTGATCGTGCATTTGCACCGCTGGAATCCCAGGGTGTTCTTGAAAAGATTCAGCATGACATCGATGAGGGCAGCCAAACCGAAATTGACGTCCACCCACTCGGTAACATTACGGAGATGATACGTGTTCAGGTTGCCGAAGTGCTCCTCAGCGAGGCTAAGATACGCTTCAAGGCGAGACTCACCGACGAATTGGGCCCCGGTCCATTAACGGACCGCGTATTCATGTGGATTGATCCACGGCTAACAGGATCACTCGAAGTTGACAGTGAAGCGACGGCAAAAGCCAAGAATGAAGCAGTTGAAGAAACGCCTGAACAATTCATTCGTTATGCAGCAGGTGACCTGCTCTCTCCTGCTGGGGTTGAGATCACGAGTGAGCAACTTGCGCTTTTGAAACTTGAACATGAAGAATCTTTAAGGCAACAACCAGCTGGGGAAAGTTTTGGCCGAGCAGCTTCACTGTTTGGCTTGTTCGTGGCAATGTTCACACTTGCTGGATTTTACCTCCACCTCCATCACCGTGATGTCATGGTCGATCTCGGTCATATAGCAACCCTGCTTGTTCTAGTTGTGGCAACGATGGCCGCTTGTGTGTTTGCCTCCGGTGATTCATGGCACGCTGAAATCTTGCCTCTACTTGTTTTTGCAATGACTGTCGCAATCGCATATGACGAAGATCTTGCATTACTACTTGTTGCCGAGGTAGCCCTTGTTCTTGTTGTGGGATTAGGGCAGGGCCTTGCCGATTACATAACGCTCACTGCAGCAGCTGCGGCAACGATTTTCTGGATGGGGCGAATCAGGAGTCGTAGCAAGTTGATCTACGTTGGCTTATGGGCGGGAGCCGTTGCCATGACAACCCAAATTGGTGCCAATCTCCTTGAAGAACATCCGCTCGACTTCTACCTCCTTTTCGAAGCGGCACGGACTGGCGTATGGACACTCTTGGCAGGTTTTCTGATGACGGGCTTACTGCCGTTCGTAGAAAAAACATTCGGCGTACTCACTGACCTAAGCCTGCTTGAGATTGGTGATGTTGCGCATCCACTTCTTCAAGAGCTTGTTCGACGAGCACCAGGCACATACAACCATTCCATTAATGTCGCCAGCATCGGAGAGGCTGCGGCTGATGCAATCGGCGCACGTGGGCTCCTTGTGCGAGTTGGGGCGTATTTCCATGATGTCGGAAAGATGCTCAAGCCGGCTTATTATGTCGAGAATCAAAACAGACAGGAAAACAGACACGAGACGCTTGTGCCCGCAATGAGCAGCCTCATTATCATTGCACACGTCAAAGAGGGGGCCGAGTTAGCACGTCAGTACAACCTTCCTCAACCTATTGTTGATCTTCTGCTCGAACATCACGGCACAACACTTGTTGAGTACTTCTACCGACGTGCTGCTGAGAAATCACAAACCGACCCGAACGGGGGCGGTGTTGACGAGCAGACCTTCCGGTATCCAGGACCTCGTCCAAGCACTCGTGAATCTGCCGTCTTGATGCTTTCTGATGCCGTAGAGAGTGCCAGTCGTTCACTCACAGAACCGACCCCTGCGAGGATTTCAAGCCTCGTGCATGACCTCGCGATGAAACGACTTCTTGATGGCCAATTTGAGGATTGTGGAATAACGCTTGAAGAATTACGAATTATCGAGCAAAGCCTCGTAAAAAGTCTCACAGCTGTGTATCACGGTCGAGTGAAGTATCCGGACCAGAGGACAGCCTAGTGGCCTCCTCACACCGCCGCTCCACAACACGCCTATCGGCACGACACGTCACCTCTGGCGACAACACAGTTGTTCTGAGCAACCGTCAACGGATAATGGCAGTTTGTTCAAAGACCCTGAAACGTCTTTTCATGGCTGCCATGAATGCCGTTGAAATGACTGATTCTGATATCAGTCTGGCAATTGTAAATGACAAAGCGATAGCCGATCTTCATGAAACATGGCTAGGCATTCCGGGCCCGACAGATGTCCTTTCATTTAATCTCTCAAGCCCCGAATATGCACAACCCTCCCACCATGGAAAACGGCATGGAATTCATGGCGAGATCATCGCAAGTGCTGAGACAGCTGCACGAGAGGCTCGTGTCTACTCCTGGAGTCCAGAACATGAATTAAGCTACTACCTCATCCATGGCTTGCTTCATCTCGTCGGCTATGACGACCAGACACCTTCAGAAAGGATCTCTATGCGAAGGAAAGAGCGCTCGGTAATGAAGGCAATTGGGCTCCCGGCTCCACCAAGAAGGCGTCCCAAAACCACTTGCCACCAACGCTAACCTTTCTTATTGTCCTGAAATACGCTCATGCAAACTGCAATCTTTTTATTAGCTATCGCAAGCCTCGCTGCCCTACAGTCCCGTGCCATTCGGGGAGCAAAACGACATCAACTTCAGGACATCTGCCGCCAAAAAGGGCTTCCTGATGTCTATGACGAACTCGTACGAGCAAGTGAAGGAATTGCGTTTTTTGCTGCCACTGTTGTGGTGCTTGCAGGAGTTGCATCAACTTTTTTGATATCAAAAATACTCACGACCAATTTTTCTGCTGGGCTCTGGGCAGGTCTTTGCTGGATCATGCTAGTCATCATACCAATGACACTCACACGATTTGCTGGCGTTTGGATCGTTGTGACAACATGGTGGTTGTGGCGGCCACTCATCCTTCTTGTCGCTCCTGTTTCGAAAGGCATCACCAAATGCATTGAGGCGATCCAATGGGTACTCTATCGAAGCAAGAACCGTGCTACCGCTGATGAGTCACAGGATGAAATTCGACTCGCTATGGATGAGGCTCATCGTGAAGGACATCTTGATGAAGAGGCACGGGAAATGATCGAAGGAGTCATGGAACTCGAAGACGCTCAGGTCTCGGAGATCATGACTCCTCGGACTCAGGTGATCGGCATCTCTGTAAACTCAACGTGGAAAGATTCGGTTGAGGCTGCAGTGGAAAGCGGATATTCACGACTTCCAGTCTGGAAGTCTTCACCAGACGATATCATTGGGGTTCTCTACCTACGTGAAATCTTGGCCGAACTGGCTCAACACCAAGATTCTCCAAGTGAGGCTCGGCAAGCCGAACCAAATCTTCGTGATCTTCTTCGGCCACCCTACTTTATCCCCGAGTCTATGAGCGTTCAGTCATTGCTCCGCGACCTGCAGCGCGGTAAATCACATATGGCAATTGTTACCGATGAATTTGGTGGTGTTTGCGGCATCGTGACAATAGAGGATGCTCTTGAAGAAATCGTTGGAGAGATCACAGATGAGCATGATGAAACACTGACTGATGGCATCCTTGTGCAGTCCAACGATACGTGTGAAACATTGGCCAACGTTCCTATTGATGACTTAAATCAGCGAATGCATTTTTCATTACCAGAAGAAGCTGATTACGATACGGTTGGGGGCTTCGCCTTCCATATTTTTGGACGGATACCGTCCGAGGGAGAAACCATTGTTGCCGACGGCGTATCGCTCGAGGTATTGGAAAGTTCAAGTCGTCGCATTGATCGACTCCGCGTTTCAAGATTACCCCAAACACCTGATTCACCATGAGTGCCGAAAAGGCTCAGGCTCTAGTCCTGCGGGCCCTGCCATTTGGCGAAACGAGCGCGATTATCACCTTGCTGACTCGTGAAGTCGGTAAGGTGCGGGGGTTGGCAAAGGGAGCATGGCGACCAAAGAGTAAATTTGACGCCGCCCTTGACCTCCTTTCCATCTGTCAGGTACTCGTTCTTCATCGTTCGTCTGGCAATCTTGATCTATTCACAGAGGCATTCCTCGAACATCGATTTCGAATCGGTCGTTATGAAGCATCATTTGCTGCCGGACTCTACATAGCCGAACTTCTGGATTCAGTCACCGTTGATGCAGACCCACAACCTGAACTTTTTGATCTCGCCACACGAGCGATCCAATTCCTCTCTGCACCGAGACCTGGACAGAGATCTGAGCAGCAGTCTGCGATCAACTCCAGAACTATTTCCGCTCTTGTTATTCACACAGAACTGGGCATCCTCCATCAACTTGGGCAGTTGCCATCGCTCCATTGCTGTGCTGAATGTCAACGACCACTGGAAGGCCGAAGAATATCGTTCAGCATGCTCGCTGGGGGAGGACTCTGCCCACGATGCCGACGAGGAAAAAGATCCGTTGTTTCAATCTCGAGTGAAGCAATTATTTCTTTGCGGCAGCTTGCAGATTCCTTCGACCAGAGCGAGTGTCAATCACAACCAGAACCTCCCTTCGGAGAGATTCGTGCCATCATGAATACATTTTTTGCCAATATTCTTGGATATCGACTGAAAACCAGTCATTGGCTTGCGACAACCTTTCCCTCGTCACGCGAGAAACTCCGATGAACCATTCAAACAACCTGAGAATATGGCCAATAGTTTTCCCATTGTTCATTGGGTTCTTTGTCACGCTCCTTGCAAGTGGATGCGCTACGCTCTCGAAGCCAACATGGCCATGGAGTGATACGACCGCAGGACAAGATAAATCAGATGTTGATGATGAATCATCTTCCGTCATTTCATCAGAATTCACACCAAGTGATGAAGATTTTGGTTGGAATGCATTGAAGGGTGAAACCATAAACAGACGTTTCAAGAAAATGGTTGGTCGTGGCCCAAATGAGTCCGTAGCAAACGATGCTCTCGCCGAGGGTGATGACCTGTTTGTTCAGAAAGAATACAAATCTGCTCTGAAGCAGTACTATCGTGTGATCGACCGATGGCCGGATTCTGCCATCGAAGAGGATGCTATGTGGCAGATTGGTGAATGTCTTTTCTTTACTGACCAGTATCCAAAGGCTGAGGATCAATATGATTCACTTGTTAAGAAGTACCCAAACACTCGGTACCTTGATCGGATAGCAAAACGACAGTTTGTTATTGCGCAGTATTGGCTGGCACTTGATGAAAAGAAGCATGTGCCACTCTTGATACCGAATCTGATTAACCGAAGTCGCCCTCTGTTTGACACACGAGGACGAGCTCTCAAAGCATATGAACATGTTCAACTGAATGATCCCCGTGGATCACTAGCCGACGATAGCCTGATGGCACAAGCAAACGCTCATTTCCTTGAGAAAGAATGGCTTGATGCTGATTACTTTTATTCAGTCTTACGAGCAGAGTACCCAGACAGCGAGTTTCTAATGCCGGCCCATCTGTTTGCACTGCAAGCAAAACTTCGGGCATATCAGGGGCCAGCATACGAGGGAGGTATGCTCGATGAAGCTGAGATTTTAGCAGACCAGATTCTCGTCCAATTTCCAAATCAATTAGGCAGCGACGAAGAGGAACGAGTTGTTCGAACGCGTGCTGAAATTGCAGCTCAGCAGGCCCTCCGTCACTGGAAGAGAGCTGAGTTTTATGCAAAAGGAAAACACTATACTTCTGCTCGAATCTACTATGCGCTCATTGCTGAAGACTATCCAAAAACAATGCTTGCTCAACGCGCACGAAAACAGCTCGAAGGCATCGCAGGGCTTGATGATATCAATGACAACCCCTTTCCGACTCTTACCGCTTTCCTCAATCCAGATTCTCTGAAAGAGGCTGAACTTGACGCTATGGCTGAAGCCGACGCCGTTATTGCCAGCCAGGATAGCACTGGTGAAAGCCAGCCACTGAGGTGAGGCTCACAATGGTCCCATCAATCAACCGCCGTAAGATTTTGTACGGACTTACTTGCTTCCTACCTGGGGTCGTGGGGTGTGCTGCATATCAGTTTGGGAATAGCACACTCTATGCAACAAATGTTCGCACGATCTATGTACCACTTTTTCAATGTGACAGCTTTCGTATGACGCCTGCTCTGGATATAGGCGAGCGTTTAACTGAGTCCGTCTGTAAGGAAATTGAGAAGAGGACCCCATTCAAGGTTGTTGATAGTGCTGGTGCCGACAGCATTTTAACTGGTCGAATTGTTGCAGACACCAAGCGCATGATGGTCGAAAGTCCAACAGACCAATCCAGAATGGTTGAGATGAATCTGCAAGTGCTTGTCACCTGGGCTGACCGCGGCGGGGCTGTTCTGGCTTCAGGTTCCATCCCTGTGCCTGCTGCAAGTGTCGATGTTGGACAGGCGGCTGCACTCGTTCCAGAATACGGTCGATCCGTAGTCAGTACCCAACAAGAGGGCATCGTGAAAATGTCACAGCAAATTGTTGGACTCATGGAAGAGCCGTGGTAATGAAGCCACATGGTAATGATCCTGCTGAGTGGCAACTCCGCACACGAAATGTGCGTCTACCCAGATCCGATGAATTGCCGCTCTTGATGGGGATCGTCAATACGACACCCGATAGCTTCTCTGACGGCGGCCAGTGGGTACAGATTGAAAGTGCAGTAGCACATGGACTGTCCCTCATTGAAGCTGGTGCTGACATCCTTGATATCGGTGGGGAGAGCACACGTCCTTTCTCAGACCCAGTCGACGCAAAAGAGGAATGGCGTCGAGTCGGAGAAGTGGTCCGGATTCTCTCACGTGAATCAGACTGCCCACTATCCATCGATACGTCCAAGGCTTCTGTGGCCAAAAATGCGCTAGAGAACGGCGCTGAAATAATTAATGATGTCACAGGCCTTGAGGGCGACCCAGAGATGATCAGAATCGCTCGTGAGACTGGTGCTGGAATTTGTGCCATGCATATGCAAGGCACTCCAAAGACCATGCAGATAAACCCAACATATGAAAACGTTGTGGCAGAAGTTTATGCATATCTAGAGGATCAAAAGAATACGTTCGCTACGGCTGGCATTGCCCCCGAAAAAATCTGCCTTGATCCCGGCATTGGCTTTGGAAAAACGCACAGTCATAATATTGAACTGATGAAATATGCATCCAAATTTCTTGATCTTGGATGCCCCATTTTAATTGGTCATTCCCGTAAAGGGTTTCTTGGCAAATTAGTAAAACAAACACTCCACAGGGAACCCTCGTTACACGAACGTGATATCGCAACAGCTGCGGCAGCCTGTAGCCTAGCTGACCAGGGCATCCATATCTTGCGAGTGCATGATGTGGCAACCGTGCGACTTACTCTCACTGCCTACGCATCAAGCCGGACAAGCGTATAGCCGTCATGAAGCCATTGCATTGCGGGCAATAGCAACACACTGCCGAATATCATTCAAAGGACTGTCTGGGTTTTTCTCATATTCCAGAGAGAGGGCACCATCTTCTGGAAACCCAACCTGATCAAGCGCCGCAAATACAGCTGGTACGTCAAGATGGCCTTGGCCAAGGATCACTCCCTCTGTCTTTTTTTGCATTTCAGCAACGTCTTTGAGGTGGATACCGTACAGCCTGCCTTTCAGAAGCCGTATAACTTCGACCGGCCGTTCAGCTGAACGAATATAGTGCCCAAGATCGGCACAAGCCCCGATGCGTTGATCCCGGTTTTCAATAGCTTGCAAAACGTCAAGAACTTTACTGTAGCGATGACCAGGCCCGTGATTATGGATAGCGACACGAATATCAAATTCCTGAACGAGCTCCTCGAGATTATCAAATGAATCAGCTGATGGATCAGCTGTCAGAGTTTTTATTCCAGCCTGTTTTGCAAAGGAAAATACTTTTCTATTGGCTTCACTGTCTGCAGTGAATTTATTGACTCCATGGGCAGAAATCGTCAGACCCTGATCTCTGACTTTCTGCAGCACTGTCTTGATTAGCGACAGGTCGTTCGTAACCGGAAACATTTTCGGATAGAACTCAATCGCATCAAAACCCAACTCTTTTGTATGACGCAGAGCGTCATCGAGCGAATACTTTCTTAACGAAAATGCTTGGATTCCAAGACTGAATTTGGGGGGTGCCGGTGCAGCGGCATGAATGAGTGGAATTCCAACAATCCCTGCAGCAGCTGATGTCATAAAAGATCGACGACTCTGAGTAACCATAAACAAACTCCCCAGACAGGTGTAATTCGACCTACAATGGTTTTTGCCTGTGCGTGCTGACCGAGACAATGGTATTTGGTAGCGTACCATTACAGGAAAACTATTCGGACCTGCGTACAATCTTCGTTTTTCCTACTAAAGAGCCGACTCATGCCTGACAGTTCAACAGCCTCAAATAAGGAGCTCAGCGATCTTTGCCGTCATACGGCTGAAAAGAGCCGTGCAGCTGCGATACAGCTTGCGACAGTCCCAGGAGAACAACGGGCGGCATGCCTTCGGGTGGCTGCAGATATAATCCGGAAAGATGAAGCCGACATCTTGAAGGCGAACCTTCGGGATCTCGCCGCAGCACCTGGCTTTGGCCTCACGGAAGCTGCCACAGACAGACTCCGCCTCGACAGCGAGCGAATTGAAGGTATTGCCGCTGGAGTTGAAGCAGTAGCCGAATTGCCGGATCCGGTCGGCGAACTGATTGAAATATCAACACAACCCAATGGGCTTCAAGTTCGTAAGGTGCGTGTCCCTCTTGGTGTCATATTTTTCATTTACGAGTCGCGGCCAAACGTCACTGCGGACGCCGCTGCAGTTGCGCTCGCTTCAGGAAACGCTGTGATTTTGCGAGGAGGAAAGGAAGCAGCTTACTCAAGCAAAAGAATTGTTGAAAGCATTCGTCAGGCGATCACTGCCAGTGGCCTCCCAACTGATTGTGTTCAACTCGTCGATATTGCAGATCGTGAGGCTGTTGGTGCTTTTCTCCAGTTCGACAACCTGATCGATCTTGCGATTCCACGTGGTGGCGAAAGCCTCATACGACGAGTCTGTGCTGAAGCACGCATGCCAGTCCTCAAACATTTCAGTGGAAACTGCCATGTGTACGTCGACAAATCTGCCGAGCTTGATATGGCTGAAAGAATTTTAATTGATGCCAAATGCCAACGCATGGGTGTCTGTAATGCAGCAGAATCACTTCTGGTTCATAGAGATATCGCACAAGAATATCTTCCTCGTATAGCCGAACAACTTCGATCAAGGACCGTTGAAATACTTGGCGACGAAGCGACCTGCCAGATTCTTCCTGGGATAGGGGAGGCAACTGAATCAGATTTCGCAACGGAATTTCTTGGCCCGAAACTTTCCATAGGTGTTGTCCGTTCAATTGATGATGCCATTGAGCACATCAACCGGTTTGGTTCTCGACATACTGACGCAATAGTAACTTCGGAGGAATCTGCTGCTAAAAGATTTGCAGCTCGGGTTGATACCGCAGTGGTACTCGTCAATGCAAGCACTCGCTTCAATGATGGCGGCGAACTTGGGCTTGGTGCAGAGATTGGAATTTCAACAGACAAACTCCATGCGCGTGGCCCATGTGGCCCAAGGGAATTGACCACATACAAATATGTCGTTACGGGAAATGGACAGACCAAAGGGTCGTGATTAAAAATCAACTGGAGAATTCGATGAACCAGAAAAATGGAAAGGCACCAAGGCATCTGCTTCGTGCCGGTGCTCTTACTCTTGTTGCGACAACTTTTTCGATAGTCCTCTTTGCCCAAGGCCCTCCCCGTATGCGGAAACATAAAGTTTCCGAGGCAAAGGCCTTGGAACTCGTTCCAGCAAACAAAATCCCCCCCACAACAAACCGTGTTCAAGTAACTGAAACAGATGGCTTTCGAGTTATCGAGTCAAATGACATTCCAAAACACACCGTCGGAAGATTTCCAAACAGGGGCAATCCAAACGCTATTGCTGCACAGAATTGGACAATTAAAATTCCTCTGCAACCAATCCCAAACGATACAGTAACCCCACTCCACCAAAGCACAAACCACGGTCCGCCGAATATGCCCTTTGGTGTTGGCGTAAACGGCGTACTTTTTGAGCCAGGAACGGCAGAGTTCTGGATGGGTGATCGAACCGCTGACTGGAACTACGAGGCACTCGGAGGAGCTGTTGGTCTCGGACTCGATGCCAATCATGCTCATGTTCAGCCCGGCGGCATATATCATTACCATGGCCTTCCTACCGGTCTTCTCGAAGAACTTGGTTTCACTGCAGGCGAGATTGACGACAACACACATTCACCACTCATTGGCTGGGCAGCAGATGGATTTCCTGTGTATTACGCATTTGGTTACCAACAAGCAGATGACCCAAAAAGCAGTGTTGTGAAGCTCACAACAAGTTTCCGATTAAAACAAGGGCAACGACCAAGCGGCAGTGCCGGGCCAGGTGGTCGATATGACGGAGCCTTTATCCAAGATTATGAATATGCCCTAGGCACTGGTGATCTCGATGAGTGCAATGGAAGATTCTGCGTCACTCCTGAATTCCCTGAAGGAACATATGCCTATTTTTTCACCGACTCGTGGCCGGTTATTCCCCGAGGTTTTCGTGGAACTCCTGTTTTGCTCAAAGAAAGAAGGCACGGCGCGCACCCGAGACGTCCCCGTTAAAACTCATGAACTAACATTATTCTGAGTCTTTACCTGCAGCAGTTCACAAGCCAAACCGATTGCGTACAACTTGTGGTACGCCAATATCTAGAACGTGAATCCTACCTGTATAGTGCTCTGCATCACTCGTCTTAAAACCCTCCTTCGATGCAACAAAGGTCAGTGTCTCATCAGCACAAACACACGGGCCGCATGGTGCTCCACGATCACAATCAAAACCTGATGGTACATCAATGGAGATAATCTTGGGTCGAGGATTGGTTTCCATTCGCCTAAGAATCGATTCGATTGCTACTTCTGTATCACCTTTTGCAGCACCCGTCGCACCCGTTCCAAGAATCGCATCAATTACACATGTCGCCGATGACAATGCGTTCTGCCACCGCTCTGCTGCAGCCCCTGCGAGGCATACCTGGTCTATTCCTGATCGATTGATGATATCGAGATTCGTCAATGAATCTCCTCTGAATCGCTGTGAGGATGCGGCGAGTACGACCCGAACTTTTGCTCCAGCAAGTTCCAGATACCGTGCAATGACTAACCCATCTCCACCATTATTTCCGTGGCCCACCACCACGACCACGTCTTGGTCAGAAATTGAACCAAATAGACGTACGATGGCTTCACTCGCATTACGGCCAGCATTTTCCATGAGAACGATCCCTGGGATGGAATATTCATCCATTGCCACTCGGTCAACCTCGCGCACTTTGTCTCGACTCAACGCCAGCATTCGGTTTTCTCCAAAAGGCCATTTCTTCTTCCATCCACCGTTTTGGTGCGTCGGAAAGCATAACTGAGGCTGAGAAATTGTGTGTTTTGCGGCAGACGAACCACACTGGTTTTCGCGGCTGTTTGTGCTGCTATGATCAGGAGCGGCGTAACCACCTTCAAGGTTTCCACAGTTCGACAATCCGAATCAAAAAGGAGTTTTGGTGTGGCACAAGCAGCCCTTGCACTCGAAGACGGCACATTTTTTTTGGGTGAGGCATTTGGTCATCGGGGAACGGTGACTGGGGAGGTCTGTTTCAATACCTCAATGACCGGGTATCAGGAAATTCTTACTGACCCAAGCTATCGCGGACAGATTCTTACCATGACTGCCCCGCAGATCGGCAACTATGGAATCAACCCTCAAGACGTAGAGAGCAGTCATCTCCAGATGGCCGGTTTCGTGGTCAGGGAAGCCAGCCGAGTGGCAAGTAACTTTACCGCAACTGGCACGCTTGATGATTATTTGAAGGCAGCTGGCGTCGTGGGCATAAGCGGCATCGATACACGAGCTCTTGTTCGACAAATCCGAATTCAAGGAGCAATGACTGGCGTCGTTTCAAGTGAAATTCTTCATGAAGAAAAGCTCGTACAAATGGCCAGGGAAGCACCGAAACTCGTTGGTCGAGATCTTGTCCAAGAAGTTATGCCTTCTGAAATCAGTCAATGGGATGAACCACTCGCTTCTGATGGAACACCACTTCGCCAGCCAACGGAGGGTGGAGAATTTTTACCCGCACCTCAGCATACCGGTGAAAAGCATGTTGTCGCACTTGATTACGGTATGAAATGGAATATCGCAAGGCACCTTGTTTCACAAGGCTGTAAGGTTACTGTCCTGCCGGGCAATGCGACAGCGAATGAGGTGCTTCACCTGAAGCCCGATGGTGTTTTCCTGAGTAACGGGCCGGGCGATCCTGAGGTGGTTGATTACGGGGTGTCGACAGTCCGAGATTTAGTTGGCAAAGTGCCAATCTTTGGGATCTGCCTAGGACATCAATTGTTGGCTCAGGCATGTGGTGCAAAAACATTTAAACTCAAGTTTGGTCATCGTGGAGCCAATCAACCTGTTCTTGATCTTGACACTGGCCGTGTTGAAATCACATCACAAAATCATGGATTTGCCGTCGAGGAAGAAACTCTCCCACCAACACTTGAGGTCACGCACAGGAACCTCAATGATGGCACAATTGAAGGCATCCGTCATAAGACAGAGGCTGCTGCAAGCGTCCAGTACCATCCAGAGGCTGCAGCAGGGCCTCACGATTCATCGCCTCTTTTCCTCCGCTTTCGTGAAATGCTGAACTAGCAATCAAAAAGGGAGTAGGACGCATCTCTACCACGTTACAGGGGCCAGCCTGCTCACTGTTTCGGGGGCAAAGTGCCTCCTGAGAGCGAGATACACCCCAAGCAAGATACTGGCCAAAGGCCATGCTTTCAGCTTTGTAAAAGCCCAAAACGCTGCTACCAGATTTATTTTTTAAAAAAACCCCCCGGAAAAGTTTGACATCGGGTTTCTGTGTGCAATTTTTGAGGGAAGCTACGGGCGCCTCCGTCGCTTCACTGTCGATCAAGAGATTCGGCGGTTTTTCACCCTATTCAAGTGTCAAGGAGGCTCACCCATGAGTCGTGCGTTTTACTTAGGCGGTCTATCGGCCGCACTTTTATTGTGTTTAGGTACCTTTGCTGAAGCTGGTCTTTTCGGTAATCACCACCGAGCTGATGCTGGCTGCTGCGAACCAGCTTGCGGTTGCGAGCCTACTTGTGGTGTCGAGCCTACTTGTGGGTGCGAGCCTACTTGTGGCTGCGAAGCTGCATGTGAGCCTGCTTGCGGTTGCGAGCCAAGCTGTGGATGTGAACCTGCTTGCTGTGACTCCGGTTGCTGCGAACAGAAGAAGTGCGGCAAGATTCGTGCTTGGTTTGCAAAGCTTCACGAAGCAAAGATGGCCCGACGAGCACAACGTCGCTGCTGTGAGCCAGCTTGTGGATGCGAGCCAGCTTGCGGATGTGAGCCAACCTGTGGTTGTGAGCCAACCTGTGGTTGCGAGCCAGCTTGTGAGCCAGCTTGTGGTTGCGAGCCAACCTGCGGATGTGAGCCAACCTGTGGTTGTGAGCCATCTTGTGGAATCTAAATCAGCGTGACTTCTGAGCTATTCCCCGATAGTTCAGTGACTATGCCACATCGACCCGGCCGGATACCATCCGGCCGGGTTTTTCTTTTTTATGAGCCTGACTCTTTCTAATCCAACTCCCTCGAGAATCATTCCGACAGTCCTGGGCTTTCCAATTCGACTTCTTAGCCCCGGTAGGCCAGATGCCCTATTCGTTTTCGGCCAGCCACCGCTCGGCATCAAGAGCCGCCATACACCCTGTACCGGCAGCCGAAATAGCCTGACGATAATAGTCATCAGCTACATCACCAGCTGCAAAGACACCCTCAACATTCGTCGATGTACGGAAGTGGTTTTGCCAAACAACATATTTCTTGGGATTCAATTCCAATTGCCCATCCAGAAATGCCGTATTCGGTGTATGACCAATTGCCAGAAATACGCCGGCTGCGGTTACTATGGTTTCTTCACCCGATTCCGTTGTACTTTGCAACCGGACACCGGTTACACCATCGGTATCATCACCAAGGACTTCAACGAGCTTTGAATGATAGTGGATCTCAATTTTCTCACTATCGTACGCACGTTTTGCCATGATTTTGCTTGCTCGCAATTCATCCCTACGGTGAATAAGATGAACTCGACTCGCAAACTTCGTGAGATACGTAGCCTCTTCTACGGCTGAATCTCCACCACCGACTACAACAAGTTCTTTATCTCGAAATCTCGGAAGCGCTCCATCACAGACTGCACAAGCGCTGACTCCTCGATTTTTAAAGCGCTCTTCACTCTCCAGTCCAAGCCAATTGGCACTTGCACCCGTTGCAACAATTACGCTTCGTGCTCGTATTTCACCACCACCTGCTCGCGTCAGGGTAAATGGCCTTTTTGAAAAATCAACCTTCTGAATGTCGTCCGTAATGACACGTGTGCCAAAGTTTACTGCCTGCTGCCGCATGAGTTCCATTAACTCTGGGCCCGTCACGCCTTCACCAGCGTGCGGAGCCATCATCATTCGTCGATCTTCAGGGAGTGCTGAATCAAGAAATGCTGCAAGATCACCTGCAGGAAATCCTGCATAGTTCTCCACTTCACTTGTCAGTGCCAACTGACCAAGTGGCAAGGTTCCAGCCATACGATTCTCTTCAGTAATAGCCCCCTCAAAAACAAGAGGCTTCAATTGCGCTCTAGCGGCATATGTTGCTGCGCACCAACCTGCCGGGCCGCTTCCAATGATGACAACATTCTCGAGTGAATCTTCTGACATTCCTTACTCCCTCGGGGAAAATCACGCGGCGTGTCCTCACTGTTGTACCCACACCAACGTTCTCAAAAAACAATTTGCTGTCCGCATGATAACGTGAAACTCACATTTCTGCGTGTAGGAGTCATCGCGACACACTGGCATTGCTTCTGTCACTCCCGGCAGTACGACACGCTCTTATCCACACCTTTTGGTTGCCGCCCTCCTGTTTCCCGCAGTTTTTGGATAGCCACCCATTTTCATGAACATAAATTTGGTAAAAAAAAAGCAACCAGTACTTAGTGAAACACCGGTTGCTTTTGTATTTTTAGCGCACAGCAGTATCATGCATTAGGTCTCCACCTTTCAATTCTATGTCGAAATAGTACAAAAATGAAAAATTCCATAAGCATAACTCAGGTTTCTGGACTTTTCACTGCAATCCCTGATGTGTCCTTTTTTGTAAAAGATCGGCAGAGTCTGTTCGTGCACGTCAACGACTGCTTTCTGCGCATTCATGGATATTCCGATCCATCTGACATGATTGGAAAGCAGGATTTTGATTTTCATCCACCCGCTCTCGCTGCTGAATATTTTGCAGAGGATAATCGTGTCATGGAATCCGGGGTTCCAGTCTACGATCAGTCTGAATTGGTCACGCATCACTCTGGGATGCCGCGGTGGTACCTTATCACTAAATTGCCTCTCTCAGACGATCAAAACAAAATCGTTGGCTTGGCTGGTGTTATGAGGCAGATTGATCAGCCAGGTGACGCTCCTAACGACTACCAGCGTCTGACTCCATCACTTGAGTACGCTTTAAAGAATTGCTGTCACAACGTCAGCATACCTGAAATGGCAAAGCAGTCTGATCTTTCTACAAGCCAACTTCAACGGGACTTTCGAAAATTATTCCGGATGAGTCCGGGTGAATATATCATGCGTCTTCGTCTTCAACTTGCTCGCCGCCAACTCATTAATTCAAACGAACCAGTTGGACAGATCGCTTCAGATTGTGGTTTTTTTGACCAGAGTCATTTTACTCGCGCCTTTCGAAAACATACTGGCCTCGCTCCTTCGCACTATCGTCGTCAGGCTTGGAAGCAGAGTGCTCCTAAAGAATAGCGAGTGGATTCCGTCGCTCCTCTAGTGTTCCGCGAGTAACCCCAATACGATTTGCTGCTTTCAGTTTCGCCCATACTTCCCGTCCATTAATTTGGCCGCTCAGAAGTTTCCTGTATGCTTCAAGAATACCTGCCATTTCTTCTTGACTTTGATTCAGCATTTCAATTCGCAGGTGCTTCACTCCTTTATTGATGAGTTGTGTCACCACTTCTGCCCCACTTTGTGGCACAGCATTGAAAAGCGTATTGCGACAACCAACATCAGCGGTCAACAAATGATCGACAGCAATTCGATCCCGTAGCTGCACCACGTGGTCATCACACGGTCTGCCACAGTTTGTCTTATCCGTACCCGGAGAAAGAACTGAGCAGAACACACAATGCTCCATATGGAACATTGGCATGTGCTGATGAATGACGACTTCGAGAAGATTCCCCGCTACCGCCGAGGTCAAATGAACAAGTTGTTCACGATTGCAATCATATGAGACTGCGATTCGTTCAACGCCCTGTTTCTCAAAAAAGTCAACTGTCAACGGGTTGGTTGCATTGAACGAAAAATCTGCAGTAACTGGGATGCCCTTTTCCCTGAAATATTCAAGGCCACTGAAATTGCGTACAAGAACACCGGCCGGGTCACACTTGGCTAGCGATGTAAATATTCCCATCTCGGATGGCTTTTGTATGCGTGGTGTGGCAATAAATAACTGAGCATTATCCTGCTTTGCCAATTCCACTGCCTCACGGTAGTGCCGAATGTCAGAAAAGTCTGCCAGAAGATTTTTTTCACCCAGATGGAGTACTCCTTTCAACTGCTTTAGTGTTCGCACCATGACATGCAGCGTGGGCTCAATACTGCGGGATTGCTCACTAGTATTTTTTGACGAAACAGTCGACACAATTTTCTGAACGGCACTCGTGACATCAATCGTACGCTGGCGACTCGGACGAGAAATAACCAAGTCTTCGAGTGCTGTAATCAACTTTTTGCGAAGGCTTCCCAAGACACTAAATGGTGCCATCGGATTACCTGTGATCGTGGCTTCGACACCACTCAGCATAAAGGGTGTTCCGCCAAGACGGCCGAACTGTTCTTCAAGTACGTTCTGTGTCAATGGATGCCGCTTGGCCTCTGCCAAATCCGTCTCGGTAACAACATGACAACTGAGGCCGCTCTGAAGCGTTGCAGTGACGCGCAATGGCTCACCAACATGAGCTATAACTTCAAGGCTAATGGGCTGTTGCCTTTGCAGATTATTTGTCTGAAAAGACTTTCGTAGACGCTGCGTCACTTGTGGATCGTCTGTCTTCCATACCTGCGAACCAATTTCAATCTGATCGAAGTCAATGGCATCTCGTCCAAAGGTAAGTTCGACAACGCCATGATTCACAGATTCTGTGAGTGAACGACCCTGATGAAACACCTCATAGACTCTGGCTCCTTGGGAAGCTGCGTCAGTCGAACTATCAAAGGCGACTCCATGTCCTCGCTTCACCGATGCGGTGAGTTCAACCGCAATACGTTCTTGTGAAATGCCACATATCTGGCCAAGTAATACACCACGTTTTGCACTGCTTGTCGCCGGAACAAGCATTTTGTGATCACAGCCGTTGAGCCAGCCCGGAGAGAATCCACGTGAGAAGGTCAGTTCCATTTCCTCAATCTGCTTTGGCTCAAAGACAACCGGCTGTCCAGAAACAGCTGAATCAATAGCTTGCCGATAACTCCGTGTGATTGAGGCGACATACTCAGGTGCTTTCAGCCGTCCCTCTATCTTCAGTGAAGTCACTCCAGCGGCTAAGAGTTCAGGCACAAGGGCAAAGCCTGCTAAATCCTGCGGAGACAACAGATACTTCTGATTCCCTAAATCAACGTGTTCTCCATCGCAAATAACTTCATACGGGAGTCTGCACGCCTGAGCACATTGGCCACGATTTGCACTTCGACCACCTAATGATTCACTTGTCAGGCATTGTCCGGAATAGGCCACGCACAGTGCACCATGAACAAATACCTCTAGAGGCATGTTGGTGTTTGCCGCTATATCTTTTATTTCAGAGATCGATAACTCTCGTGCAAGGACAACCCGTTCTGCTCCAATTGCTTCCGCCAATCGAATTGTCTCTGCACTGGTTAGGGTCATCTGAGTCGATGCATGGACTGGCAGTTCCGGACAGATCTCTCGCGCAAGACAAGCCGCTCCAACATCCTGCAGAAGTACAGCATCGGTGCCAGCATCTGAAAGAGCGGCAAGCGTCTCAGCAAATTGCTGCAACTCTTCCGTAAAGATGAGTGTGTTCAGCGTGACATAACCTCGAACACCATACCGATGCAGAAACTGAATCACTCTTGGCAATTCCTCAAGCGAAAAATTCTCTGCTCTCGCTCGTGCATTGAAACCAGAATTCAGACCGAAATAAACAGCATCGGCCCCGTTCGCAACTGCTGCACGAAGGCACTCATGATTTCCGGCCGGTGCAAGGAGTTCAATTTCTGGTGCCATTCAAGACAGTATAGTTCGCAAAAAATCTTCGTGTCATAGGAGAAAGCATATTTGTTACATGGATGAGCCACGTTACGCATACGTATGGCTGAAGAAGACTTTTTTTGCTTCTGAAAAGTGGCATGGTGGGGCTGGATCATCCCACAATAAAAAACGGTTACTGAAACATGAAATGCTCCAGCAACCGTTTAACTATTCCTACAGAGAGAAATGGACCAAAGTCATCACTTCATATAACGACAACCATTCCTTTCAAAACAAACTTTATTTTTTGTTGTCTCGTACAAAAGGTGGCTGAAATTTTTCAGGAATCTCAAGACAGCCAGCCATTTTCCCAGTAATTGATTTGATCTGCTCTTCATCTTCAGGCTTGCATTTCTTGAGTTCCTCCAGCAACGATTTGAATTCTTCAACATCGGCTGGGTTATCAGAAACCTTTGAGGCACTTGCTTCAAGGTCATCAAAGAGTGCTTTGCTAACGAAATACTGGTCATTCGTTTCTTCCAGCATCGTGGCAATCTCCATCCGGTCTTGTATTTTCTCCACCGGAATGGTGACGCTCACTCGATTACTCGAACAGCCAAAAAGTGTAATTCCAAACATCACCATGCCGAACTGAAGACATTGATTAACCCGCATATCCAACCTCCAAGATTTCATAATTAAGAATTGGGCGTCATGTCCTATAAATGCTGCTGACGGCCCTATAAAGAGAAATTAAATATCGTCGCTGTGCCCTAAAATTATAATTTAAGACACAGCGACGAACTATTCTGATCAAGAAGTTTATATGGCGTTTGCCCTACAAACCTCTTTCCGACTATTCGAGTGTGCTTACACGGCCATCGGCACGACAAATTGCATTTCGCCATGTGAGTTGGTCGATATCAGTTCCGATAAACTTCGTTGAACCATCGGCCATCAAGACACCAAAAATACCAGGATGGCCAGAACTTCCACCATGGAAATTTCGTTTCCATGTATGGCTACTCACAGCATTATGGTTCACATCTTGCGTATCATTAATGCCCGCCCAGATGACAGAACCGTGCATATTACGAGTCCACTCATTCAGTGTTGCATTCTCAACCAATGCAATTGTATTCGTGAGACCATCTTCAAATTCTGCAAACGGAAGCAGTCCTGCATCTACAGCTTGTGATGTGGCCGAAGGGGCAGTTCCAGCATACGCTCCACCATTCATCCCAAGTCGTGTCGTTCGCCAAGCGTTACCTTTATTGCCAGAATGACCAACCATGCAGGCTTGCCAATAACGACGCCCAAGATTCATCCGGTATGTATGGGAACCACCAAGCGTAAAACGACCATCGCCTCGTGCTGTAAACGTTTCTGGTGTTGCCAGAGTTGATAAGGCAAACGATGCGTCGTTTTCACGATTTGTCGTAATGCCAGGGCCCCACGAAGGACACACCGCATAATCGAGAGTTACGGTCCGTGTGTAATTTCTTACAGCATCAAAATGAGGCGCTGAAAAAGGTGTTTGGGCACCCCCATTAGTAGATAATGTTTTGATTTGCTCGTACGCATTATTTTGCTCCATAAACGGCATAATATGAATGGGCCAAGGATACCCATCGTTGGCCGCACCACCCGTATCAGTCAATGCAGAAAGTTGATTTCCGTCTTGATAAAGCGTGTAAGCAGCTGGAAATCGTGAATCTCCTTTTCTGCCATTCGAAGATGCATAGTTGTGCAAACCAAGACCTTGCTGCTTCAGTTTATTGCCGCAAGAAGATCTTCGAGCCGCTTCTCGTGCCTGCTGAACAGCTGGAAGAAGAAGACCAACAAGCACGCCGATTATTGCAATAACAACCAGCAGTTCGATGAGAGTAAATCCTCTCTGTTTGTAATTTATTTTCATAGCGATTCCTCACTTTAGAGTCATAAAAACATGAATTTGGGAATTCATTCCTATACGAAGGAGTACCCCGTAAAATAGATAGAACCCCACGTAAACAATATCGTTTTATGGATTTTAAAACAAGGTTTAGACGGGTATTTACTGCTTAAATGAAACAAAAAACGGATTTTATGCTTCCTAGCTAGCCAATATTAGCTCTTTTGGGGAGTACTCCAATTGCTTTGGCTCATGCGTACAAACCACTACCTCTCCTCCCCTTAGCACGAACTTTATACGCAGCACTCAGACTCAAGAACTGGACGATTCTTATCCCAGCAACAGGCATACGGCACCGCGGCAATTTTGTCACATCGCTACGCTTATTCAGTAGCTGATTTACTGCGTGGAGAGTGGTCTCAGTGCGTCAGCAAAAGAGGCTGCCTATCAACGGCGACCTCTCCTACCCGAGCCATAGTAACGACCAAAACGGCCCATATCGATGTTTCTTTCTTCTGCCCGCTTGAGCAGGGCTTCGAAATAAACTTTCTCTGGTGTTACAGTTGGTTTCTTTTTTTCACCATCATTTGGCTTCGGCTTTGGTTTCTTTTTCTCACCATCGCCTGGCTTCTTCTCTTTGTTTTGAGGTGGGTTTTTCTTTGCAGCTTCTCTTTCCTCACGGTATCGCTTGTATCTTTCAATATCAGCCTCAGTTCGCGTAGGCATACCTCCCTGATTTGTTGCATCAAAGAGCGCCTTGGCCAACTGCATTTTCTCGATTCCTTCATCAAGGAACGCTGTCCGCTCTGCATCACTCAATTGGAGATATTTTTCTGCAGACTGCTTTGATAATTGACCAACAGACCGCCCAAGATCTCTTCTCACTTTATAAATTTCTTTTGCTGGCATGAGATCAATATTCTGCATAATCTCTCGTATCTTCTCTTTACTCGATGCAAAATCTTTACCTTCCATGAGTACCTTTTGCTGCATTTCCATCGTTTCTGCGGCAAGATTTGGTCCAGTGAAGGAATAGATGAGAATGCCTCCAATGGCAAAAGCACCAGTGCCATACAAAACCAGTTTCCGAAAACCACTCGATTGTTTTTGTTGTTTTTTTGCCATGAGAAACTTTTTTTCAGAATAATGTGGATAGGAGTTCTACATCATGTTCCATCGCCTTCATCAATATCAGATGGATCATCGCCATCTCCAATAGCAGCGTACTTAAGAAGTACATCGATATCCATGTCGTTACTCAGCGCTTCGACATGCCCATCACACATGACAAACTGAGTCACACCGGGGTGAAGGCTGCCAAATTTTCGATTGTTTGTATCAAGGGGACTTGAAGCCAAGCCACGAGCGGTGTCCCGGAACAATGTATGGGGAGTATCTGAAACAAAAACCGCTGTATCACCCTGATTGTAATGTTCCATAACCCCCGCTCCCGCAATAGCCGGTGGGATGTGCCGATCTCCAATGACCATTGTTGTCGACAATCCGTCTGTTATTTGAGCCGGTCGAACCTCTGAGAACGTATGGATTACACCGGCACGTTTCGGGTCAGGACCACCTGTTGTTGGCGTTGCGTAATTAAAATACGTGCCACCGCAGGCGGAATAATCACCACCTGCTGCAACACCAATCGCCTCGGGACCAACCGGCGGCTGGTTGTTGTTGTCAAAATTCCTGTCAGCTGCGGGACTCCGTCGACTTGGGCAGTAAAACGCACCAACGGGTGAACGAAAAGCAGTTG
>JADHSL010000023.1 GCA_016776925.1 Pirellulales bacterium | reverse complement strand
ACAGCCAACGCAATAGACCCGGTAGCTCCACTCCATCCATCGACTGCAATCTGGTATGCCTGCCCGGCTGTGGCTTCAAAGGTAACGCGGCTTTGCAGCACAACTCCATAATCAATATCGTCGTTGCTAGTAATTCGTGTTAGATCATCTACACGTGATCCTTGATACACAGCGAGCACGGTATCAAAGCCACTTCCAACAGTATTTATCTCAACACTTCCAGAAGCTGGTGATGTCCACGTCCACCAAACGCTTTTGCCACCCCCAACGCCGGCATGTGTTGGCTCACCAGACTCTTCTGTAGCGTCAATGTTTGTTCCTGAAGCGGCGAGCTGATTACCTTCTAAAATAATTGCATCCACAAATGCATCGTTCGGCGATCGGCTTGGCGAATGGAACCCACTGTCAGAATCACTTAATGGACTTGTACCAAGCTCATTTGTTGCAGACACCCAGTAGTAATAGCTTTCATTCACATCCGTCGCTAGGTCCTGATAGCTTGTGGTGGAAAGACTATCTGCGATTACCGACGCAGCCGAAACATCATCTGCCCCACTTCTCCACAATGTGTAACTATCGGCAAACAGTGACGATCCCCAAGAGATCTGTACTGAACCAAGCGTCGTGCCATCACTCGCATTCAGCCCGGAGGGTGGCAATGGGATCGTTGGCTCACTCGAAAGACTCTCAACAAGCCGGCCTACATTAAGCCTGCCTCCTGTCACGGTCTTACCGGACAAACCCCCTACCGCATCAACTGTTCCTAGAATTCCTGTCCTCAGTTGGGATACGGTCAGTGTGGGATCAACTGCCAAGGCAAGTGCGGCTGCTCCAGCAACATGAGGGGTTGCCATACTCGTACCACTAAATGATGAATAGCCGCCAGCTGGCACAGTGCTCACAATACCAACACCGGGCGCTGCCAGGTCAACACTTGTCGCACCATAATTACTAAAGCCAGCAAGTGTGTCATTTCGATTTGTTGCAGCAACTGAAATGACAGCATTACTTGTATAAGAGGCTGGATACTGAGGATTGCTGTCGTTATCCATGCCGTCATTCCCCGCTGCTGCAACAAATAGAATATCGGCCTCAGAGCCGGCCTCTATTGCTTGCCGCATTGCATTGCTCGACCCACCACCTCCCCAGCTATTACTTGTCACTCTGACATTCTGGCCATATTGATTCCTCATCATGGTTGCGTAATTAATGGCTTGAACCGCGTCCGATGTTGAACCTGACCCATTGGCGTCAAGGAACTTGAGTCCCATGAGAGAGACTTCCCAATTCACGCCGGCAACGCCAAGACCATTGTTGCCTACGGCACCAATAGTTCCCGCGACGTGTGTTCCGTGTCCTTCGTCATCAAAGGGATCACCATCATTGTTGGCGAAATCATACCCATGTACATCATCAACGAAGCCATTCCCATCGTCATCGATTCCGTTGCCAGCAATCTCACCAGGATTTACCCACATATTCGCGGCAAGATCAGGGTGGGTGTAATCAATTCCAGTGTCAACAACCCCGACAATAATGTCCCGGGAACCCGTACTCACTTGCCAGGCTTCAGGGGCATCTATATCTGCGTCAATCGTACCGCCACTTTGCCCGGTATTATGAAGGCCATACAGGTCGCCGTAGCGAGGATCATTTGGCGTTGATGTAGCTGAAAACGTCGAAACCGAGATAGGAAGATCAGGTTCAAACGAAGAGACAAGTCCGTGGCCTTCCAGATACGACAATATTTCCGATGAGCACGCAGACGATTCCAACAGAAGCTGTCCAGGCAAACCAAGGCCACCAAGCACTCGAAGACCAGGCGCAGATGAGAACAGCCCAATTGCATCGCTAACTCGCGACACCGTCTGCAAAACAGATGGCGAAAGCCGCACAATCCAGCTATTTTGTTCAAAATTCGTCGAACTGCTTTCATCGCCTAAGGCGCCGAACTGATCGGTAGCAGAAGAACCCAAAGATGACTCTATGGAAAAACTTGGCTCAGCGACTGTCTCGAACCAGTCAGCTGAAACTGTTTCATAGCCTGACGGAGCAGCCGTAAGAAGATACCTTGGTTCAAGTTGCTCAATGCGATACTGGCCGCCCGATAACGCCGCTTGAGTCTGTCGTGCTTGGCCGCGTCGCCGCCAGAAGCGGGTTCTCACCGAATTGCGATTCGGAAAAAGAATATTCATATTGAAGAACCTTTCTGCTCTACCGTGCGTAAGAAAAAGAGTTGTCGTTACGTGGTTGTATTGAGGCTTTTTGAAACTGTTCTGAAGCAGTGCATTTCCCGTGCCCTTTTGGGTATGTCACCTAAAAGCTTCAGCTTTGCTGCGCTACCGAAGTGCCTTTTTGATTAAAAAAAATCAGAATATCGTTGAAACTGAGTATTGTTCAGGCCCAGACTGAGACGATTAGGAAAAATTTGACGCAAAATGCTGCGCTGCGTTGCAAAATGCTCATCCTCGCGTATCAGGTCGTATCAAAATGCGACCGCTTCTAAAATGACTCGTAATTGTGCATACTCTGGGCTGCTTGTACATCCAGCGAGTCATGAATGTAATCATTTTGATCAACATTCATTTCTCTACCTTTTTTGATAGAGGAGCGCCCCCTCCGTGTTCAGGAATCTCAGCACCATTGGTCTTCCACTTTCAGGACGCCCAAGTGAACTTATTGAACTTGCTTTGTCTTTTGGCTTTGATGGCATGGATATCGACATCCTTGACTTCTGCCAACAAGCCGAGATCTACGGTGTGGACCATGCTCGCCGACTTATGGTGAGTGCACGGCTCCAGGCGTCCTCAATTCATCTGCCAATTACGCTTGGTGGGGATGATGCAACATTTGCCTCAGAAGCTGAGCAACTTCCCAAACTGTTTGAGATGGCCCAAGCAACTGAATGTAGCCGTGCTACGGCAACGGTGGTCCCTGGTTCAGATGAGCATGCATTCAAAGATTTCTTTGAGCTTCATCGAAGCCGTCTTGATCAGGTTGGTAGCATGGCAGCGAAGCATGATGTCACAGTTGGACTTGCCATCATTCCTGAAGCTGATCAGAGGGCCGATTTCTCGCATCAGTTTATCTATAACTACGAAGGATTACTCGGGCTTATTTCAAGTTCTCACGATTCAATTGGAGTTGTCCTTGATAATTGGTCACTTCACGTCGGTGGTGAATCCGTCTCTGTAATTTCTCAACTACCGGCAAACCGTATTGTTGAGTTGCGAATCTCCGATGCTCCCGCAGACGTAGCTGCGAACGAACTCGGTGCGAGCCAGAGACTCATGCCCGGTGAAACCGGAGTGATAAACTCCGTAGAACTTCTTAATACTGCCGAGAAGGCAGGCTTCGAAGGGCCTGTTACACCATGGGCCACCCGAGAAGCACTCAAGGGTATTGGCCGCGAGCGAATTGTACGCTTAGCTGGTGACCGGCTTGAAACATTCTGGAAAGACGCTGGCCTTCCCATTGTGCCGCGTTGGTTTGCTCCAGCAGTTACTGATGAGCGGGAAACCAATGATGCAGAAGTCTTAGGCCTTCCTGAAGAATCGGATGAACCATCGGAGTCAGCTGCACCCCAAACTGCTGATGCCTGACCCGATTGTTTTATCAGCCGTCAGGCTCCTTCACGAACCCAGATAACGCGAGGAGAGCCCGCGCCACCAATCGCCGAACCCCGGATAAACTCTGAAACATACCGAAGGCTTCGACCAGGACGATCCGGGTCTCGAAAGTTATCGCCCTTCTGCAAAATTGGAAGGAGATCGGGCATGCTTCCAAAGGACCGGGCTCCTGCTGCCTGACACGGGTACCAGTACCCCTTATCCTCTGGGCAAACAAGATAGAATTCTGGGTAACAGTGACCCTCAACCCAAACTGTCCTTGCGGGAATACCGGCAGCTCTTGCCATCGCAATAAACAAACAGGTGAGTTCCTCACAGTCTCCCCACCCATCTGCTAGAGCACGAGCAGCACCTTTCAGTTCGCCATTACGATATTCGACACGCTGGCGTACAACATCATAAATAGCCTCTACCTTGCTCCAGCCTTCTACGTCTTTTGTTGTCTCACGCATGAGCCGAACAATCGAACTGTTGCGGCTTTCAATGTAGGGACTCGGTCGAAGAAATATTCGAAGATCATGGTCGAACTTCGATGGCAGTCGCAAGTCATCTGTTGTTTGCGGTGCCAAGATCGCAGAACGCTCGAGTTCATATGTCACTATTGCTTTTGCCTCCCTCCCAGCAGCCAGATCGGGTATCTCAACAATCATTTGTCGAGCCGCACCATTAAGATCTCGGAACCGTAATCGTCGAATATCGGTCGTCGTATCTTCGTCGACTATTCGCACTCCCTGCTCTGGCCAATCCATAGGCACCGGCAACGTTGCGTAAATATCTCGACATCGCCCGCCCTGAGCTACAACACGAACACCTACCCGATATCGTTGAATCCCTGAAACGCCAACCTGAGGAGCATGTTTGTTTAAAGACTTCTCTTGGAACTGCCCAAGAAGTTGTCTGCATGAAATCGCTCCTCCAGCCGTCGTGGCAAGTGTGCGCAGGAGCTTTCGCCGACAGAGTTTGTCGAAACTACGGCTTTGGAGCGAAAATTGAGTCATATTTGAGCAATCGGCAAGTCCTGACCTGTTCGACACCAAGATCCCGTATGGGTGCGATTGGGAAGTCTGGGGAATGAGTCTTTGTCTTTTCATCGCACGCGATGCATATCAATTGTTCAGCATTGGTCCGCCTGCTAGACTCCAAGGCTTGCATCAGAGAGGAAACCCAACGGTTATTGTCGTTGAGGGATACTTTCTGAGAGCAGTTGAGCTCAATCCATTCCTCTAACCCCGCGAACGTATGGTCAACCGAAATCTTATCCGTGAACTTGATTTAGGAGATGAACTCGAACAGGAACTTGATCTGGCAATGGGCGGAAGTGATGCCGCTGATTTTGATGTTGGCCAGGCTCCTTCTCTCGCAATCAATAGTGTTGTTGAAGGAAAGATTTTACGAGTTGACGATGAATTTGTTCTCGTTGATGTAGGGTACAAGAGTGAAGGCCATATCCCACGAAATGAATGGAATGAAACAGAACCTGGCCCAGAAGTCGGGGATGTCATTAAGGTCCTTCTAGAGGACATCGAAGAAAATATTGTTGATGAGCACAGAGGACTCATTACTCTCTCCAAACGCAAGGCCCGTCGAATCGAAGACTGGCTGCGTGTCATGTCAAGTGTTCGAGAGGATGACGTTGTAACAGGATTTGTCCTTCGAAAAATCAAAGGTGGTCTCCTCGTTGACATTGCTGGGGTTAATGTTTTTCTTCCAGCTAGCCAGGTTGATATCAGGCGACCCGCTGACATCGGTGACTATTGCGACCGAGCAATCCAGTGCCTTGTCCTGAAGATTGACGAGGCCCGTCGAAACATTGTCGTTTCCCGTAGAGCACTTATCGAACAGGAACGATCTGAGCGTAAGAAACAACTCATGGAAACGCTCGAGGTTGGACAAGTCCGCCGAGGCATTGTGAAAAACATTGCTGACTTCGGCGCATTCGTTGATCTTGGAGGCATCGATGGCCTGCTCCATATTACAGATATGAGTTGGGGACGAATTGGTCACCCAAGTGAAATGGTCTCGATTGATCAGGAAATCGAAGTTCAGGTGCTACACATTGACCGTGATCGTGAGAAAATTGCGCTCGGCATGAAACAGCGAACACCAAGTCCATGGGCAAAGGTCGCCGATAGATATCCTGTCGAAACTATTTGCAAGGGTGCCGTTGTAAACGTAATGAGCTACGGCGCATTTGTGAAGCTTGAAGACGGCGTAGAAGGACTCGTTCACATTAGTGAAATGAGCTGGACGAAGCGAGTCAGCCACCCGAGTGAACTTGTTTCCCCCGGGGATGAAGTCGAGGTTGTTGTTCTTGCTATTAATGAGGACAAACAAGAGATTTCCCTGGGCATGAAACAAACGCAGCAGAATCCTTGGGAAAAAGTGGCTGCAGATTATCCACCAGGCGCCATCGTTAAAGGCGTTGTTAGAAATCTAACAAACTATGGAGCCTTCATTGAAATTGATGAGGGGATCGATGGTCTCCTCCATGTCACGGACATGTCCTGGACACGCAAAGTCACTCACCCAAGTGAAATGGTTGATAAGGGCCAGGAGATTGAGTGCAAAGTTCTATCCGTTGATCAGCAGCGGCGGCGCATTGCATTAGGCCTTAAACAGATGCAGGATGACCCCTGGACTGCTGATATTCCTGATAGATACAAGGTTGACGATGTTGTTCATGGAACAATTACCAAAATCACCAATTTTGGAGTCTTCGTTGGTCTTGAAGATGGCCTTGAAGGGCTCCTGCATATTTCGGAACTGTCAGATGATAAGGTCGAAAATGCAGAGGAATTGGTTCAGGTTGGCGATCCGATCGATGTCAAGATTCTTCGTGTCGATATCGAAGAACGAAAAATCGGACTCTCCAAGAAACAGGTTTCTGATTCTGAAGCTTCTACATTGGCAGAAACTACACCGGCAGAAACATCAAGTGACAGCTGACTCTGGCTATCAACTTATTCCTGTTTGGAACGGCTGTGCTCAATTCCGAGGACTGCCCCCAGACCCTCTTGCTGCGTGACGGTGTCAGAATCACTGAAATGCGGCGGCTGGCTGTGGCTGTAGCGGACCGAGACTTCGCCACCCTCTCGAAGAGCATTCATGTCGATACGGCCCCTCTTTGGTGCGCAAGAAGGGATATCTGTCGGAGTGAGTAACACCTCCCCTGTCTGGGGATCAATGACATCGACCTGCGTTGAAGAAACGGTGTTCTTCCTGACGAGCCACAGAACCAGACGACTCCCTGCCACCAACTGTCCTTGATCAATTGACCGCGTTGCCTCCGGTGGAAGCCGTTCCCATGAAGGCGTCACCGAATCTCTCACGCCAGCAGATACGTCATTGTTGAGACGATGCTGTTGTTCTTGTTCACCAAAACCCAACGATATTTTCGATTCCGCTGAGCTAAAAACTTCCTGAGTTTTATTTTGAACAGCTACCAAGGCATTTTTGCATCCCGTAACGACAGATGGAATATCTCCAGTAATGAAGAATCCAGCGGCTACTAACACGATTAATACAACACGAACCATCCGTTTTCCCCGAGGAAGAACACCTTTTTTAGTGGGAAACTTGCGTCACTGAAGAATCGGAAGTATTCCCGAAGTAAGTATTGCACGCGTTTCAGGTGATTCATGCACGGAAAAACATCGTAAATCAAAAGAAATTACTGTTTTTTCGGCTAGCACCAGATGTTCCGGATTGCCAATATCTATCCGCCTTACGGTACACAAAACGTCAGAAAGCTTGATGGACATACAAGAAGACACAAATCGCCTTGGTATCTCAGCTGTTTCCGTACACCGACCATCGTGGATACTGAACAACGCATGGTTTGGCGAGACAATGCCAAGAAAATTTAGTCGTCATACCGGTATTGAGGCGAGGGCTATTTCCTTAGAAGACGAAGTGACGATGGGTGTACGAGTTGTTCGGAAGCTGCAGGCTGAAACCGGCTGCAACCTTGCCGACTGCCGGGGTATCTTATTTGCGTCGCCCTCTTTTTTACCACCATCAATTGCTGATCGTTTTCTTGGAAAGTCGCAAGCCAGACATGAACGACCGCAACATGCTGCCCGCCAACTAACGAAGCGGCTGAATGTGCCACAGATACGAACTCTTGGTATCAACTGGTTTTGTTGTGGGTACAGTCGATCCTTGAGCCTGATTCAAAAGCGTTGGTCTTCTCGCCTTAATCTACAAAACAATGACTTTATACTTGTCGTTGCGGCAAGTCGCATAAGTCGAATCACAGATTACAGTTGTAGCCAAACTGCTGGCCTCTTCGGCGACATGGCCTCAGCAACGCTCATTGCACCATTAACAAGTCGTCGGCACCCCGCACACTTTGAACTTTTACACGCAGATGCTCGCCGTGAACAGATTGAACACTCCGCGTTTAACTTTGAGCAGCGAGCAAACGTCCCAATACCTTTGCCGAATGGTGGAGTTGCCCACGCAGATAAACGGATTGTCTACACACTTGATGGCATGGCTATTGCCGACACAGCTCCCCGTCAAATGTCGGCTGCTGTTGCATCAGCACTCGAAGCCTCAAGTCTCTCTGGAGATGACGTTGACTATGTTGTGCCCCACCAAGCGGGTACTGGCATTGTCCGCTTCACAGGAATGAAACTCGAAGAGTATGGGATCGGTGGTCAGCTTATAAACGGACTGACTGAACGAGCAGGGAATGTGAGTGCCTGCTCCGTTCCGTTCGCTCTCCGAGAAACATGGGATCAACTCAGTGGCATTATCGCTTGCCCAACAGCTGCCGTTGGGAGTCCTGGGAAGCCTGAAGTGCTTCGTGGATGCGTGCTTCTAAAGTCCACGCCATACCACGAGTTACGTCGCACCCAGGCAGCGTAATACCCAATGATTTCTTAGCGGTGATTCATATCACAGGACAAACCACCAGCTGCAGGAACATAACCGTTCTTGGCATAGTCCATCACCATTCGATGTGCACTAAACCTCCACGCTAATGATGAAATAGAGTGCATCATCATTTTGATCCAGTCACGAGGAAGTCCGTCCACATCGCGTTCATAAAAGAGTGGAACGACTTCGTGCTGAAGCACATCGAACAAGGCCTCTCCATCCCGCTGATCGGTGATGTCATCTTGGGCGTGGGTCTCTCCACGGCCGATCGCAAACCCATTCCGACCGTTAAATGCTTCCGCCCACCAACCATCTAAAATCGAACAGTTGATACCACCATTGAGAACAACTTTTTGGCCACTTGTACCCGAGGCCTCGAGAGGACGTCTTGGATTATTGAGCCACACATCAACGCCTTGAATAAGATGTCGGCACACATTGATATCATAATCTTCCACAAACACGATTCTGCCTGCCATTTGTGAATCATGTCGCAGATTTGCAATTTTTTGTATGAGGGCCTTCCCTGGCTCATCCGCGGGATGAGCCTTTCCTGCAAAAATAATCTGAATAGGTCTATTTCTATCACTTACTAACTCATGAAGCCGGTCAAGCTGCGTAAGAAACAGTGCTGCTCTTTTATAAGTTGCAAACCGTCTTGCAAATCCGATCGTAAGCACATTTGGATCGAGTACCGTACGAGCAGCTTCAATCGATTCGTTACTCTCTCCTCGGCGATTACATTGCCTTGTTACTCGCCGCCGAACAAATTGGAGCAAGAGGTTTTTCAACGCATAGTGGGTTTCCCATAGTTCCCCAGGATCAACATCGTATATCTTCTGCCAGACATCCGGCTCGCCCATGCGACTAACCCATCCAGAGGGAAACAAACGGTCATAAAGCTGGAGCATCTGCCATGAAAGCCAACTTTGTACATGCACACCGTTGGTAATGTGACCAATGGGCACTTCCTCCTCGACTCGTGAGGGCCAAAGATCTGACCACATCCGTCGACTTACATGGCCATGCAGGGCGCTCACAGCGTTGGCACGACGTGACAACTTAAGCCCCAGCACAGTCATGCAGAATGGCTCCTCGTGATTATGAGGTTCAACCCGTCCGAACGACATCAGTTGATCATGTGAAATACCAAGAGCATCACGAGTTGGGCCAAGATGCTCCTCAATCAGTCCACTATCAAATCGATCATGACCGGCTGGTACCGGCGTGTGTGTCGTAAAAATGGTTTGACGAGCAACATGACTGACTGAGTCATCAAACGAATATCCATCTCGGTCCATGCGACCACGAACGGCTTCAAGCGTAGCGAATGCCGAGTGACCCTCGTTGAGGTGATACACGCCCGGAACAATCCCAAGTGCCCGAATAGCCTTGACACCTCCAACACCTAATACCATTTCCTGTCGAATCCGAGTCCTTGTATCACCACCATAGAGTCGACTGGTTAGCTCACGATCTTCAGAATCATTCCCATCAATATCGCAGTCCAAAAGGAAGAGATTGGCACGACCAACCGCCATCTGCCAAACCTTCGCATGAATCGGGCCCGACCGTGTTTCAACCGTAACTGTAATAGGGGTTCCGTGTTTGTCAGTGGCAGACTCAATCGGCAGTAGATCAACTCGAGAGTCCAAATACTCTTCATGCTGTAATCCATCAACATTTAGCTGTTGTCTGAAATAACCTTGATTATAAAAAAGACCAACTGCAACGAGCGGGATACCGAGGCCACTCGCACTCTTTACGTGATCACCGGCCAAAACGCCCAAGCCTCCGGAGTAAATTGGTACCGACTCATGAATACCGAACTCCGCAGAAAAATAAACAACCGGATTTGAACCGAGCACACCTGCATGCACATTACTCCATGTTGAATCAGCTGAAAGATACTCTTTGAGTCGTCGATGTGCTTGATTGATTCGACTGTATAATACAAGTTCAGCTGCCCGCGACTCTAGTCGCTCGGGAGTAAACTCTGCTAACAAAGCAATTGGATTATGATCGAGCTGCCTCCAGCGTATTGGATCTAAATCACGAAATAAATTCGTCACTTCTGGATGCCAACTCCACCAAAGGTTTTGAGCCAATGTTGTGCACTTTGCATACAGTGACTGAGGAGACAGCTCATCAAGAACAAGCGTCTGCTGAGTGATGTTCTGGGTGTTCGTTTCTACAGTCTGACCAACACTGTCGTCGATGCGGCTCACGGTGTAACTCCAAGCGAGGAACGGAGATGGTAGGGCACCAGCTAGGAATGAACAGTATATCGTGGTATGCCGTAGCCTGCTTAAGTCAGTAAGCACAAGGAGGAAACGTGTAGAATCATTCGCTTGTGCATTCACAAAACAGGGTATATTGAGGCAATACATGGCGATTTTCCCTCCTCCATTTCCGACCGGTTCATCACTGGCAGAACTCTGCCAGGAGATCAAATCCATTGATGTAAAGACAAGAGAATTGGGGCCTTGGAAAAGTGGTGCCTTTTCAAAACTTGCTTCTCACGGCTGCCTCGCGGGCTGGATAAAGAAAGATGATGGTGGAACGGAGGCTTCGGAAACTGAAGTCATGACATTTCTAGTTTCCATTGCATCGAGTTGTCTCACCACAGCATTGGCACTCACGCAATGGGCAAGCGCCGTTCGCATTATATCTCGTGGCAGCCAGGAAACCCGAGCACGGTTTCTTCCTGACCTGGCAGCAGGTCAACAGTCTACCACTGTGGGTATTTCTCAACTGACGACAAGCAGGCAACATCTAGGACGTCCTATCCTGACTGCAAAAAAAATAGATTTGGGTTGGTCTTTACATGGCAAGTGCCCCTGGGTTACCGGTGCCGACAGCGTGAATACGCTTGTTACAGGTGCGGTACCACTGAACTCGAAAGAATCTCAAGCGACCCCGCATTTCTTTATCCTCCGCATGAATAGCTCGGGCATAAAAGTGGCCCCTCCAATGGACTTGCTCGCATTGACAGGGAGCCGGACATCGAGCATCGAGTTAGAAGACGTGTCAACAGAAGCCGAGATTACGCCACAATCTGAGACAGGCCCTCAGACTGGAGGGCTGGGAACAACCGCCTTGGCCATAGGAAGTACTCGTGCATCACTCGCAATACTCGAACAAGAATCCCTTCGTAGGGATGCGCTGAAACCAATTACAAGTGAAATTGAGAAAGAAGTTTCTACTATTGAAGCTGATCTCTTTGAAGCCACGACATATGGCATTAATACTCGGGAACGAAATCTACTTCGGCAGCGAGCAAATACACTAGTGACCCGAACATCACAGGCCGCACTTACTGCATCGAAAGGAGCTGGCTTTGTAAAGGGGCATCCAATCGAACGCCTCATACGTGAATCCATGTTTTTTCTGGTATGGAGTTGTCCGCAATCTGTTACTGAGTCTCTCCTCTGCGACTTTGCAGGAATTGAAAGCCACACTCACGGGCCTTCAATAAACATCTCCTGAAACCATAATTTTCAGACGTGGAATACGGCTTATCAAAACACGACAGTTTGAGGGCAACCAGGCTCCTGCCACTCCGCCTGGAATGCGGAAAAATTAACCAATCATTGTTCACTGCACCTCTCTTCCATCCCACCATTGGCAAATGAGACCTCAGACGCGTCAATAATCAGGCCCTTGGTTCCCCAACCTTGGATTACACGAGGTTTTATTCAGGGGCATACCGTCCGTTTAAGTGCCCTGCGCTTCACTGCGTATTGATCATCAAATCACCCGCTCTTGATGGTGTCGTTCATGGCATTTTCACAGCCCACCCACCGTTAAAAACCAATAGATACCAAGCCAATGCCGGTGATTACTGCCGGCCAGGTGTTCATGGAGATTGAATCTTGGATTGGAATGACCAAACGTTCCCTGATCGTTTTGCTTGAGCAGCTATACTGATGGCATGCATCGACAACTAAAAAATCCGTTTTATATCGTGCTAGGGGTCATCGGATTTACCTTCACGATTACTGCCGCGAGTTACTGCCTCTCTGTGCTGCGTGGTATTCGTCCGCAGTCAACTCTCACAGAAAAGTCACATCCTCTCGAAGAGATAATGGACCGTCACGGCACAAGCCTTCTCACTGGACAATTAATCATTCTTGCCATCGCTACAGTTGGTGCAGTAGCAGTCGATCACGTAAATAGTCAACACAATGTAAAGATTCGTCAGCCCCAACACTTGGCAAATGACAGCAACTCTGAGAGTGATCCACCTTTGGAAACGAAACGGTTGTGAGCGAGGTTGCCAAGCACATTACGAATCTCTGTAAGAAAATCCGGCATCATGACCGGCTTTACTACAGTGAGGCGCAACCTGAAATATCTGACCTGGAATATGACAAGCTTCTTTTAGAGCTTCAACGACTTGAATCTGACAATCCGTCGCTGATTACGCCTGACAGCCCGACTCAGCGTGTGAGTGGTGAATCGATTGGGACTCTCGCCTCCGTGCAGCATCACATACCGATGCTATCAATTGATAACACATACAACACACAAGACCTGAAGGCGTGGAGCACTCGAACCAAAAAATATCTTCAAGAAGCTGGAAATAACGATCCTGTTCATTGGGTACTTGAGCTGAAAATAGACGGCGTCGCAGCATCTTTAATCTACGAATCAGGTCTCCTCGTTCTCGGCGCGACACGGGGGAACGGTGTTGTTGGTGATGACATTACGCACAATGTCAGAACAATTAAGGCGATACCTCTTCGCCTTGGATTACAAAAGCCTCCCCCGCAAGTTGAGGTGCGTGGAGAGGTGTTCATGACAAACTCTGCATTAGTTGCACTCAACGAGTCGCAGTCTTCTCTTGGGCTTCCCCCATTTGCAAATACTCGCAATGTAGCTGCCGGGAGTATTCGATTACTTGATTCCCGAGAATGTGGCACTCGTCCATTACGTTTTTTCTGCCACGGTGTTGGCAACATGGAATCCTTGAACATTGACTCTCAATTTGAATTCTACACGTGGGCCAAAAATGCCGGTTTGCCAGTAGCCCCCAGAACACAGCGATTTGATTCACTTGATGACCTCATTGATGCTGGCACAACTCTCATCGAAGAACTACACCAACTCGACTTCGAGGTTGATGGATTTGTCATTAAGGTTGATCGACTGTCACAGCAGAAGCTACTTGGGAACACAGCAAAAAGTCCTCGGTGGGCAATAGCCTGGAAATTTGAGAAGTTCGAAGCGACGACTCAATTATTAGATATTAGAGTTCAGGTAGGCCGGGGTGGCACCGTGACACCGGTCGCTGATCTTGCCCCAGTTCAATTAGCCGGCACGACAGTTCGCCGTGCAAGCCTCCATAACGCCGATGAAGTCACACGCAAAGATATTCGGATCGGTGATGTACTGGTGGTCGAAAAGGCTGGAAAAGTGATCCCTCATGTTGTACGTGTTGAGAAGCACCTCCGAGAGAAAAAGCTGCCAGAATGGTGTTTTCCTGAGCATTGCCCTGAATGCAACGAAGAACTCATTCGTGAGCAAAGTGGCGTTTATATACGCTGCCCAAATAACCAGTGCCCTGCACAACAGCGCGAACGACTCAAGTTTTTTGCATCACGCAATGCAATGGATATTGGTGGTCTTGGAGACAAACTCGTTGAACAACTCGTTGCTACCGGCATGGTGAAGGATTATGCAGATCTTTACGCACTCACCGTCTCCCAATTGCAATCACTTGAGAGGATGGGAAAGAAGTCTGCCGACAAACTCCTAGCAGAAATAGCGAATAGCCGTGACCGTGGCCTGGTTCGTGTACTGAATGCGCTCGGCATTCGTCATGTAGGTCCTCGCGTCTCGACGCTTCTTACCGAGAGATTTTCCTCGGTGGACCTCTTACGAAAAGCGACCGTTGAAGAACTTGCTGCTGTACATGAAATTGGGGATGTCATTGCAGAGAGTGTTCATGACTGGCTGACGAGCGATTATGGTACGCATGTTATTGATCACCTGATATCCGCAGGTGTGAGCATGAAAGTCCCACAAACCAACGATATACGCGAGGGACCACTATCAGGAAAAACGGTTGTTGTAACAGGGACACTCGAAAGCTTTACACGACAAGAAGCCGAAGAAGCAATCCAGCAGGCCGGTGGTAAATCGTCCTCGAGTGTCTCAAAGAAAACGGACTATGTCGTCGCAGGCGATGAAGCCGGAAGCAAACTTGCCAAAGCGGAAAAACTTGGTGTCACGGTCTTAAACAACGATCAATTCAAAGAACTCCTCGGACTGAAATAGTTTGCTTATTTCAGTCGGCCACGTATTCATGACTCAGGCGTCATTAACAAGTTGCGTGAGCGGAATAGTCAGGGTGGCCATCGCCAAACCCCAGAGTGGGCAAGCCGTCAAAATACCCACGATTGGCCATACGACAAGACCAGTTCGTGCAACCATTTTCTGTGACAACGTAAACCAAATCCCAACTGCCACGATCGCTTCCCACACAATTACTCCGTGCGTCAGGACATTGCACAGATATTCAGACTGCAGAAGGAGACCTGTTATATCAACCACTCGCCCGGGTTTTCGCGTTGCAATCCACCACACGGCTGTGCCATTCCACCACACATCACCCTTGAGTTGGGCAAGAAGCGCAGCCAGAGAAATGACTGCCGCATGCACCTGCAAAAGCCCTACAGCCATGCGAGTACGAACTCGAGGTCGACCCGAATGCCAACCGAGTCGCCTGTGTACCATCGCATCAACAGAAAAATGTTCTCCCGAGGCTCCAATGACAAGACACCAAAGAAGGATCGCCATGGTGTCATCTGCAGGACCAGCTAGCATTGGACCACGATGAAGCAGTGAAGCCCATCCAAGAGCAGCCAGAAGTGAAGTCACTGGGGTAATGAAACCAATAGTGAGTAAGGTGAAAAGAAAGACAAGGCCATAGAAGGCGACCGAGAGATCGGTATTCCTCTCACACACATCAAATATGGAATAAGCAAAAGACGATCGCCAGGCAATTATAGAATCGATAGGCAGCCAGCCCTGAGGCCCAAACCAGTCAGAAAGATCTGTTCCATAGGTCGCACATAAAAGCAATCCAAGAATGCCCGTCACAATACGTACAACAGCAAGTGACCGGCTAGCAGCAGGCAGAAACCAATACTTCTCCCATGTCTGCTCCAGTACACCCTCGGCAATCTGTTCAGCCGAAGCACTTTTTGAATCGCCCATTATGCACCACTACTTCCAGAAATGACCGGTGCCACTTCACGACGATGCTCGCTCGTAATCAGTTGAATATCACCACCAGCAAGTTTACGAACCCTGGCCTCATAGAGAACACTTGGGGCAGGAGTATCTATGGGTAGTTGTCGCTCAGGTCGCGGCTCAACAAGAATCCGTAGATCAATGTCAATACTTTCACATAGTCTGAAAGCTGCTCCTGAAAATCCTTCAATCAAAAGACTTTCTCTACCTGCCTCTTCATCACTGGAAACAACCGAACGAAGCAGTCGCTGCCAACGAATCGATTGTTGATAATTTACATTCGGTCCCGATAGTCGTAACCAGTTGTCTTCACCATGCTTCCGAAGCTCAAGGTAGCGAGTGGCATCCGCTTGCTGGCCGTACGTAAGAAAATAGTCAAAGCCAAGATCAAGCCAGGGAGGCACGAGCCAAAAAGAAAACAGTTTCCCTTTCACGACACTCAAAAGTAAAGAAGAACCACTACTGGTATTACACGCCACAGTAAGGCCAAGTCCAGTAAAATAGATTGCCAAAAAAACAGTCGCACATGCTCGTGGCATTTCTCCCCACGAACCTGCTCCAGACGGTTTTTGTTTTCCTGAAAACATAAGGCATTTCCAACGTAGTAACTATTCGTTTTGCATCATCTTATTTAGTCTGATTGAGAGCCTCGCCTTACACCAGAGCAGCACAAAATTTTGCCAGAACACTTTTGACCCGAACACGGCCTATCACGTTGACACTGATAGAAGAGCACGATAGGTTTGAACCGTAGAGAATAATAAAGCTGCTCTGGTTGAGCCTGTAAATTTGTGAGCGAGTACCTTACGAGGGGGATTAGCTCAGTTGGGAGAGCGTCTGGCTGGCAGCCAGAAGGTCAGGGGTTCGAGTCCCCTATCCTCCACTCCAACTTGCCCACATAGAAGGCTTCCGCGTGTCAGCGGAAACGTAATGACTGAAAGGCACTGCTGACTGTTGAGTAACTCATGAATCGGCAGGTACATCCATCAGAGATAGCGTGGCAAGACGGAACGTTTCTGCCCCGTGATCAGTTCTCTATTGCCCCTGGTGATGCTGGCTTCGTGCTGGGGGCCACTGTAACCGAACAGTTGCGCACTATCGGTGGTGAGCTTTTCCTCCCTGATGATCATGCTGAAAGGCTCGCAAATTCACTTCACGAAGTAGGCGTTCATCCAGACGAAACTATGCAGTCGATTTTCTCTGCTGCTAATCAAGTCGCATCGCATAATCACAGGCTGCTCACGCAAGACAAGAAGCCAGAAGACGACGACCTTGGCGTTATTGTTTTCATTACTCCTGGGCTATTGCCGGCACAGAACAATGGTTTGGCTGGAAAACCTTCGGTAAGCGTCCACACATTTCCGCTTGCCTACAGCCTATGGGCAGATTCCTATGAATCTGGAATACATCTCCGGTGTGTTGGTATCCAACAAGTTCCAGAGGAATGCTGGCCAATCACTGCCAAAGTGCGCAGTCGACTCCATTATTTCCTTGCCGAGCAGGAGGCTTCCGCAGCAGAAAAGGGCTCCCGGCCCCTCTTGTCGCATGCAGATGGACGTATCAGTGAAACATCAACCGCAAATATCGCTGCTTTGCATGGAAGGACTATCGTCACGCCCCCTGAACGAGACGCCCTGGCGGGCATAAGCATGAATTACCTCAAAGGTTTGGCACAGGATGCAGGGTTTCATTGGGAACCACGGTCCTTCAATAGAGATGAACTCCTAACTGCCGATGAAATCCTTCTGACAAGCACACCTTGGTGCGTACTTCCGGCGGTACGAATTGATGGAAACCCCATTGGGAAAGGCCTCCCTGGGCCGGTCTTTCATGAACTCCTCAACGCTTGGTCTCAAACGGCTGGCTTTGATCTCGCAGAGCAGGCTCATACCGCGAAAATCGGTCAAACCGGGCTTTAAATCTTGGCGAAAACACCCTGTTGATCAGGGTGTCAAAAACATTTCTGGCGCTATTATTCAGAAAAAGGTAGAGTGTCTGGAATTCTGGCACATACCAGTTTATCTCGGGGAACTTTTCCTAGTGATCGGCACTGTTCCTTAACTGAAATTACAAGGAGTTTAAGATGATTGCCCTTTTGGCTAATGCTGGCGGAACGTTGGCTGCACTCTCTTCTGACTGGACGCAAAATACTCCGTTACAGTCAATCACCCTCTATCTTTTCTTTGCAGGAACAGTAGCGATGGGCGCCGGAGCAGCATATTTTCTGCTCATGCGAAACAATGTTGATGTGGCATACCGAAGCACGATGGTATGTGCAGGTCTCGTCTGTGGCATTGCATGTTTCCATTACTTTAAAATGACTCATGTATATCAAGAATCTGGCGGACAATTTCCAACCGCTTTGCGTTATATCGACTGGCTCTTTACAACGCCCTTAATGCTTATCAAGTTCCCACTCTTACTGAGGCTTGGTGATAAAGGTAAAAAGTTCTTTGTGCAGCTTGTAACCCTTGATATAGGCATGATTGTCTGCGCCTTCATTGCAGAGACTTCACCAGTTGCTTCAACGGAATGGTGGGGCTTCTTTTTGGTTGCATGCGTCCTCGAACTTTTAATTGTTGCGACGCTCTACACTGGCCTTGGGTCCGCCATCAACTCAGCCCCAGCGCCTATCGCTAAAGCACTCAATACAATGAGACTGTTCATTTTGATAGGGTGGGCGATATACCCAATCGGGTTCCTCATGGCGTACGGTGGCTATGGTGAAGTCCGAGAAATCTTCTATAACGTCGCTGATGTCATCAATAAGGTCGGCTTTGGCTTGGCAGCTTATTGGGGCATTGAAGCTTTGACCCACTCATCAAAGCAGGCAGCTTAGTCATTTCTTGAGGAATGGCGGTGAGACAATCTCACCGCCATTCCAAATGACTGCATCTCGTGGGAACGTTGCCATGTTCGCGATAAGTCAGACAGTTCAGCGGAAGCTATTTTTTTCGAATACGATCCGTGATGGGGCATATGGTCTATCAAAGCAGACAGTCTGGTTTACTGTATTGCCGTTGATTTTTATTGGAACCACGACTGGCTGTTCCTTCTATTTCAGGCAGGAAACACCCAAAGACATTGAGGTGTTTCCCTGGCTTATTGCACTCTTCTTTGTCGGCATGCCCCATGGCGCAGCTGATCTCGCTGTGCTTCGGTCGAAGAAGAAAGGGCGGAAAGTATGGGAAGCTTTTTTATGGTATGTCGTCTCCATGATCGGCGTATTCACAGTCTTCATTTTCACTCCTGCGATAAGCCTCATCGGATTCATTGTCCTCAGCCTCTGGCATTTCGGGAGTGCTGAAAATACCAAACCATCTGGATCTGGTATTTCCTATGAGCATCTCCTCCTGAGCTTTGCGAAAGGTGGCATCGTCATAGGCATGCCGCTTGCAGCCTGGCCAGCCGCTACATCATCTGTTGCTACAGAGCTTATAACTCTTGTTGAGCCAGCGCGTACACTATTTGGATTGCCTTTACTCACCCATCCGATTTACTCAGCATCACACATTGCGTCCACCGGCCTTGCACTTCTCGCTATAGCTTTTTTCTCCTGGTGTTTTATTTTCATTTCTTCGGCTCGATACTCAAAAACGCACGGCACGAAAGAACTTGTGAAAACATCTAGCGTCTTTTTTTCATATTGTCTCATTGGCATCCTCGAACTCATCACATCTCCGCTTTTCGGTATTGGAATATACTTTTTGGCTTTTCACAGCTGGAGACAAATGCCTGCACTAGCAAAGCACTTCACCTCACCTGATGCAGAAATACACCCTTTGCGACAGGTCGCCAGTGTCCATAAAGCCGCGATCCCTCTCCTTCTTCCTACATGGATTTTATTAGGAGTAACGTGGTGGAGCCTTTCAAACTCTGCTCACTTTCGCGACCTCGCCCTTCTTTCACTTCTTGTATACCTCGTAGTGACTCCAGCTCACGAAGTTCTGTGCGAGTGGCTATCAACGCAGCCGGAAACGGCCTAACTTCACATCTCGGCACATGCTATGATTTTCCTAATCCCTAGGATAACAGCATGCCTTTCACGCCGACCTCGTCAGATACTCCTATTATTGAGCAATCAAAAGCAGATGCCTCCGAGGTGGAATCGCCTCAACGTCGAGGGCTACTACGACGACTTTATAACTGGGTGCTTTCTTGGGCGGATTCCCCACATGGCATGATTGCCTTGGCTGGAATATCATTTGCAGAGAGTTCTTTCTTTCCAATTCCACCAGATGTTCTGCAAATTGCCCTCTCTGTTGGGAAGCCAAAAAAGAGTTATCTTTTTGCAGCCGTATCAGTGATCGCGAGTGTTCTAGGAGCTGTTGTGGGTTGGGCGATTGGCTGGGGACTGTGGCAATTCGTTGATACTTTTTTTTATAGTGTCATTCCCGGGTTTACGCCTGAAAAATTCAACTATGTCGAATCTCTTTACCAAGAGAATGCTTTTCTATGGCTGATACTTTCAGCATTCACACCAATACCTTTTAAGATTTTTACAATCGCGGCCGGCGCCTGCTCAGTACCACTCCCTACTCTCATAATTGCCTCTTCAATTGGACGAGGCGGTCGCTTTTTTTTGGTTGCCACCATCATGAGAATATTTGGCAAACAGGCTCGAGATATTCTTGACAAGTACCTCGAAGGAATAACCTTACTTTTTGGCTTTCTTATAATCGTTGGTGTGTACGCCCTCAAAATTCTTGAGACTCACTAAGATTTTTATTTCCAGCCAGATCGGACTGAACACTAGAAAATATTTCATCAAAGACACTGCGCACCCACTGAATTGTCTGAAATACTTCGCCAGCTAATGCCTCTCCATTCTCACGGTTCAGCAAATTCGCTAACTGATTGCGTTCCCGATATCCCTTCGGAAATACATGTCCTAAACGTACATCAAGAAGCCTGAGCCTGCCCTCAATTTTTCGCAACAGGTCGTATGCATTACGTAGGGATTGTGCCATTTCATTTTTCATGATCCCCGCGAGAGCAAGCGAATCGAGACCGGCAAGTGTGTTTGGTGTCTGAAGGTCAAAATTATTCTTGCCATATATCAACTGGAGCGCCTGAACAAGAAATTCAATATCAACGACACCACCAGGCCCACGCTTGAGGTTATCTTTAGCTGCGGTCTCTTCCATACGGAGTCGCATTGCATAGATTTCCTTTAAATCAGACTCTTTCCAATTGTGGTCGTAGACTGCTTCATGAATAACTGACTTGACCCGCTGGACAGCAGTTTCTCCACCAATGACAGCACGAGCTTTAACAAGTGCTTGTCGCTCCCAAACAGCAGCTAGCCCTTCGGGTGAAAAATATTGCTGAAAAGCCTCCAGTGAACTCACGATAGGTCCGCTCCTTCCTCCTGGGCGAAGTCTTGAGTCAACTTCGTAGAGACGGCCTTGGGGAGTAAACTGATTAAATACTTGTAGTACTTTATTTGCTATTTCACCAAACAAAAAACCAAACTCAGAATCAGAATACTCACCCAAGCAATCTCTAGCAGTTTTTTCGTCATAAAGAAAAACAACATCAACATCACTGGCATAATTCATCTCGCGCCCACCGAACTTACCCATTGCCAGTACGATAAATCCCATGGATTCAACCGAGTCGACGCCCTTTTTCAGGGAACGCATTTTCTGAGGTAATATCGGTTCCTGCCTAGAGACAACAAATTGCAAAAGCGATTCTGCTAAATCAGACAGTGATGCAGCAATCACGTGGGGTGACCGCTGTTCTAAAAGATCGTTGATGCCGATCCGTAACTGTTTTGAAACCTTAAATGCAATGAGGCTGGGCAAAACATCTACAGAATGCCGTCCACACAACTCCCATAATTCATTCTCTAAGTCATCTCGGATCGGCATAACACCACCCAAAAGACTGTCCTGGAGTTCATCAATCATCCCAGGATTTTTTACAAGAAGGTCTGCCAGGAACGGCGAGGAAGAACAGAAACGTATGGTGAGATCAAGAGCCCCAGGCGATTCACTCAGAAGTTCCCAGAGCATACCCTTTCCGCCAAGTGACTCACTCACGGAAGTAAGTGTAGTCAATGTTGCATCTGGATCCGGTGTTGCACTTATTCGATCGAGTAATCGAGACAAGATTGAGGCAAAAAAGTGTCGGCATCGGCGATTTGAAAGAAAATGAGACGACTCTTCACTCAATGCATTTACCATTCGATACGCTCGCGTCACGTCATGAAATCCGCGAGGAGCCAATACGCTATCAATAAGTTCTTTTTGTGGTTTTGGATCAAGAATCAGATCGACTTCTGCTTCTGGTGTTGTCTCACCCGGAAAAGCATCATGGAGGAGATGATCGAGAATCCTTCTATTCAGCCGAGTAGCTTCTTCAAGATCTTCACGAAGTTTGGTTGCGGCATTCGCCTGCCTGCCATACCCAAGACGACCTGCTAACCGAGCAAATTCATCCTCATTTTCTGGCAAACGATGCGTCTGTCTGTCATAAAGAATTTGGAGTCGGTGTTCTGCTGTTCTGAGAAGCCGGTAGTTCCGTTCGAGAATTTCTCTTTCTTGATCATTCAGGCTTCCATTTGCTGCAAGACGTCGAATTGCTTCAATTGTGTTGCCCACTCGAACTTCGGTCTCATCACCACCACTGAGTAACTGCAGAAATTGAATAGTAAACTCAATATCACGAATTCCACCCCGGCCTGTCTTCAGGTCAGCAGAATCGACACCTTCACGAATAGACCGCCGCTCAATCTGGCGTTTCAGAGCTCGGATGCCGCTGATTTCGGTCCGTGGTAACCAACGGCTGTAGACCCAAGGACGAAGATTGGCAAGCAGATCTTCCCCCAACTGCAGGTCACCCGCAACACACCGAGCCTTTACCCAGGCCTGCCTTTCCCATGTTCTCCCCTGCCTGTCGTAGTATCTCTCGAGCGCTACACGTGGTAATACAAGTGGGCCTTGGCCTCCATACGGTCGCAATCGTAAATCAACGCGATACGCAGCCCCTAATTCTGTTTGGTCGGCAATCAGACGCGTTACTTGCTGGACAACACGCTCAAAAAATTCACTGGTTGTATATGTCTTTGATCCTGCAATATCACCGTCTTCGGAATAACAGAAAACAAGGTCGATATCACTCGAATAATTTAGTTCATTTCCACCTAATTTCCCAAGAGCTATCACTGTAATTGTTGCAGGTCGACCGTCTCCTGTGATGGGACTACCGCGACGCTGTTGCTGCTGTAAAAGTGCCACGCGAAGAGCTTCATCAATAATGCAGTCCGCAATCGCTGAAATCTGATCAACAACTGTTTCCAGTCGTTGATGCTTCACGATATCACCATACGCAACACGGAGAATCTCTCGGCGTTTAAACCGTCGAAGAACTTGCATAACAAAAGCAGAGTCCAGCGAGTCGCCAACCTCAGACCTCAAAATATCCCGAAGAGACTCTCGCTTTTCTGGTCTGCCACCACCACTCCGAATACGTTCCCAGACATCCGGCTCAGCAATCACAATCTCACCAAGAAATGGGCTCGTAGCAAGAATAGCCAGAAGTGCTTCCAGAGCCTCGGGCTCGCGTTCAAATAATGCAATTGTCGAGAGTGGACTTCCCACAGCTTGAAGAAATCGACCCAATGTAACAAGAAGTCGATCTGCCTCACCGTACAGCGGAAGGAGACGCTCCAGGATTTTGATGAGACGCCCGAGTAAATCGACGTCTACGTCCTGCGATACCAGTTTCTTGAAAACCTGACTCGCATTTTCACCATCACTGAGGCCAATATCTCGCGCCCACCGGTCAAGACCGGATCGGTCTTCAAGAAATTGCGTAACTTTGCAGGAGTTCATTCGATCTGGCATTGGCATGGTGGCCTGATCAGTTCAAAAAAAGATTCTAGGTACTGTGTCGGCCTTGATAACTCTTTACGCCTTTTGTGTACCTTGGGGAGCGGCGTGCGCCGGCACCTCAATCTGGTGCACAGATGGACCCGATTGTTCTAAATGATCGAGGGGGATGGCGTTCGCCAAATCATCAGCTACGTCTCCAGCAAGACTCCAAGCACCAGCAGAGGTTATCTCCACATCAACCAGTCTACCGATCAGGCGAAGTGGTGCATCAAAGACTACAATCCGATCGCACATCGTCCTGCCGGTAAGTTGCGCAAGACCATCTGGCCCCGGATCTACTGCCTGCCTCTCATCACGCGTCGAAAGCCCTTCAACAAGCACCTGTTGTCGTGAACCAACGAACCGTCGATTCCCTTCGAGGCTTGCACCCGCCTGTGCCTCTTGTAGAAGACGATTTCTTTCCTTTTTTACACTTTCGGGCACATCATCTGCTTGCCTATCAAACGCTTTTGTCCCCGGCCTTGGGCTGTATTTGAAGATAAAACTATTCTTGAATTTTACCGTCTTCACAAGTTCCATACTTAATGCAAATTCTTCATCTGTTTCACCACAGAAACCAACGATGAAATCACTTGATACAGCAGCATGAGGAATTGCTTCTCTCAAGCGACCAAGCATTTCCATGTACTGTCCTATGGTATATCCACGCTTCATACGCTTCAGGACGTCGTCTGACCCATGCTGCGCTGGCACATGAATATAATGTGAAACCTTTGGAAGATCACGGACTGCGTGAATCAAATCCGTTGTCATGTCACGTGGGTAATTTGTGACAAATTTAATGCGATCCAATCCATCGATTGCATTCAGTCCTACCAACAAATCAGATAGACGAGACGTTTTCCCCCCATCAGACCAACGATAGCTGTTCACCGTCTGTCCAATGAGTGTTATTTCTCTGCAACCCTCTGCAACCAGTTTTTCTGCTTCGGCAATAATGGCATGTGGTGGCCGGGCTTGCTCTGGCCCTCGTACCCTTGGCACGACACAAAAAGCACAAAATTTGTCACAGCCTGTCTGCGTCCGAACGAATGCCTGAAACGGAGTCGGTCGCATCGTTGCATCTCGATCTGGATCATAACTTTCAAAGCTGTCGACAACCTCGAGCCGACTCCCTGATTTGCGATCCAGACTGACTTCAAGCTGTGGTCCGTTCCCCGCCTGAATCAAATCCACGAGGTAGGGGACTCTATGGAGTTGCCCGGGTCCAACAACAAGATCGACCCACGGCGCTCGTGCGCGGATCATTTCCTGATCTTTTTGGGCCATGCACCCCAAAACACCAACAATTAGTTTCGGAACCTTTTTCTTTTGTTTACGCACTCGGCCAAGGGCTGAATAAATCTTGTCTTCGGCATGCTGACGAACACTACATGTATTAAAGAAGATCGCATCGGCGTCCGTCATCGTAGCGGTCATATCCCATCCTTGACGACGTAATGCAGCGACGACAAGTTCGCTGTCGAGAACATTCATCTGACAGCCGACGGTCTCAATAAATAAGCGTTTCGTAGAGGACATATTCCTGATCTTATCCTAAGGATTGCGGAGTGTCTCCAGGGGCAACCAAAACCGGCAACTGAGAGCCTACTCGTAGGGAACTTCCACGAATAAAATCTGCTGCCGGCATAGCTCGCTTTCCTTCTGGTATCACTCGCTGAATCGCGAGTCGACTTCCTCCACCACATGCGACAACTAAGCAATCGCTGCGAATCTCAACAACTACTCCTGGCGGAGCAGAAGAGTCATCCGGCTGACCTGCAACAACTTCCGTTTCCAAGCACACAAGCCTACGAAAAAGGTTCATGTGCGGAACGAACGCTGTCAGTCGTGGCCATGGATCAAAGGCCCTTCGGCGGCGGTCAATCTCAATAGCGGTCATCTCCCAATTGATAACACCGTCTTGCTTTGTAATCCTTGGTGCCCGCGTTGCGATTCTCTCATCTTGAGTCTGTCCAAGCATCAAGTGTGCCTCATTGCCAGAAGCATCTTCTACTCGCTGCAGACTGTCGAGTGACTCTAAAACCGCATCTACTCCGAGTTGAGCCAAACGTGCTTCTAGCTCAGCGGATGTTTCTTTCGCTCCAATCAGTGTAGACCGAGTTGCAAGAACACAACCTGCATCAAGCCTTGGTGTCATATGAATGACACTCACCCCTGTTTTTTTATCACCACAAAGAATAGCCCACTGCACAGGCGCAGCTCCACGATGCCGTGGAAGAAGCGAACCGTGCAAATTTATGCCACCCAGACGAGTTGTACGAAGAGTATCTCCTGAAAGAATCTGGCCGTAATCACACACTACCATGATGTCAGCCTCACACGCCCTGATTACATCTTGCACATCAACGGCGTTTACATCCGGTGGATCAAGCAAGGTAAAGCCAACTTTTTCTGCAGCCTCACGCATAGGGTTTACTGGCGCTTGCCTTCCACGAGCAGCACGGGCTGGACGCGTAACAACTGCAACGACGCGATGCCTTGATGCCAGAAGAGACTCGAATGAAGGGAGGATAAATGGACCCGTCCCCATGACCACAACAGACAAGCCTTGATTGGAATCCAGCGTACTCATGACTTACAACGCTGGTCTTCGAGCCGATCCAGTTCCGCTACAATTTTTTCTTCCGCAGGCAATTCACCGCGGGATTGCTTCCCATGATAAATATCTTCAAGCAATTCGAGATCTCGCTTTACTTCAAGACCTGCCGCATCCGGGAGCCTGTCAGTAAAAAGACGTCCTTCGAGATGATCAAATTCGTGCTGAACAACACGGGCCAAGAAGCCATCAAGATCGATGCGTATCGGCTGACCATCTAAACTCCAAGCCTCTACTATCACGCGCTGTGGCCGTCGTACGTCAGCTCGCAGGCCAGGAAGGCTGAGGCACCCCTCCTCTTGTATTGCTGTACCACGCGGGCGGGACAATACTGGATTCAGAAAGGCCAGTTCCTCACCAGAATGTGGATCACCGGTAGCATTGACCACAAACATTCGATAGGGCAAGGCTACTTGATTTGCAGCCAACCCAACACCGTGGGATTCGTACATGATATCGAACATCTGTTCGATGGCGTCACGAACTCCTTCATCAATACGGAGAAGGGGCTTTGACTTCCGAAACAGTGCCGGATGCGGATACTCAACGAGACCAAGCGTGCCAATAGAAGTCTCGGCAGACGGTTGGGAATCAGGGTTTTGTGAAGTGGACACGGAAAAACCTGCAGGCTTTAAACGAAAACATTCCATCCGAGAGAATACTTCCTATATGATACCGTTTTCTTAGTCTGCCAACAGGAACAGCCCTGTGAATAACGAACCGTCTGACCTGACCAAGCCTGCCGTCTGGGGTCATCCCGCTGTGCTACTGGCAACCGTTTTTTGGATCGGCAGAGCCCGTCCAGCACCCGGAACGTGGGGATCTGCAGCCGCGTTACCAATTATTACAGCACTCTCGTTTGCCCAATTCCCTCTCTTCATCGAATGCGCATTCTGGCTGGCAGTGTGCTGTATTGGTATTCCTATCTGCACGATCGCTTCACGGCAACTCGGAGGACAAAAAGACCCATCGTCCATCATTCTTGATGAATTTGCCGCAATGCCACTTGTACTTCTTGTTGTTCCTTCCCAACAGCGAACATGGCTGGTCATGCTTCTCGCTTTTCTGCTTTTTCGCTTGTTTGACATCACGAAACCACCTCCTTGTCGGCAGCTGGAAAATCTTCCAGACGGTCTCGGCATCATGGCCGATGACTGGGCTGCTGCTGGCCTTGCGGCTTGTACACTTTTCGCGATCACTACTCTCATGCATTCCTACGGATGGACCCCTTGATCCATCCGGTGACTCTCGCCACTACTCAATCATGAGGAGATCCATGAGGAGTTCGTTCTTGTTCTATCAGTTTATCGATCTCACCAGACCGGAGTGATTCCACGAATGCTGACGTGTTTTCGTAGACTCTATTGCTGGTAATCTGAACCACCCAATTATGGATTAGTGGAGTAATCGTAATGACAAACCTTGCGTTTGTATGTGCCTCCCACATTTCAATTGCTGTTCCCATTGATGCCTCAGGGACATATGCAATCAACACATCAAACTGTTGACACATTCGTATATGATGGCAAAACACATCCCGTGCATGACCACTGCTATACCCTACTGATTCGGTATGGTTCGCGAATGGATCATAGACCTCTGCCTTTGGCCAGTGGCCCTGTACAATATTGTGTAATGAATCACGATATGACTGATCATGCACACATGCTGACACGTGCGACCCCTGCATAATCCCCGCAAGAAAAATTTTCATGGCACGCTCCACAACAACAAAAAAAAAGCCTTCTCGTCCACTGACTCAAAAAGATTCTCGCACCGATGCGAAACGTACTGCCCAATCTGCAGCACAAGACCAGACAAACATACCCGAGATTGATTTGGCACAGGCGCAAAAAAACGTTCTTGATCTCCTAAAAATTCCGGGGATTTCAGGACAGGAAAAACAGGTTGCTGAATTTATTCGGAAAAAATTGCTCGATGCCGGTTGTTCAAAAAATGTCATTTCATTTGACCAGGCGCACAAAAAAACACCTCTTAAAGGTACTTGTGGAAACTTAATTGTGAAATTTCCGGGCACCCGCCGAGGACCACGGCGGCTCCTTATGGCGCACATGGATACCGTACCTGTCTGCGAAGGAACAAAGCCGGTTCTTCGTGGAGACATTGTAAAAAGTGGTAATCCAGAGACAGGCCTTGGTGCTGATGACCGTTCCGGCTGTGGTGTCGTGCTCTCAACAGCCCTGGAAATCCTCCGGAAAAAAATTGATCATCCACCACTTACATTCTTCTTTGCAATACAAGAAGAAGTTGGCCTGTGGGGTGCTCGTACAGTCAAGGCGAGCGACCTTGGCAAACCGAAATTAGCCTTTAATTTTGACGGTGGGAATGTGGACAAGTTGACGATTGGGGCAACAGGTGGTGAACGACTCGACATCACCATCGAGGGAATCCCAAGCCATGCCGGGGTTGCACCAGAACAAGGTGTCTCAGCAATTACAATTGCTTCACTTGCCATCGCCTCATTGCATGAAGACGGATGGCACGGATTAGTTGAAAAAGGGTCGAAGAGAGGGACAAGTAATATCGGAGTGCTCCATAGCGGTGCTGCCACCAACGTTGTTGCAGAACGCGCAACTCTCCGGGCTGAAGCGAGGGGACATGACACTGTGTTTCGAAACAGAATTGTCCGGGCGATAGAAAAGGCATTTGAAAAGGCCGTAAACCGTGTCAAATCAGCGAGCGGTCGTAAAGGAACTGTTTCGATATCAAAACGACTTGATTATGAAGCTTTTCGTCTCAACAAAAACGACCTCTCAGTAAAAACTGCACACAACGTTCTCGAAGCCCTCGGCCACACACCGTACTATGACATTTCCAACGGTGGTTTAGACGCTAATTGGATGGCAGCCAACGGCATACCAACAGTCACTCTTGGCTGCGGCCAGCATGACATCCACACAACCAATGAATGGCTTGACCTGAAAACCTACAAGGTTGCATGCCGTACTGCGATTATGCTAGCCACAATGGACTAGAATCCGTCCCCCTATATTGTTTCTGCAAGACAATTCAATTTTCCTGACTGTTTTACTACTTGCCTACACGCAACTTTTTGCTGTGACACGACGTTAGACACCATAATGAACATGCCACGGTGGAATATTGGGATTATTGGTGGAGGGCCGGGTGGCCTTTTTACTGCCTATCGCCTTGAGCAACTCTGCTCCACACCCCTCAACATTTCTATCTTCGAGTCAAGTAATCGACTCGGCGGAAAATTGTTGACTGAGCAGTTTTCAGCGAAAGGAGTACAGTACGAAGCTGGTGCAGCTGAGTTTTATGATTATTCCTTAGTCGACGAAGATCCGCTTCGAGAACTCATTGAGCACTTTGGTCTTCAAACGCAGTCGATGGGTGGCACATCAATAGTCCAAGATAACAAGATCCTCGGAACGATCGAGGGCTTGCACGACCGTCTAGGTGAGGCTGCGCTGCGAGAATTCATACGGTTCAACGACCGTGCGAAAACAGAAGTCTCACCACGGCAGTTTTATGACGGTACCTCAACCTCCCACGTCAACTCAGGGGACACGAGCCTTCAAGAAGAACGGTTTAGCGTATCACTCGATTGCCTTTCAAATAAAACAAAAAAATATATCCAGCAGCATATCCACAGTGATCTTGCCGCAGAGCCTTTTCAGACAAGCCATCGATACGGACTCGACAACTATCTCATGAATGACCCGGCTTATATGCAGCTGTACAGCATTACTGGAGGCAATGATCTTCTGGTACATGCTCTTGCCTGTCGCCTCTCTGCAAACATTCGCTTGAATACCAAAGTGACAACTGTCAAAAAGGGCGAACAAAACGCACTAGAACTCTCTTGGAAAACGGAAGAGGGACGTCAGAATGAAGAATTTGACGCGGTTGTCGTTGCCCTTCCAATAGAGCCACTGAAGAAACTGGTCTTTCCTGACAGCAGGCTTGCGTCTGCAATGCACAATCACATTACTCACCATGATCATCCGGCTGATTACCTTCGTATCACAGTCCTCTTTGAGAAGCCTTTCTGGAAATCATGGCTCCACGATTCGTACTGTATGCTTGATGCCTTCGATGGCTGTTGCCTCTATGACGAATCGTCGCGAATACCGGAAGCACGGCATGGAGTCCTTGGCTGGCTACTCGGAGGCGCTGCTGCCCAAAAGATGGCAGAACACAGTGATGAGGAACTTATTTCTGCTGCAATCAACTCTCTCCCGTCGCACCGTGACGAGGCAAAAGAACTTTTCTGTGAGGCCAAAATACATCGCTGGCTCGGCGCAGTAAGTGCTCAACCTGGTGGATTCCAACAACGCGGGGCTGATGCAAGGCATTGCCCTGATGCTGGCACATACCCAAACCTACTCGTAGTAGGCGATTATCTGTTTGACTCCACATTAAATGGCGTTCTAGATTCTGCTGATTATGCTGCAGGCTGGATCACAACGATGGCAGAAGCCAAAGAGTAGGAAAAGAATGAATACAAACGTTCCGCATGTTCCCCAAGGACATGGCCCAGAAGGGACTGCAAATGCATCCATGAGTTCTCTACCCGGAAGACATGTGGAGGAGGTTCGATTCCCATCAATCTCCGAAGAAAAAAGAATTGAATTTTTAAAAATTTCTACTGAAGATCCTATTGAAGGTCATCTCAACGAATGCCTCGCCTGGGTTCATGCCGGTCAATCATGTGACAAACCGATTG
>JADHSL010000120.1 GCA_016776925.1 Pirellulales bacterium | reverse complement strand
GCTGGAGATACTGGTGGATACTTTTATCCCACGTCCTACGTCAACATGGTACAGCGGCAGCAGACGTCGCATCTTCCCGATCCTGTCGATCCCGCACCGGTAAAAGGTGACATCGGCGTGTACTTCACTCGACTCATTGTCGGTGGGGTCGACTTTGCCATTTTGGAGGATCGGAAGTTCAAGACAGGACCAAACGGGACCATTCCAAAAATGGGTCCTCGTGCTGATCATATTAATGACCCAGCATATGATCGATCTGCGATCGATGTTCCCGGATTGAAGCTTCTGGGCCAACGACAACTCGATTTCCTGAAGTCGTGGGCCGATGACTGGAAGGGTGTTCGCTCCAAAGCCGCTCTTTCGGCGACCGCGTTTTGCGGTGCCGTTCATCTTCATGGCAATCCGGACAACCGACTGCTTGCTGATCTGGACTGTAATGGGTGGCCACAGACAGGTCGTAACAAAGCCTTACGTCTTCTGAAAGAGGCCGGCGCCATTCATCTCTGTGGTGATCAGCATCTGGCTGTTGTTGTCCAGCACGGAATTGATGAGTTTCGTGATGGGCCATGGTCATTCACCTCACCTGCTTTGGTCAACACAATCTATGGACGCTGGTGGCATCCTGAAGACGAACATGCCGGCTCGAATCCAATTCCAGAGAGTCCCCTCCCATGGACCGGAGACTATGAAGATGGTCTCGGGAATAAAATTACTATGGCTGCGTATGCTAATCCCGAAGACAGAAACGATGAAACGAAACGGGCTGACGGCTACGGCATCACACGTTTTGAATTTGATAAACAGAAGATTGTCTTTCAGTGTTTTCCTCGGTTCACAACACAAGGAGCCGATGGTGCACCGAAGCAGTTTCCAGGATGGCCTGTTACAGTGCCACTTGAAGGTCCACCGAAAGACTGAAAGGAAACACCATGAGTCAATCGAGTCGACATCTGTGGGTTCTTTGTATTGCATTTAATTTAATCGGGATCTCCATGCATGCTGCCGAAACAGATTCTCCGTCATCGCAAAGCAAACCATGGTTCGTGTCTGAAGCAAATCTTCCAGAAGGATTTCCAGCAGCTGGGCCAATTGATGAAGTCGTTCTTAAAACGTATCCACAGCATCGGCTGGCACGCGTGCGGTCAGACTCTGGTACGGACGGCATGTTCTGGAAACTCTTCAATCACATCAAACGGAATGACATCAAGATGACAGCACCCGTCGAAATGTCATGGACACCAAACGCTGCCGCCAATCCAGATGGAACGCCTGATGGAAACCCAAACGCCATGGCATTTCTCTATGGATCAACTCAACTCGGCAGTGCTGGTGCTGATTCAGAAGATGCCAGTGTCATGGTGGAAGATATTCCAGCAGAAAAAGTTGTCTCAATTGGACTTCGTGGAAGTTATGGCAAAAAGACATTTCTTCGTGGATATGAAAAACTGAACGCATGGCTTGCAAATCATCCTGAATGGAAAGTTGCCGGCGGGCCACGCACACTCGGTTACAACAGCCCGATGGTTCCAAGCTTCATGAAGTTTTCTGAGGTTCAGATACCGGTTGTTGCGGCTGATCAGGCACAGTAGGAGAGTGATGATGAAAAGCAGGTTGTATACACCGCCCGCATGCTGGATTTACTTTGCTCTGGCTCTGACTCAGATGACTGCATGGGCACAGCAGCCACCGTTTGATGTCTATCCATCAGCCGAACCACCCTATTACCGTGTTCGGTATGAGGCATCGACCGAGCCAGGTGAGTTGATTTTTCCTGTTAACTACACCATCTGGATTCCACCCAAGGTGAAAACACTACGAGGAATCATTGTGCATCAGCATGGATGTGGTGAAGGCTCATGCTCGTCTGGTCTTTCCGGAGCCTATGATCTTCACTGGCAGGCATTGGCACGGGCACATGACTGTGCACTGTTTGCACCGGCCTATGAGCAGCCACAAAAAGCAGATTGCCAGATGTGGTGTGATCCTCGAAATGGATCGGCCAAAGCGTTTCAGCGAGGCCTCGAGGATCTCGGAGAAATTTCTGGCCATCCTGAACTCAGTCAGCTGCCATGGGCACTTTGGGGTCACAGTGGTGGTGGTCATTGGGCCGGTGGCATGACGCTTCTTTTTCCTGAACGGACAATCGCATCGTGGTTGCGATCTGGTGTTCCGCTTTTAGAGGAAAATCCAAAACGTCCACAAATCAAACCACATGATCTTCCTCAAACGGCACTTGAAGTTCCAATCATGTGTAATCCCGGAACACAAGAAGGCGTGACGGTGACCACAGGCAAATTTAAAGGAACATGGCCGGCCAACCTTGCTTTCATTGAAGCCGTTCGTAAGCGTGATGGATTGCTGGGCGTTGCGGTTGACCCCCTCACAAGTCACGAATGTGGCAATCAACGCTATATGGCCATTCCGTGGCTGGATGCCTGCCTTCGCGCACGGCTCCCGAAAGAAAACGGAAAGCCTCTCAAAGCCATGCCGCGTTCAGAAGCATGGATGGCAGAGATCGCTGGTTTCAAAGCGTGGCCTGCTCAAGAAGCGACAGACCCTGATACGCTGGCCTGGTTACCAAACGAAGCCATTGCCAAAAAGTGGATGCAGTATGTCAAGGACACAGCTGTTGCTGATACCACACCGCCACCATCTCCAACAAATGTGCTCCGAAAAGGAAACCGGATCGTCTGGTCGTGTGAGGCTGATCTCGAAAGTGGTCTCTCGCACTTCATCGTAAAGCGTGTCGGGAAACGATTCGCACGTGTAGCGGAAAAATCAGAGAACAAATTTGGTCGACCACTCTTTCAAAATCTTTTGTATAGCGACACACCGACGCAACCACTTGTCAAAATGGAATACGTCATTCCAAAAGGTGCACCGCTTTCGGGGTATCAGATCATTGCGGTCAACACAGTTGGTCTTGAATCGAAACCTGCCCGCATGATGTCTCAGCGATAAGTGATTGCGAGAAGAGATTTTACCAGCGTGACTCAAGACCAAGGTTGACACCATGAAGGAAGAGCCCGCCACCACCAACCGTTCAAATCATTGCCACGTCCTTGGAACAAATAGTCACTCTCGTGGAAGCACTACCGATTCCGCGTAGACCATTTTTCCAGTCCGTCCTTCGTGGTACTGGAAAATCACCTGCGGATGTGGGTATGCAACGAGTCGCTCACCACCGAGCTGTTGTGGCATGTTAAATACATTGTTGAGCTGCACAACAAGATAATGCGGATACAGACGCTGTAATCGTGGAAGATCTTCAAGTACATAGGTGCTCCAGCGAATGTCACACGGTTGACCACCAGAATTATAAATACCAGTCGCAGGCCTGTTATCTTCATCAAGACTCGGTACATGATTTACTGAATTGTGTGGCCCAGAGCAGAACTCCCACACACGATCGGTAATCTGAATAGCAAAACTGTTATGAAGATCACCCGTCATGACGAAAACAGGTCGTTTGAGCGTGTCCCAGAATGCTATGAGCTTTTCACGCTCATCGAGGAAGGCTGTCCACGCTTCCTCTTTGTTTGATGCAGCCTCAAAACCACCGGCCCCTCTGTGGGGAATCATAAAGGGCACGGACGACACAACAAAGAAAAAGTCAGCGTCACTCTTGTCCATACTCTCCATGAGCCACTTTCGCTGGTCCATACCAAGCATGGTGAGGTTTGGCTGGTGCGGACGGCTTGTATCGTGCATTTGCCTGGCACCACGAGTATCAAGCAGAAAAAACTCACAGTTCGCAACACGGAAACTTCCGTAGCTGCGGCGCCCAATTGAGTAATGAACGTTTCCATCTGCAGTCGGTACAGGAAAGATTCGGACTCGGTGTTTATCGAGAACCTCACGAATTTCATACACCCGTGAATTTGGGTCACCTAATGCATCATCGTCATATCGCAAATCATTGACACCAGCCTCTGGTGTCCCCCAATGCACGTGAAGATTCAACATTTCATCGAGGGGAAGCGATGTAAAATCTGCTTCTGGATCAACAAGTACATCACTCTCCGCTGTCAGCGTCGCCTGACCATGGTGGACAGTGTGCGGATAAGCCGCTGGGTTTGCCCAGCCGAGATAGTCAAGCCATGCCCGAGTGCCAATGTCACGAAACACCGCACGACGGTTCCGGCGACCAGTACTTCCTGCCCCCCAGATATCATTGACTAACTCATGATCATCGAACGTAAAAAATCCTGGAACCTTTCTGTGCCATGCCGATAGATTCGTCCCTCGATCAAGATAGAGTTTGTAGTTCTCCCACACACCAACAATGGTTGGCATATCACGGACAACCTCGGGCAACTGCGCACCATCGACTCCCTGCTTTTCAGCCCACACGTCAACTGGTGTTGTACGAAGTTCCTCATATAACCAGTCTCCGTTCATGATCTGAAAATCGACTTCATCAGCATGATTATCAAGGAACGTTGCATACGTCGGCAGACTTGGACCAATCCCGTGTAATGGGTTTTGGTTTGCACAGGATCCGAATGTGAAAGAGAAATTAAAGAGCCCACGCGGATTATGTTTTTGGTCCCGCAGAGCATTGCTGTCAGGAAGGGTATGAAATGTTGCAGGAACGCCAGCTGGATTTCCATCAATGAAGACGCTGGCCACATACTCTGCATCCGGATCAAGACCATGAAGCGTGGTCCATCCCGTGAAGTCGTGGGCAGCTGTTGTTTCAATTTTTTCTGAAACACCATGAAGCGATGCAGGATCTTTCCCGAAGTGAAACTCAATTGTTCCTGGTCCATTCGTGCGCGCCCATATTCGCACACTTGAACTCGTCACCTCACCAAGAAGTGGACCATGTGTTACAACGCTCGCTGTTTCCGCAGATTCTACTGAAACCGAAAGCACACTACCGAAGAGCACGAGAAGACACGGCAATACAAATCGCGACAAACGTTTGCTTTTCATAGACATAAAATCTCTGCACTACAAGAAAAAAGAGAATGGTTACTTCCGTCGGAACTCTCTGAGTCTACCCATTCAAAAAAATCAGCAAGTGTGAATATGCTCGCAGAAATACGCCCCGAAAGAGAAACTCCGCATCCTCAGCAGACTCTTCCGTAAGACGGCCTAGTAATGTCTCCTAGGGTTCGTCACGATGATATATATGCAGAAGCCAGTCCTTACAATAAACGATCTCGCAGCTGATTTTCTTCAGTGTCCCGATCGCCATGACACCGGTTCAGAAAAATGGGATCGCTATCGTGGCAGGACAACATCCACGGGAAAAGAAATTCTTCCGTTCTGGGTGGCTGATATGGACTTCCAATCGCCCGACGTTGTACTCAATGCAATTCGTAAAAGAACGGACCACGCTGTCTTTGGCTATACGCATGAGACGCCTGACTTTGCAACGACTCTGACTACTCATCTCCGTGAGCAGCACAACTGGCAGATTGATCCATCATGGGTCATTGGCGTGCCCGGCATTGTGACAGGACTTTCAATCACCGCTCGGCTCTTATCCCAACCAGGTGATGGCATTCTGACCCTGACACCGGTCTATCAGCCATTTCTCTTTCTTCCAAAGCTTGCAGAGCGGCGGAGTGTGCGGGTCCCCTTGCATGCCGATGTCACCGCACAACGATGGACCATCAATTGGGAAGCACTTGAAGCGGCCATGACGCCCGATGTGAAAATCTTTTGGCTGTGTCATCCGCACAATCCTACTGGCAAGGTTTTTACTCGAGAGGAGTTGCTTCGGATTGCAGAACTGTGTGAAAGACGTGGAGTGACCGTTGTCAGTGATGAAATCTGGGATGATCTCATCCTTGATGATTCGTGCCACATTCCTTTTGCCAGTCTTGACCATCCGGCAGCACGTCGATCAATAACATTTGTTGCTGCCTCAAAAACATGGAATATTGCTGGCCTCGGCTGCGCTGCAGCCATAGTTCCAAACGAAGATTTTCGAAAACAATGGCGACAGGCTGGAGGAGGACTTGTCCCCATGGTCAATCCGCTTGGCTATGCCGCATCTGAGGCCGCATGGAAAGATGGTGAGCCTTGGCGACAGAAACTTTTGGATGTCTTGAAATACAACAAGCAGCTTGCGGTCGAAGCCATTCACGAAATACCGGGCATCTCCTGCATACCACCTCAAGCAACGTATCTCCTTTGGGTCGATTGCAATGAGTGGGTTGCTCGTCAACGTGCTGGCCAAAACCAACCACAACAAGCGTGCGAAGACGCCGGGATTGCACCATCGAATGGACCTGAGTTTGGGGGGCCAGGATTTCTACGACTCAACTTTGGCTGCCCACCTGCCTTCCTACAAGAAGGTCTCAAGCGATTCCATGACGCGTTTGGTGCAGACAAAACTTTTGGTCGGGAGCACCGTTAATTAGGGGTCGGAATAGTATTCATGAACAAAAGCACTGACGTGTTGAGCTCAAACAGAAAAAAGAATCTGTCCGATACATTTTGGGAGAGTGTCTTTCTTTGATACGCTGGACCAGGGGTTTTTGGGATGTGGCGTCCCCCCCGTATGAACACAACTAAAGGTGACCTATGCGAATTCTAACTCCATGTTTACTTATTGCTTTTACGTGTCTTGCACTGTCTGTCTCAGTGAGCAGCGTTGCACAGGCTGAAGAGAAGGCCAAGAAAAAGCCTGACCCAGCCAAAATGTTTGAAAAGAAAGATGCCGATGGGGATGGTGCTCTCACGCTTGATGAATTCAAGAAGGGCATGAAAGAAAAACAACTTGAAGGCGCAGAAAAACGTTTCAAGAGACTCGACGCAGATGGAGATGGAAAAGTCACGCTTGATGAATTGAAAGCTGGCCTGGCTGGTATGGGCCAGAAAAAAAAGAAAGAGTAAGAATTTGTAAATTTGTGAGATTTTTTGGGGAATTTGACGCACAGTTCTACCTAGAAACCATGTTGCTCTCTTGCCTATTATCTCCTGTAATGGAAAAATAAGAGTGCTGGTGAGCCACAACAGTTGTGGTTCACCAGCTTATTCGTAAGGCATCTGGAAGGACCGTTCGCATGAACATCTCTGTGCTCAATCTCAAAAATTACTTGCAGTCCTCCAGTAGGCTGGCTCGAGCGAGTCTTCTCGTTGTCTTCTTTCTCTTTTCATTTCTTTTTATTACGAATGTGGCACACGCGCAAAACCGTGCGGCCATGCAGAAACGATTGCAGGCGGCGAAACAGAAACAAAAGCAGTGGACACCTCCACCCATTCGACTACCAGAAGCTGTTATCGAAAAGCCAAAAAAGCCGGTCATTTCTGTCAAAGA
>JADHSL010000119.1 GCA_016776925.1 Pirellulales bacterium | reverse complement strand
AAGTCTATGACATCAATTCTTTTGATAATCCTGGAGTCAGTGCCTCGCATTATCACACGACTGCAATGGGTCTGTACTCATTTGTGACTAAGGAGCAGTTCCTTGCCTGCATGAAGCGTTTTGGAAAGAGTGAATATAACGGGATTCGACATTTAGCCCCTCACGTTATGATGCAGCTTGATAACGGTTTTGTGATGCCCAACGGTGTACTCCACTCGCCAACGAACCTCTGCACGCATGAACTTCACGTCACGATGGACGAACACTTTCTGGCCGAAGACCTGACACTTGACGGACGTATTGGAGCAGCCGATGCTTTCTACGCATGCCGAGAGCAGGATTATCCAAAGGACCATCACGAAGACTGGGATTACTTGGTTGAAAAGTTTGACTTTCAAGCAAATCAGGATTCAGACTTTGTCCTGAAGAATTCACGTCCAGCAATTTCGGCAGAAGAATTTAAAGGTCAAGGCGTTGATGCGAAGTGGATTGTTTACGGTGATTTCCTTGGTGACCAGAAGTGTTCGATCCTCAGGCTAATTGTCGAGCCAGGTGGCAAGACAAAATTTTGCCCAGAAAGTCCAGCGCTATTTCACACAAACGGTGGAAGTGGCCGTGTTGGAAAACTCGATGTTCGATATCACCACGATATGATTCTCGGTGAGATTTATCCTGAGATCGGATTCATCACGCAGGCCGCACTTTCAAAAGGTGGTGTTGAAATCGAGAATACAGGAACGGAACCACTCGTGCTGACCTTTGACTTCCCGCAGCACGCGCATTCTAAAACACCAGGTATTTAAGGCTTTGAAAGCCAGCCACAGTCGATAAAAAACGTGTCCGCTGCTGCGAGGGTAAGGTCGTAGTGTTCACCACTGTTAAAAAATCCGTGTCCTTGTCCCTCGTAGGTCACTATCTCGCAGAGGTTGCCTGCCTTTTTTGAGTCCTCTTGGTACAAACGAGCACCCTGAAGAAGACGATCATCAGTTCCGAAAAATATGACACAGGGTGGCTGTTTGGTCGATGCATATGTGAGTGGTGACACATCTTGAATGGGTGCATGAGAGCGGCCACTCATCTTCTGCTGTGCTAGTTCACGGAATTCTTTTGGCATGCGTTCATCCCAGGCAATGGCGAGTGCCGGATTAAATAACACGAGGGCATTCGGCTTTGCACTAATCGCTTTGTCGTCGGAAGAAGCATCAAATTTGTCTATGACTGCAGTGCATGCTGCGAGATGTCCGCCCGCAGAACCACCGGCAGCTGCAATTCGATCAGGGTCGATACCGAAATCGTCAGCATGGGCTCGCACCCATCGCATTGCAGATTTGGCATCTTCAATGCAATCGTCAATTTTTACTGCATGTCGAGATGAAACTCGATACTCAACCGTAACAGCCACCATGCCACGTTTTGCAAAGTGTTCACATTGCTTTTCAAATTGAACTGGGCTTCCCCCAGTCCAGCCACCGCCAAAGAAAAAAACAATAGCAGGTCTTTTGTCATCCGCTGGTGGCTGTTGATCTTGAAAGACGTAAAGTGGTAAATCAATTTCCCCTATGGTCTTGTAAATATGCTTCATGCCATTGTGAGGAGCCTCGGCTTTCGTGATGCGTTTTTTGGACCACGTTTTCTCTGTTGCTTGACCCTTTGAATCTTCAGTTGTATTTGATGCAAGAAGAAGATGATGGTCTTTGAAATGATCGAGAGTTGTTTCAAAAGAAAGTTTTTCTTCAAACTTTTGTGCCAGCACAGGGAGGTTGAAAGGAAGAGTCGCTAGCAAGCAGAGGACAATTTTCATAAGAACAATTCCGATTGAATGAGTATGCAGACGAGGGCCCAAAAGGCCACTAGTTAAAATGGTAGTGGGCACCCGTGAGCAACGAAAGGCAAACCGGTGTTTCACTGGTAATAGATACCAACGCTACATTTTTGGCCTGACCCTACCCACGAAACTGCCACAGATAAAACGCACAAAAAGGATTCCAGCCCGCCAAAACGTGAAGTGATATCAAAGATATTTCTGGCTATTCACTACGAAAAATAAAAGATTATCTGTCACAGTTATCCAGCAAGCGATCACTAAAAAATAAGATTTTTCCTGAGGGAACATTAGGGGTTAGTCAACTATTAAAACAATTGAATCGTTACGGAGGCAGGCGGATCCATAATGAATAGTCAAAAAAAATCACAAGGCGGTTTTACGCTCATTGAACTTCTTGTTGTCATTGCAATTATCGGTGTACTGGTAGCCCTTCTCTTGCCGGCTGTTCAATCAGCGCGTTCTGCTGCTCGTCGAATGGTTTGTACTAATAATCTCAAGCAGATTGGTCTTGCGGCTCATGGTCTCTTGGATGCAAATAGAGTTCTTCCACCGCTGTGTGTGAATGCGAGTGCTGTAGGAAACCATAGAAAGTCTCCAGTTCAGATATCCGGACCATACAAGGGATATATGGGTGCGACGGTATTTTATTTTCTCTTGCCATTCCTTGAGGAAGCACCACTGTTTGAACAATCAAATAAAGATGTTTCAACCGTTGTGAACGGGAAAGCGGTCTACGCAACATCAATTGACGGGTTCTTATGTCCAAGCCGTCCAAATGCAGAGACTGTTGCTGCCACAACAAATGGTGGTGCGAACAAATGGGCAATTGGTAATTATGCTGGCAACTTTTTCGTGTTTGGTGACAGGAATGTACTGTCTACGGAGGGAAAAACTCGTCTCGCAATGCTACCTGACGGACTTTCACAAACCTGTATGTTTACGGAGCGTTATGGCACCTGCGGGAACAGTGGACAACCGAACGACTCAAGTACGTGGGGAAACTTGTGGGCTGATTCAAACCTACGTTGGCGACCACACTTCTGCATGAATGGTCAAGAGCCTGATGCAGCAAATATTGCATCAGGTTGTAATATGTTTCAACCTCAGCCCGATTGGATAAAAAATTGTGACCATGGAAGCGCTCAATCTATTCATAGTGGTGGTATTTTAGTGACATTGTGTGATGGTAGTGTCAAATCCATATCACCGACTATTGACACCGCAGCATGGAAAAATCTGTGTGATCCCATGGACGGTAATGTCATATCAGGGCTGTAGCGTGTGAGGTTCGAGGAGAATAAAACAACGGTCGAATTATATTTGCAGAGAATTCAAATTTTGAAGTCTGGTAGTGACCGATTAGCATTCAAAATATTGACGCTGTCATTCAACAACCCAGTCCCTTAAAAGTTCTTCGACTTCCAAGGACAAAGCGTAGTTTTACCTTCGTCATATTCTGGAACTTTACCACGTGAAAATCGTGGGCAGCGTATGAAAATCGTGGGTAGATTATGCACACTCGTTGCAGTGGCCTCGGAGAACGATTTCTGTGATGCGTTCAAATAGTGGGCTTTTGGACGTACTCGTTCGCTTTAATTCAACGTCTTCCATGCATGACACAGAACCACAATCGACGCATATAAAATGTGGGTGGGAATCAGGTTTGTGAGCAGATTCTTTAATAATTTCGAATCGCCAAACATTATCACCAAGTGCTGATCGACGTATTACATTTTTGGCTACTAAGTCGGTCAAGTTACGAAAAACAGTGGCTTTATCAATCTCAAGATTCTGTAGCTCATCTGAAACCTCTGCGTGAGTAAGTGGTGATTCTGAGCCGTGAAGCACCTTCAGCGTTGCGATCCTCGCGGGCGTGGCCCTTAGTCCTGCAGACCGAATCTTCTCTCGGGCCCATTCTTGACTGTTCACTTTTTGATTCATTGCATCTCCGATAGCAGAGGGATCGCTCCAGATTAATGTACAACGCTCCAAAATAGTTTCGTGATCTTGAGCAAAACGATGAGTAGGCTCCTAAGAAAAAACCTCGAACGACGATCATATGTTTTTACAGAGTTGCGAGGAAAGACGTAACCGCACCGCCACTCAAACGCAATAGAGTTGCAAGTGTAATTAACTTGTGATAGCAAATACAAGTAGATTCCGTTGAAACTGATGGATTCCTCTTGTACGTCACGTGTGCCCCTTCGTGAGTTGGTGGAGTTCATCGGAAGCAGTTTTGTTGAGGAGTTTGTAATGAAACAGGTCAATTTGACAGAAACACTGGGCCGTATGCCCGTTACCGTATTGAGTGGGTTTTTAGGTGCAGGAAAAACAACACTTCTGAATCACATCCTCGCGAACCGCGAAGGTTTGCGGGTGGCAGTTATTGTGAACGATATGAGTGAAGTCAATATTGATGCATCGCTCATACGTGATGGCGGAGCCAATCTTTCACGGACTGAAGAGCAACTCGTAGAAATGACAAACGGTTGTATCTGTTGCACCTTACGGGAAGATTTGCTGGTTGAAGTTGCTCGGTTAGCCCGTGCGAACAAGTTTGACTACCTGCTTATTGAGTCCACTGGAATCAGTGAACCCATGCCCGTCGCCGAGACATTTACTTTTGAAGATGAAGAGGGAAATAGCCTCTCACAAATTGCGGATCTTGACACGATGGTGACTGTCATCGATGCCGGAAACTTCATGAAGGATTTTGGCTCATGGGATGATCTGACTGACCGTAGCATGGGCCTGGATGACGAGGACAATCGGAATATTGTTGATCTGCTAGTCGACCAGGTTGAGTTCGCAAATGTGATTGTTATTAACAAAACAGATCTCATTTCACCTTATGAACTCGAGCAATTAGAGCAGATTGTTCATCGACTCAATGCAAATGCAAAAATCTTACATGCGACAGAAGGTCGTGTTCCGTTGTCTGCCATCTTGGGCACTGGTCTTTTCCAGCTAGCCGAGGCAGAAGGAATGCCTAATTGGCTTGTGGTTCCGAGAGGACACGAGCAAACCGAGACGGAGGAATACGGTATCTCCAGTTTTGTCTATAAGCGTGATCGGCCTTTTCATCCAAAGCGGCTGCATGATGTTTTGGGCGGTGGCCTCGAAGACGGTTTGTTTCGTGGTGTACTCCGTAGTAAGGGGTTGCTGTGGATCGCATCTCGTCATGACTTTGCCTACGACTGGTCGCAGGCTGGCTGTTCGGTCCGTATGAATCCAGCTGGATTCTGGTGGGCAGCAGCTCCTGATGATGCATGGCCAGATGATGAGGAAATGATTTCAGACATCCATTCAAAGTGTTCAGGAGAGCACGGGGACCGCCATCAGGAACTGGTTTTCATAGGTCAAGGACTGGAACAGCAAAGCGTTGAGGAAATTCTTGATAGTTGTTTGCTTACAGATCTTGAGTTTGCTCAGAGCCCGAGTGTCTGGTCAGAATTTGAAGATCCTTTACCGCCAATTGAAGTGGAAACTGAGGAAATCGTCTGATGAAGTCTGCAACAAACTCGGAGGTCCATGACGTCATAGTCGTTGGTTGTGGTCCCGCGGGTCTTGGCGTTTCAATTGTTCTCCGTCATGCCGGAATTGAGAACTTTGTGGTTCTTGATCGAGACATCGTAGGCGCTTCGTTCGCTGCATGGCCAGCTGAGACTCGATTCATAACACCATCATTTCCGAGCAATTCAATCGGCATGCTTGATTTGAACTCAATAGCGATTGGTGTGTCACCGGCGTACGCCTTAGAGGTTGAGCATCCTACGGGCGCTGAGTATGCCGCACACTTGCAGGGCGTTGCTCAGCATTTTGAGATTCCGGTGCGTGAGCATGTTGATGTGAAGCAGATCAGGAAAATTGAAGATGAATTCCGCATTGAGACGGGTGAAGAAACCTTGCGAGCGAAGCATGTGATTTGGGCTGCTGGTGAGTTTCAATATCCACGACTCAACGCTTTCCCAGGCAGTGAATTCTGCCGCCACACGGCTACAGTTCCAAGTTATGAGGGTCTTGAGGGAGATGACTTCATTGTGATTGGTGGCTATGAGAGTGGTGTTGATGCGGCCTATCATTTGTCGTATCGCGACAAACGGGTTCGACTGTTCGACAGAGGGTGCCCATGGAAAGAAGAGAGTTCGGATCCCAGTGTTGCGCTATCAACATATTCACAGGAAAGAATGCGAGAAGATTGGTTTGAGGAGCACGTAGAGCTCGTTCCAAACACGTGGGTGGCTTCAGTGTCCAAGGTTGATTCGGGCTATGAAGTCAAGACGAAAGATGGAAGAACGTTTCAGACCCCGACTCAGCCGTTGCTAGCGGGTGGCTTTGAAGGGAGTCACAAGATCGTTTCAAATTTGTTTGAGCATCGAGATGACGGCCTTCCTCTTCTCAGTGAGAAGGATGAATCGACCATCACGTCAGGAATGTATCTCTGTGGGCCGACTGTTCGTCATGACAATCTAGTCTTTTGCTTTATCTACAAGTATCGGCAACGCTTTGCCGTCGTTGCGAAGGCAATTGCGACTTCTCTGGGATTGCCTGCAGAGGACCTCGAGTCATATCGCCAATGGGGTATGTATCTCGATGATCTTTCCTGTTGCGGAGAGGAGTGCGAGACATGTTGATTGGAAATGAACAAAATGCTGTTGAGCACGTGCCCGCCGTGCTGCTGAATGGTTCTGGCACGACCAGTGAGATAGTAGAAAAGAAAATAGAAATCAGCACGTCTCCAGCTTGGCTCACACGTGTGTTGCGTATTGAATGGCTTGGGCAAACGGTTGCCAGTATCTGCTGGATTGCCAGCGTCCTGGCTTACGGGATCAGCTCGAGTGGTGATTGGTTGCAGTTATGTGCAGCATCGTCGTGGTTGCTTGCAAATATTGTGGCAGCTCTGCCTGTTCAGGCTGATTGAGATGCCAGCTGCTCTCCAGGCAATTGATGAGAATTGCACACGCAGCGACCTTCTTAAGTATGCAGAAGTTTTACTGAGCCAACAGATATGGTGCTGGGGTTGTGATATTATGCGGCCCGAGGGTAATTGGCTCATTGATAGTGGCTTCAAGCGAATCGAGCCACCCGATAATCGAAAAGATTGCCCCAGCGTTTATTCCCTCGAAATGCCCCGCGGTCAATGTGTTGTGCTTCGCGGATTTGGTGTGTTCTTTGGAGATCCATCGCACGGTGGCATCTTTGTGCCCCGCTATGAATTTCAACCAAAATACACAACACATGCAGCACTTGATAGTCCGCCGTGGTCAGATGAAGATCTGCCCGCTCTCCATCTACCTGTCGAATCAGAACGAAAGATTTGCGCTGGTTTGACTGTGGATCTTATCAATTGGATTTACAGCTACGAAGTCAATATTGTCGAACAACTGGGCGTCGCATACCGCCAGCAGACACTGAATCGATGGGACAATGGCAAGCGACTTTTTATACCGGCAGAACAATTTGCAGCTGCGTGGCATGCATTATCATTTCAAGTAGCGAATACGCTTTGGGACAAACTTTGGAAATAA
>JADHSL010000003.1 GCA_016776925.1 Pirellulales bacterium | reverse complement strand
ACACCACCGCCGACTGCAAGTATCGCCGTCTTGCGATCAATCTTGAGACGAGCGAATTCATTCCATAATCGCTCAGCTTCAGCGAGAGACTTGGATGCTTCACCTGACGGGATCGTGAGGTGGTCAATCGTAATCGATGCGTCTTGTAGAGCTTCCGCAACCGTCTTTCCGTGCGTCGCATTTACGGATTGATCAGAAACAATGACTGCTCTTTGCACACAGTCATTCTTAAGCAAGCCCCCGATATCTTGAAGTATCGTATCGCCGACATGTATCGTGTACGAACGAGCCGCGGGTTGTGTTGTTGCAACGCTTTCATCCAGCCGAACATTGATTTCGTGTCGTTCCACGTTATGTCGCCGCCACTCGTTCAAGATCATCGGGAGAGACCGTGATGATGCGAGCAAATCCGGAATGTTGACGCACGTAGTCAAGGTCCGATGCTTCCTCTGGAGTCGCGTGAAGCAGTGTTTCAATGCGGCTGCGGTCGCTCTCCGACCAATCTTCGTACTCATCGGGCCAAACGGTGTGCTTTTCGACGACGAGTGCATCCCTATATGGATCAAACTGGTTAGACATCGGTACTTTCTCTGGCAATTATGACGTAACGTTCCATTCGTACAAATTTGCTGATGAGTATATATTGAGAATGAGAGTGACTCGACTCTCTTTATTTTTTCAGCAGTTTTTTCATGAAAAGGCAGCGTTGTGTTCCGAAGCACACCCGGTTCCATGCTCGTTATCGGTCTTCTTGCTCTTGGTCTCCTGGCGGCTGGAATCGGTGTTTGGTTTCAGTGGCAGCAGACCCGTCGATGCCTGGCCTTTTACGGCACTCGGGCCACAGAACAGATTTCAAAATCACCATTTGTTGAACTGTGGCAGTTGAAGCCACTCTCTGGTGGTCGGCACACGGGTCGTTTAGAGGCAGTCCTGGTTGAGGACATCACCGAAGCTAAAGGTCTGGTGCACCTCCGGAGGGGCCTTGTTGAAGATGCAAATTTTCAATGGGTAGAAGGAAATACGGAGCGTGCACCGTTAGCAGATGCCGCATGGGATCTTGCCCTGGTTTTCTTTGATAGCAAACAAAGAAATGAGTCTGAACGAACCGTTGTGGTCATTGATTTCGGGGAGAATTCTCAAAAAGCAAACCTGACGGTCGTTGGGAGGCCTGGGCGAGTTGCTTTGGGGAAAATGGGAAAAGGTCTGAAAACGTGGGTTGAAAGTACAGCGAATGGGTCGGTCCGAACTGATTTCTGAGTCGGTTTGTGTGTATTACGGCGGAAAAGACGTCTTTTGTTGAACATATTGCTAGAGCTATCGTCTCCCATGGTGGTAGGTAATGCGATAACCGACATGCGAGTTTTTTTCAGCGCCGTTTCCGAGAGGCTAGTGATATGCGATCGATTGCGATAGCGAATCAAAAGGGAGGTGTCGGCAAAACGACGACGTCGGTGAATCTTGCCGTAGCACTGTCTCGATTACAAAAAAAAGTTTGTCTCATCGACCTTGATCCACAGGCGCATGCAACCCTCCATGTTGGTGTCTCACCGACATCGACCCCATGTTCTGCTTACGATGTACTCGTTAACGATCAGCCCTTAGCAGCAGCACTTGTTCAGGCTCAAGAAAACCTTTGGGTCGTGCCTTCACATCTTGATCTTTCGGTAGCAGAAATGACTCTTGCGGGTCGTCCCGGTCGAGAGTCGATCCTGCGAGAGAAGCTAAAAAGTGACCCTGTATGCAGTGGTTCCCACCAGCTTGCAAATACTCAAGACGATAAAGAGCAGTCACAATTCGACTACATTATTATCGATTGCCCACCGTCGTTAGGATTACTTTCATTAAATGCGATGGCAGCTGTTGATGAGGTTCTGCTTCCTCTACAGCCGCATTTCCTTGCCCTGCACGGGCTTAGTAAATTACTCGAGACGATTGAGCTCTCAGCGGAACACATTAACCCGCGATTACGGTTGCTCGGGGTGGCACTCTGCCTGTACGAGGCAGGTACGCGTCTCGCTGCTGAGGTTGGACGAGATGTCGAATCCTTTTTCGCAGAAGCGGGCAAAGGACACCCATCATGGAAGGACGCCAGAGTGTTTGAGACGAAGATTCGACGGAATATCAGACTAGCTGAGGCGCCAAGCTTTGGTCAGTCGATTTTCGAATATGCCAATGATTCCAATGGGGCATCTGATTATCACAATCTGGCCAGTGAAGTAGATGCTGCTGTTCTGCCTCTCTGGCAGCCTGGAGAGCCATGCGAAAGAAACAAAATGGCTGCCTAGGCAGGGGCCCTGTCAAAAACACACCGTGTTTCAGGATGGCCTTGCTTGTGAGTGAAATTCTCACACAGCCAGACAATGAGAAATACAAACTGATTACGAGCCGAATGATAAATTTGTGGGCGTGTCGACAACCAGAGCCCATAATGTAATTACTGAATGCAGGGTTGGACGAGAACAAGAAGAAATTTTTTACAGGGGTTCGGCTGGTGTTTTTTTGTCCTCTTACAAACAATGGTAGAGATTCGTTGATCAGTTTAGTCTCTCGAAATGATGCCTGGAGCGTGTTATGTGTGGGATGAAGCAACTCGTGCGTCTGTGTGCAACTGCATTTATTGGCTGTGCAGGGTTGGCATTCGTCTTTGCAAATGACGGCCCGAGCACAAAAAGCCTTACGGTTATTCCACCAGATCAATCCGTTGATGACGTTTCTCAAAAAGCCAATCTTCATGAGTTAGCTCAGGGACGAGGTGGAGCGTGGGATCCTTCTCATGCGCCCTCACACGAAACGCTTATCGGCCTGGCAAGCGACCGACAGTTCTTAAGAGATGTCTGGTGTCTTGAATTTGCGTATCGGCCACCACGAACAATTGAAGTCGATGTGCCAGGAGAAAATCTTGAAATACAAAAAGAGCGAGTCTGGTATCTCTTATATCGAGTTCGGAACATTGCTGTTGATGAAAATGCGGACGTTGCTTCCGAGCTGGGGGGGTCCACACGGCAGGTTGTTTTTGAGAAAGACGAGGAGGGTAACGATGACCTCACAAGGCCAACTACGAAGTTTGTTAATCAATCAATTCACTTCGAACCGCATTTTGTTTTTGAAACCCACGAGGCATTAAGCCGAGACGAAGGGCTTTTAGAGCATCAGGATCATCTCGATCGCCTCGTTTCATCAGCAATTGTGCCAATTAGTCGTCGAGAAAAAATTCATCCCGACATGCTGCACGACAGCGTTTCGATATCAGAGCGCCCGATTCAGCCTGGGGAAGAGCGATGGGGTGTAGCTATCTGGCAGGACATTGACCCACGGATCGATTTTTTTACCGTTTTTATTTATGGGTTAACGAACTCAATCCGGTGGCGACACGATGCAGAATTTGAGACAGACCTTGAACATGCACCGGAGTATGAGCGTCGCGAGTTGGAGTGCCTGCGTCTCGATTTTTATCATCCAGGGGATGCGGATCATGACGATTTTCAGGAAGTGAATGTTGTTCATTCAGGACTCTTTGAAAGATTGACACTTGGGTCACGACTCCTTGAGGCTACCAGTCGAGCAGCCCTTACTCAGGCGAAATACGTCCAAGGCGTGCGGGATCTCGGAGTACGCTGGCAATATTTTCTTGAACCAGAAAAAGAAAACTGGGAGGGAGGTGCTGGCTTGGTGCCGGTCGAAATGTTTGCCAAAACGTTAGCGAAAGTTGAAAGTGTCGCGGAACGCGAGAGTCTCGTGACTGCCTTTCTTGGTGAGCAAGCCGTTGGCTGGATGGAGGAACTGCTGAAGGCAGTAGCAGGGCCGGTAACACCGAAACAAGATAGACAGAGACGAGAATCTCTTGGGAAAATCAATCTGACTCCAGAACAGGTGCTAGCCGATCCATTGCTCTCGTTCGCTCGAATTGTGAAAGAACTTGAAAACGCACCGGATATGGATATTCGACGTCAGGAGGCAGCAGGGTTTTTTGGAGAATCCGCTTCACTTCTTGATCAGATTTCTCATGAGGTAGCGATTGCTCGTACTGCTGCGTTGTTACAACTCTTGCAAGCCGACGCCGCGAAACTTCAACAGGCGGGAAGTCGACGGGCACTTGAGGTGCTGTTGCCGAAGCTTCTGACGGTAGCGAACCCGGCTGAGGATGACCCCGGACGGGTTGTTGATCGACCTGAAGATGATCGTAATGAGCTTTTAAAGGGACTGTTTGGCCATGATGGTCCGGAACTCTTCAAAAGGGCCATGAAATCCAATGAAGGCGAGGAATATTTATGGGACTTCCGCGATGCCCGGCAGGAGGATATTCTATAATCCCCGAAATGTGATTTCAGTGGAAATTCCAGTTTCGTCATTCAGTAAATTTTAGAAGATTGAGGATTGGGCTATGGCTCATAAAAAAGGACAAGGTTCCAGTAGGAATGGCCGCGATTCGAATGCCCAACGACGTGGCGTGAAGAGGTTCGGCGGGCAGGCTGTAACTGCGGGCAGTATTTTGGTTCGGCAGGTCGGTACAAAGTTCCACCCCGGATCAAACGTTGGTATTGGTAATGACTACACACTCTTTGCTCTATCTGATGGCGTTGTTCGCTTTGATCGCAAGGGGCGTCGAGTGAATATTGATCAAGCGGCAGACTAATTTTTTCCAGTATTGGGCCCGAGAGGCCATCACGTGTTTGTTGACCGAATCAAGGTCGAGTTAGCCGCTGGCAACGGCGGCAACGGCATCACAAGTTTTCGTAGAGAAAAATATGTCGCCCGCGGGGGCCCCGACGGTGGGGACGGCGGGCGAGGTGGCAGTATTATTCTTGAAGCGAAGGTTGGGGTCGATTCACTCGCAGGCCTTTCTCACAGAAAGCAATGGCGAGCTGATCACGGAAAGTCAGGTGGGCCTCATAACCGCCAGGGTCGATCAGCGAAAGACGTCATCCTTTTTGTGCCGCCGGGCACAATCGTTGTGGATCAGTCGACAGGACTTCAGATCAAGGACCTTGCCCACCCAGGCGAAAAAATTGTCGTAGCAAAGGGTGGTGCTGGGGGGCGTGGGAATGTGCATTTCAAGTCGTCAGTGAATCGAGCGCCCCGTGAGTCAACGACTGGTGAAGTAGGTGTCTCGAGACTGGTGATTCTGGAGCTCAAGGTTATTGCAGATGTGGGCCTGGTCGGACTTCCAAATGCAGGGAAAAGCACATTATTATCCAGGCTTTCTCATGCTCGTCCAGAAATTGCAAACTATGCCTTTACGACAAAGTCACCAGTTCTTGGAATTGTCGAAGTTTCTCCCGAACAGAGTTTTGTATTGGCTGATTTACCAGGGTTGATTGAAGGCGCCCACGCCGGTGTTGGTCTTGGACACGAGTTTCTTCGCCATGTTGAGCGAGCAGGCATTCTGGTTCATGTGGTGGAGCCAGCGCCACTTGACGGCAGTGATCCAATAACGAATTACAAAAAAATACGTCAGGAATTGAGTCTTTATGATGAATCACTCGGTGCTCGTCCGGAGATACTCGTTGTAAGCAAGTCTGAGTTAGCGGAGGCGGAAGCGGTAAGGGAAGAGCTTTCCAGCGAGACGGGACTTCACGTGATTGCAATAAGCGCCGTAACCGGAGATGGGCTTCCTCAGCTTCTTCATTCGATAACTAAAAAACTTGATAGCCGCCACGACAGTGATACACAGTAAGGCTTGATGGAAAGATCAATAATGTCCGCCGATGTCTCAGAAGAAGGAGCTAGCCGTACGAACAAGGTATTGCTCGCTGATGTCGGTAATTCAAGAACGAAGTTGGCTCTCCTTTCAGGGGTTAGTCAGGGCATGCCCCTTCTGGAAAGACGGTGCGATCTAGATAGTCGTGACTTCAATTCTGATGATTTTGAAAACTGGTTAAGGGCAGCGGTTCCTGCTTCGGCAACATTTTTTATCGCGAGCGTTTATGACACAGCAGCAGCGCAACTCGAAACCGCTATTTCAGCCGTGAGCGCAACTCATCACCTTCTTGTCCAGCGGCAGCGAGTCCATTTTTCGGATTTTCCTCTAGAAGTGAAGACTGACCAGCCAGATCGTGTTGGAATTGATCGGCTTGCCGCGGCAACTGCAGCAAGCCATCTTGTTTCGTCGAAGAATGGCTGCATTGTAATTGACTGTGGTACTGCAGCTTCTGTTGACATGGTGGCATCAGAAGGACAGTTTCTTGGCGGCGCCATTTTGCCAGGTCCAGCATTACTAGCTCGTTCTCTTGCTGATGGTACAAGCCTTCTGCCAGAAGTGTCTTCACTTGGCCACGCGCCGCCTCCACCAATGCCAGGCCGTTCAACAAATAATGCAATAACGGCTGGAATAGGTTTTGGAATTCGTGGTGCGGTTTGCCGATTGGTTGATGAGGCCCGTCGAGAGCTTGGACCTGAAGCAGATATATTTTTGACTGGTGGGTGGAGGGGGGTTGTTCGGGGCGAATTCTCAAACGTCCGCGAGTTCCCCGACCTCGTTTTGTTCGGGATAGGTATCGCAGCTATGAGAATATCCGGACTGTAGGCTCTGTCATTTTACGTTGCCCCGAGATTCGTTAACTTCTTATTGCATTGATAATTCCTGAGTCCACTTACTGTTTGAGTTGCCAGTGACCGAATCTATATCCAGTTCCAAGAGTGTTCGTGAAAATGCACGTGGTCATGACTTGGCAATCGCTATCTCGCGGATCATAGAAGAAACCCGGGGGAAAGATATTCGAATACTTGATTTACGTTCAGTGACTGAAGTGTTTGACTACTTTGTCATTGCAACAGGGTCGAGTCGTCGCCAGATGCATGCAGTGTCCGACGAAATTGAGCGTGTTGTGAAGGCCGAGTGGGGCGATGAGAAGCGAGGGATTGAAGGTTATGATGAGAGTCGTTGGATTGTCATCGATTACGGCGATGTGATTGTCCAGCTTTTTGATGCCGACTCACGCCAATATTGGGACTTGGAGCATCTCTGGGGCGATGCCAAACACGTGGAGTTACCCCAGGGCGAATAAAAGGTCCCGAAGTACAAAAACGGTTGGTGCGGGAGTAATTCGTAGTGCCCGCGTACGTGTTGGCTGGCGTTTTGTTTGGTTGGAGTACACATGCCAAGAAGATCTGATCCGTTGTCCGAAGGAAGTTCTGTGACAAATTTCAGGCGAGCCTTTCGTGCTGTGCTTGCACGTGTTCTCGAGCAAGCGGTCTCTGAAGGTGCCCTGGAAATATCATCAGAAGAGATGCCATCGTTGCTTGAGCAGGTTCGCGAGACAGTAGACCAGAAATTCGGCGACTTTACGGCAACGTTGGCAATGCCCTTAGCCAAAAAAATAGGAGTGAAGCCACGAGACTTGGCAAGTGATTTGATTGCACGAATCAATAACGATCAACTCTTTGGGAGATATTTTCAGCCAATCGATGCTCCCGTTGGTCCAGGATTTATTAACGTGCGAGTTCTCGATCAAGCCCTTGCAGATGGCGTGAGGATGGCCTGTTGTAATGATCGCTTGGGTGTGGCAGAGGTGCCTCAGCCACAGACTATCGTTCTTGACTATTCATCGCCAAATGTTGCAAAGCCAATGCACGTTGGGCACATTCGATCAACAGTTATCGGTGATGCGCTTTCACGAATCCTGCGGTTTCATGGTCATTCAGTGATCACAGACAATCATCTGGGTGATTGGGGAACGCAATTCGGGATGATTCTTTGGGGATGGAAGCATTGCCGTGATGAGCCTGCATATGAAGACAATCCAACACAAGAACTAGGAAGGCTCTATCGGTTGGTTCGCAAGGTGGTTGATGCGGATCCACAGGAACTTGCACACGACTCAATTGCAGCAGAACTGGTCGAGAAGTACCCAGATGCACGGCAGGAAGTGCTTGGTGAAACTGTCAAATTGCACGAAGGGGATTCAGAGAACAACAAGCTCTGGGAGCAATTTATGCCGGTCTGTCGTGAAGAGATTGAACGGATTTATAGCCGTTTAGATGTCACTTTCGATCACACGATGGGTGAAAGTTTCTATCAACCACTTCTCACTGGAGTGGTTGACGATCTGACTGCTTGTGGGATGGCCCGCGAAAGCCGCGGGGCAGTCGGTGTCTTCCTCGAGGGTTACGAGTCACCACTTCTGGTTCAGAAAGCTGATGGAGCGTTTCTCTACGCGACAACAGACCTTGCAACGCTTGCCTGGCGTGCCGAGCACTGGAAGCCGGATCGAATCCTTTACATTGTTGACCACCGTCAAAGCCAGCATTTCGAGCAAGTATTTGCAACTGCCCGTTCTTGGGGTTGTCGTGCGGGAGAGCAACTTTCTGGAATGGACCTGATCCATGTGGCCTTTGGTACAGTCCTTGGAGAAGATGGGAAACCCTTTAAGACGAGAGCAGGAGATACTGTTGGTTTAGAAGCTTTGCTTGATGAGGGAGTTCAGCGAGCAGCTTGTGTTGTTGGGGACGGAGAGCAGGCGCGGCAGGGAATGGATGACGCCAGGCGACAGGAAGTAGCCGAAGCTGTCGGAATTGGAGCGATCAAGTACGCAGATTTATCACAAAATAGAAGCACAGATTATGTGTTTAGTTTTGACAAAATGCTTGAATTAAAGGGGAATACTGCCGCGTATATGCAGTATGCGGTGGCACGGGTCGAAGGCATTGTTACTCGAGGAGGTGTTGACCGAGAACTTCTCCGTCGTGAAGTTCTCGATGACGCATCTGTCTTGGAACTATCAGATCCTTTGGAACGAAGGTTGGCCCTGACAGCGATTCGGTTTGGTGCAGTGCTTGAAGATGTTGAGCTTGACTACCGACCAAATGTAATGACGTCATGGCTTTACGAATTGGCAAGTTGCTTTTCGAGTTTCTACGATGCCCTGTCAGTATTGAAGGCAGAGGGCAACCAACGCACCACGCGGTTAGTCTTATGTGATCTCACGGGACGGACTTTACGGCAGGGGATGGAGTTGCTTGGTATACGCGTGCCCAATCAGATGTAATGCAATCGCCGTCTTCTGTTGATGAAGAGAAGTTTTGGTTGATTGCTTGTAGGAACAAAGGTCCACTGCCCCTTTCGCTCTGTTCAAGGGTGCGGCGGGCACGGTTTCACCGTGATATCGGTGACGACGGCTCGGCTGGAGGCTCCAAAATCCCTCGAATGCGTCCCCAGAGTAGAAGGCCCTCAATAATCAACCAAAGCTCAATAGCCAGCATGATCATTGCTATCGTGACGAGCCCAAAGCTTCCACCAGAGAGCCATGCGTCAATGTTGTAGATCAATGCCCATGCCGGTATCGCTAGCATGAAAACCATGGGAATGCTGGCAATCCAGGTGGGCAGCTGGCGGCGTCGAAGGTAGAAGCTAACGACGAGAAGTGAAAGGCCGGCGAGCAACTGGTTTGTCGCTCCAAAAAGGGGCCACAGGATAAGTCCACCTGTCCCAATTGTCTCCAGCGACCAGCTTTTTCCTGGCGCTGGAACCATTGCAAGGCCGAAAGCAGTCGTGACGGCAAAGAGCGTTGCTCCATGGGCTGTCGTCAGCCAATTAAGAGGCTGCGTTACCAGTGATACTGAACTGCTTACCTTCAGTGATGCGGGAACGCTGTTCAAAAGAGTGCGTGCTAATTCCTGCACAACATAACGCTGCAGTCGTGTGGCAGTATCAAGCGTCGTGCCGGCGAAACTCGCAACGAGCACGCCAATGATCGCACGCGACATCGTCGCATGAATACCAAGTGATTCAAGAAAGTTTCCTGAGCCGACTACAAATGCAGCAATCGCCTTGCCGCCTGTGACACCCTTCCAGTCAGCATATAAGACCTGCCAAAGCTGTGTGCCGGACAGTCCCGGGTACTCTTCTGGCCAGCCAAGGCCAATGCCGGCTCCTACAGCAATAATGACCAGGACTGCAAGAAATCCTTCGAGTAGCATCGAGCCGTACCCCACTACTCGTGCGTCAGTTTCACAACGGAGTTGCTTGCTTGATGTTCCAGAACTCACAAGGCAATGAAAGCCACTGACAGCACCACATCCTATGGTGACAAAAAGAAACGGAAATATTGGTGGAGCGTTGAGTGGATGTAAGTCAAGAAAAGGGGCAAACATTGTTAGAGCAGGGGGCTCCACACCTGACGAGATAGAGCTCGACCCAACAACCGCAGTAACAAACAGCCCGACAACAACCAAGCCAAGACTTGAGATCAATTGCAGGCTGTTGATAAAGTCTCTTGGCTGCAGAAGTACCCAGACCGGAAGAACGCTCGCGACGTAACAATATGACAACAGGATTGCCACCCAGAGCCAAATTGGCCATGCGGCGATAAAGAAGTTCATTTCTTGAATAGCCGCACCCAACGAACCGCCCGTCCATGCGGTGCCGGGACAGCCTGCTCCAAGCCAAACGGTTGCGTACATGCATACTAAAGCCACAATGCTTGGTCCTCGCAGGCTGCGGCCCTTTCGATGCACTTGTGTGCCGATCAGGATGGCGATGGGGATTTGAAAAAAAACCGGCAAAATAGCCTCAGGGAATTGGACGAAAACATTCGCAATAACCCAGCCAAAAATTGCCAATACAACCCAGAGTGCAAAGAGAAGAAGAACGAGGAAGAGTAGTCGGACACGGGGATTAAGAAGTCGCCCTGCAATCTCGCCAATCGTCATCCCACGATTTCGAAGGCTGACAACAAGAACTGCCATGTCGTGCATGCCCCCAATGAAGATTGATCCGAGAATGACCCAAATGAGTGCTGGGCCCCAGCCCCACATGATCGCAAGCGCAGGACCGACAATCGGGCCTGTCCCGGCAATGCTGGTGAAGTGATGGCCAAAGACAATTGGGGTTGGCGTTGGTACAAAGTCGTGCTCGTCTCGGAACTCAATGCTTGGCACAACAAACATGGCATTCAGTGAAAATAGCTTGGTGCCGAGCCATCGTCCGTACAGGAAGTAGCCACAAACAAGAGAAACTGCTGCTGAAAAAATAATAAGTATGATGGTCATATGGCTATCTCGAGCCCGCTATTCTCAAAAGTTGGACGCAAAGTTTGGCCTCGGTCGTTAGACTTGTCGCAAAGTGACTGCTTTTCTTGTTACCTTCGAGCACTGCTTTTTAAAATTAAATACACGTTCTTGAATCTTGAAATGTAGCGTAACTAACCAGTCTATAGTGTTCTATTTCTCATGACCCTCATTCCCTCTTAGCAAACAAACACGTCATTCATATGCCTCGTGTCCCTAGTAAATCGATCCAGAAGATCAGGAATATTGGCATCATTGCTCACATCGATGCTGGCAAGACAACTCTTACTGAGCGAATGCTTTTTTTCACAAAAGCAATCCACAGATTGGGAGATGTAGATCATGGCACAACCGTGACAGATTTTGACCCAGAAGAACAAGAGCGGGGTATTACCATCTACTCTGCTGCTGTTTCTTTTCCATGGCGAGATACTGTTGTGAATCTGATTGACACACCTGGCCATGTGGATTTCACAGCTGAAGTTGAGCGAAGTCTTCGTGTTCTCGACGGCGCAGTTGTTGTGCTTTCAGCCCGCGAAGGTGTTGAGGCACAGAGTGAAACTGTTTGGCGGCAGGCAGACCGATATGCGGTACCACGAATGGTGCTTGTCAATAAACTTGATCGAGAGGGGGCGAGTTTTTTTGGGACAGTCGATCAAATTCGAGAGCGGCTTAAGGCCGAACCGCTTTTGTTGCAAATCCCCGTGGGAATCGGTCCGCCGCATGTGGCTGATCCGTTTCGAGGCGTGATTGACTTAATTACCATGGAAGCAGTCACGTTTCCACCCAAAGAGGAGGTGCTTAGCGGTGCGGCCGCGGCTGTTGAGCCAATACGAAGTAGTATTCCGGCAGAACTTGAAGCTGAGGCCGCCACGTGGAGGGAGCAGCTTGTTTCGACCTTGTTTGATTACTCTGATGAGTTGGCCGAACTTGCGATTGCTGAGGCGGCGATACCAGTCGAGTTGATGCGAGAGACTGTCCGGAAAGCCACGCTTGAACGCAAGGTTATCCCCGTTTTTGCTGGGTCCGCACTTGATTGTATTGGCGTCCAGCCTGTCTTGGATGCCGTTACCTGGTATTTGCCGAGTCCAGCGGATGTGCCTCCCGTGGAGGGGCTTGATCCAAAAAAGAAAGAGCCAGTTACGATACAACGGCCTCCAGATCCAGATGTCCCTTTCTGTGGATTGGTTTTTAAGATTCTTGCTGAAAAGCATGGGGATATTGCGTTTGTCCGGGTTTATTCGGGGACGCTGAGGGCTGGAAGCAGAGCGTGGAATCCTGAGCGGCAGAAGAAAGAAAACGTAGCACAACTATGGCACGTTCAGGCTGATCGCCGGGAACAGGTGTCGTCCTGTTCAGCGGGGGACATTATCGGAGTCATTGGTCCACGGCAAAGCGTAACAGGTGACACGCTTTGTGATGCTCAGGCTCCAATCGTGCTGGAGTCAATTGAATTTCCAGAAACAGTTATTTCAATGGCGATTGAGCCGGAGACGAGTCTTGAGAGAAAAAAACTCTCCGAGACACTTGAAATGATGAAGCGACAAGATCCCACGTTCCGGGCAATTGAGAGCGACGAAACTGGGCAGACACTGATATCTGGAATGGGTGAATTGCATCTCGAGGTCATTCGTCATCGGCTTGAACGAGAATTCAATCTGCATTGTCGGGTTCATAAGCCTCGGGTGAGTTATAAGGAAACGCTTGCAAAACCAGTGCAAGTGCAGGGTGAATCCAATCGTCAGGTGGCTGGGCAGACGCTCGAGGCTACGGTCGCGCTTGCTGCTGAGCCGACAGGCGAACAGTCTGGCGTGACTGTCGAGCAGGGCTGGTTTCCCGAGTCGGAGCAGCTTGCTGAAGTTGCTCGAATAATGACTGAATCTGTGCGAGAAAGTGCTGAGAGAGGGGGGCTGAAGGGGTGTCCGCTCTGGGGCGTGCGGATTGTAGTGCGAGAAACGTCAGTTCCGGAGCCACTCCCAACAGATGTCGCCATTCGAATTGCCGCTGCTGATGGTATCGAGCGGATGCTCGAAACGGCTGGGACAGTTCTTTTGGAGCCTGTCATGCGGATTGAGGTCAGCGTGCCAGAAGAGCATTTGGGTGACGTGATAAATGATTTGCAGCAGCGTCGGGCAATTATTACAGCGACTGAAATTCGGAGTGGCATGAACGTTCTGACGGCCGAAGCCCCACTTGCCGGGATGTTTGGTTACTCAGCGGCCGTTCGAAGTGTGAGTCAGGGTAGGGCAAGCTTCACGATGGTTCCGTTGAAGTACGGACCGGCATCTGCGGAAACGGCTGAGTCGTTTGTCTGACCAGATGGACCGGAGGGGCACAGAATACTCCGAAAAACAGGCTGGTGTGTTGACATCTCTAGCCTGCGGTCTTACATTTCGAGGTTCCTCCATAGACGGCCCCCGGTTCCTCATTGGGTTCGGCCGAGGTGGAGTTTGCCGTTTCGACGGCTTTTTTTAGTCCTGGCGACAGTCCTGTCGGCGTCACGTACTCACATTTCAGTGAGCACTATGGCGGCGTTCTCAGAGCAGTTGTCATGACAGTATTTAGAGAAAGTGGAATTGGAGTTTTGCCGTGGCTGCGTCGACGCAGGAAATAATTCGCATTCGTATGGAAGCGTACGACCATGCTGTACTCGATCAGAGTGCGGCCGAGATCGTTGATACGGCCAAGCGAACCAACTCCGAGGTGCACGGACCAATACCACTTCCAACACGAATTGAACGGTACACGGTGCTTTCGGGCCCGCATGTCGATAAGAAGGCTCGCCAACAGTACGAAATTCGCACGCATAAGCGAGTTGTAGATATTGTTCAGGCCACGGCCAAGACGATTGAGGCTCTTAACAAACTGAGCCTCCCAGCAGGTGTAGATATCAAGATTAAGGCCTCGTCGGCATAATTCGTCGAGGTTCGAGAATGAAAGTGAAACCTGCGGGTTTCAAGGGTAAAGAAAACGCAAACTAGGAGCGCATAGTTCATGCTTGGAAGGCTTCGCGGGTAAGGGTCGGAGGGAACGACTTCTCCCGCAGCTACGAGGCTTCAGGTGTGACGGTAAATGCTTTGTCAGCTTTGGCTGACAAAGCGTTCATTAGCGAAAAAATATGGCTGCAGAAGATCAAAAAGACGAAACGCCTGAAAGCCAGTCGGAAAGCGACGTGCCTGCAGCAATTGCGGCATCTGAGCCTGTAGAAATGGAGCGAAAAGGTCTTCTGGGTCGTAAGATTGGGATGACCCAAATTTTTGATGACGACGGTACAGTAGTTCCAGTAACCGTTATTGAGGCAGGCCCCTGCACAGTGCTTTTGTCCCGTTCTGCTGGTCGAGATGGTTACGACGCCATTCAGGTTGGATACAGAGACAAGCCCCGTCGCCTGGCAAGTCGTTCCGTGCGTGGTCAAGTTGTCAAGCTTGAAAGTAAGCGTGCGAAGAAACGAAGTCATGCCGGGATCGAAATGGTGGCCAAGGCGGACTGTGAACCACAGCGGTTTGTTAGAGAGTTTCGTGGTGAAACAAAGGCTCAGGTGGGCCAGAAAATCACAGTTGCAGTGTTTGAAGGGTGTGATGCCGTTGATGTCATTGGCGTGTCAAAAGGCCGGGGGACTGCCGGTGTTATGAAGCGTCATGGTTTTAGTGGGCAGCGAGCAACTCATGGCGTGAAGAAAGTGCATCGACATCAGGGTGGTACTGGGATGTGTCAGTCACCTGGTCGTCTCTTCAAGGGTAAGAAGATGGCTGGACGCTTTGGGAATGAGCGGTCCACGATGAGAAATCTTCGTCTTGTAGATATCGACAATGATCAAAATCTTCTGGTGGTGCGTGGCGCAGTGCCTGGGCCGAACGGTGGTTATGTCGTTGTTCGGCAAACCAACAAAGTAAAGCGTTCTGGTGGAGTAGGAACGCCTACTTCGAAGAAGAAGGGTGCAAAATGAACCTCACTGTCTACAACGCAGCTGGAAAACAGGTTGGCAAGTACGAGATCGACCCGTCAGAGCTATCTCCCAAAATCAATAAGCAATTGTTGCACGACGCAGTCGTGATGTATCAGGCCAATCTGCGACAAGGTACCTTTCGTACAAAGAGTCGAGGAGAGGTTTCTGGCACAACAAAAAAAATGTATCGCCAGAAGGGCACCGGAAACGCTCGCGCTGGTTCGAAAAGAAGTGGTGTTCGCCGTGGCGGTGGGCATATATTTGCAAAACGCCCGCGAGATTTTAGTTGGAGGATGCCTCGGAAGGCACTTCAGTCAGCGACCCGAATGGCATTAGCGGCTCGTCTTGCAGACGAAGAAGTGACGCTCGTTGAGGGCTTGGAGTTTGATTCTCCCAAGACGAGTTCAATGGTGGCGACACTCAATTCGTTGGGTATGGCTGGTAAAACCGTTCTGATTTCTTCGGATGCCCATGACGGTAATCTGTGGAAGAGTGCACGAAATATTCAGGGCGTTACGGTTTCCCCCGTTGCTGAACTGAACGCTTTGTCAATTCTCCAGCCACGAGCGATTGTGATGACCACTGCTGCAATAGATGCGTTTCGGGAAGAGACCAAACGACTTCGTGAGACCAGCCGAACAAGGTCTGCTCGCAAGCAAGGCGGCCGCAAGAGTGCGAAAGCTTCTGCTCGGAGCCGTACGGCGTCTCAAGGCCAGCAAGAAGGAGAAGCGTAAAACATGGCTGTCCCTATCCCTCCAGCACCAAAGCTCAATCCTAATCTAGCACCCCATCAGGTCATTGTTCGGCCGTTGGTGACAGAGAAGGGTATGCATCGTGCGAATCGCAACAATGCGTATGCGTTTGAAGTGGCGACGGCAGCAAGTAAGGCGGATATCCGCCATGCGATTGAAGAATTGTTTCAGGTGCGAGTCAGTAAGGTGGCAGTGCAAAATAGGCTTGGGAAGATGCGTCGCAGTCGGATGCGACGAGGGAGCACAAAGCCATGGAAAAAAGCAATAGTGACGCTCAATGCAGAGGACAAGATTACGCTCTTCTAGCGTTTTGCCACAACGATTCTGTGGACAGATTGATAAAAGAACATAGCGACGGAAAGTATTGACCAATGGGAATTCGAATTTACAAACCGACAAGTGCCGGACGCCGCACCGCGAGCGTGTCGGACTTTGCTGAATTGACCCCTGGTGCCGATGCTCCAAAGAGCTTACGAGTACGAAAGAAAAAAACGGGTGGCCGGAACAATCAAGGAAAAATTACATCGCGTCATCGGGGTGGTGGCCACATGCAGCATTACCGCCTCATTGATTTTCGCCGTAATAAAGATGGTATTCCTGGCAAGGTTCACTCTGTTCAATACGACCCAAATCGAACATGCCGCATAGCTCTTATTCACTATGTTGATGGTGAAAAACGATTCATTTTATCCCCCGATGGGCTTGAGGTTGGCGGTACGGTTGTAAGTGGCGCGGATGCAAGTCCGGAAGTTGGCAATTCGTTGCCTCTGTCGGCAATTCCCCTGAGTACCACAATTCATAATATTGAGCTTCAGCCTGGCCGTGGTGGTCGGCTTTGTAGGTCGGCTGGAACATCAGCCACACTTATGGCCCGCGAAGCTGGTTGGGCTCAGATCTCTCTGCCGTCCGGTGAAATCCGTCGTGTTCCGGCAGCTTGCCGTGCAACTGTTGGTGCTATTGGTAACTCAGAGCATATGAAGGTCCGGCTTGGGAAAGCTGGCCGAAGCCGCTGGCTCGGCAGGCGACCCCATGTTCGTGGCACGGCAATGAACCCAATTGATCATCCGCATGGCGGTGGTGAAGGAAGAACAAAAGGTGGTCGTCATCCTGTAAGTCCGACAGGTAAAAGTGCAAAGGGTGGTGGAACGAGGAAGCCTCGGAAGCCATCGGGTGCATCAATTATCCGTCGCCGGAAGAGTAAGCGGTACGGGCAGATACGGGTGAAGTAGAAGAAATAAAGAAATTTTCAGGAACAGACAAGAAAAGCAAAAACACTTACGTGTGAATTAGGCAACTGGAAGGTAGTTCATGGGACGCAGTTCGAAAAAAGGACCATTTGTTGATCCTCGGCTTTATGAAAAAGTTGAGAAGCAACTGTCTGGTGGAGATCGTGATCCGATCAAGACATGGGCACGTGCTTGTACGATTGTGCCAGAATTTATTGGGCTGACCTTCATGGTTCATAATGGCAAGCAGCACCTGAAGGTGTTTGTGACAGAAGACATGGTCGGTCACAAGCTTGGAGAGTTTTCACCCAGCCGTACCTTCCGGGGTCATGGCGGGAAGGGAAAGTAGATCGAGGTATTCAATGGCCTATACAGCAACGCACAAATACGCCCGAATCAGTGCCCGTAAGGTGCGGCATCTCGCTAGCCTTGTTCGGGGCAAGTTTGCAGACGAGGCATTGGATATCCTGCGATTCCAGCCACACCGTGGCGCTCGGATGCTGGAGAAAGTTATCAAAAGTGCACTTGGGAATGCTGAGCATCAGCAGGCTCCCGGGGTCGATGATCTTGTCGTGGTTGATGCACGAATCGATGGTGGTCCGATGTTTAAGCGGTATCAGCCAAGAGCTCGTGGCATGGCCTACGAAATCAAGAAAAGGATGTCACACATTAAGGTTTCACTGGACACTGTTGCCGTGGCAAGTTCCGACGGCAGCCAAACCTCTGGTGAGACAGCAACAGAGGAATAGCCACGGTCGTTGACTGGTCACTCGGAAAACACAAAAGGGAAAAGCAAATGGGTCAAAAAGTAAATCCAACTGGATTCCGTACCGGCATTACTGAGCCGTGGAAGAGTCGTTGGTATGCGCCCAAAAAAGAGTTTCGAGGCTTGCTGCTCGAAGACTTTAAAGTTCGCAGCTTTATGAAAAAGAAGTATCGTTCAGCAGCTATCGCGAAGGTGGAAATTGAGCGAACGCGGGACGAGGTGAAGGTTATTCTGCATTCTGCTCGCCCAGGCGTGATCATTGGTCGAAAAGGCCAGGAGGTTGATCGCTTGCAGGATGAGTTGCAGGCACTGCTCGGCCGAAGAGTAAATCTCAAGGTTGAAGAGATTACGCGGCCTGAAATTCAGGCGCAGCTTGTCGCGGAAGATATTGCAGATCAGTTGGTGAAGCGGGCTGCCTTTCGAAGAACATTGAAACGAACAATTGAGTCCACAATGGATGCTGGCGCGAAAGGCGTCAAAATTCAGTTGGCAGGCAGACTGGGTGGAGCTGAAATGTCGCGATGCGAGAAAAGCATTGCGGGGTCCGTGCCACTGTCAACATTACGAGCAAAGATTGATTACGGGTTTTGTGAAGCACCAACAGCACAGGGACACATCGGTGTCCAGGTGTGGGTGAACCAAGGGATGTACGAGGAGAACGGCGATGCCGCTGATGCCCAAGAGGGTCAAACACCGAAAAAGCCAAAGAGGTCGTATAAAAGGTGAGGCGACTCGTGGAAACAGGGTCATCTTTGGTGAATTCGGCCTCCAAGCCGAACAGCCGGGGTGGCTTCCTGCTGCCACGATTGAAGCCGGCCGAATTGCCGCCCAGCAGTATCTGCGGGGCGGTGGACGACTGTATATCCGCGTGTTTCCACACAAGTCAATTACTTCTATCCCTTTGGAAACCCGAATGGGTAAAGGGAAAGGCGAACCTGATTTCTGGGCCGCAGTTATTCGTCCTGGGACGGTTCTGTTTGAGATTGGTGGTGTGACTGAAGATGTTGCAAAGGTGTGCTTTGCACGTCTTGCTCACAAGATGCCGGTGCGAGTGCGAATGGTCAAAAAGAGGACAATGTAGTTCAGGAGAATCCGAGTTCGGCATGTCCAAAGAGTCCGACGGTCTCATGTTCAGAAAAGAAATAAAGCGATGACGAAGGCAACAGAATTACGAGAAATGAGTGACGAGCAGATTCGGCTTGTCTGGAAGGATGCGGCTGAATCCCTGTTTCGTCTGCGGATTCAGTCTCAGACGGAAAAGCTGGCAGCTCCGTCTGAAATGCGAAAACAGAGGAAGCTTATTGCTCGTTGCCAGACGGTTTTGGGAGAGCGGAGTCGGGAAGCTGGCGTTTCCGGTGAAGCCGCAGGTGCGGAAAGTGATTCAACTTCCAAGGTGGGTAGTAAGTAGAAATAAGTTTGAGAGAAGGCAGAAAAGCACATCAGTGGCTTAGTCGATAAAAAACAAAAACGTAATCAGCGGTACAAGCCCGCTAGGACAAATAGGTATGCCAAAAAAAGTTGAAACAGGCACAGTAACAAGTGCTGCAGCAAGTAAAACGCGACGCGTGGAGATTCCTCGTATTATTCGCCATCCTAAATATGGCCGAATTTTGCATAGCCGAACTGTCTGTCATGTACACGACGAGGCGGAAGAGTCTGCACCTGGTGATCTCGTTGAGATCATTGAGTGCCCTCCGCGAAGCAGGACAAAACGTTGGGAGTTGGTCCGGGTTGTCGCAAAAAGCACAGCGGTGGACTTGGCAGCGTTGCGGTCTGGAGCGAGGGCTACTGAGATGCGTGAGGCATCAGTTCGTGACGAAGAAGCAAAGGCAACAGGTCAGGCTAGTGAGGCGACCGCAGGCAATGCAGTTGATGAAGAGGGAGCTGACTGATGATTCAGATGCAGTCGCGGCTTATAGTCGCTGATAACACAGGTGCGAAAGAAGTTATGTGCTTCAAGGTGCTCGGTGGCAGCAAAAAGCGAACCGCCGGTCTTGGAGATGTAATTGTCTGTAGCGTGAAAAGTGTTATTCCTGGAAGTGATGTCAAAAAGAAGGCGGTTGTGAAAGCGGTTATTGTCCGCTGTAAGAGTCCGACTCGCCGGACAGATGGAAGTTATGTTCGGTTTGATTCAAATGCTTGCGTGATTGTAGATAGTGATAAAAATCCTAGGGGTACTCGAATCTTTGGTGCTGTAGCCCGTGAGTTGCGAGACCGTAATTTCATGAAAATTGTGAGTCTGGCAAGTGAGGTAATTTGATGTTGATTCGTACAGGTGACACAGTTGAAGTTCAATCGGGTAACTCGCGCGGCACGCGTGCAAGGGTCCTTTCGGTTGATTCTGCGAACGGCAAACTTGTCGTTGAAGGGGTCAATCGGGTCTATCGCCATATAAAAAGAAGTCAGAAGAATCCCCAAGGGGGGCGACTCAGTAAAGAAATGCCAATCGATGCGTCAAACGTGCTGTTCTTCTGTGCGGCTTGTGGGAAACCATCGCGGCTTGGTGTTTCTTTGACGGATGGATCAAAAAAACGAGTCTGTCGGAAGTGTGGTAGTGAGCAGGGCGAGGTCGGCCGGTCAAGGGCTGGTTGAAAGTAGCGGAAGTTATTTTTGATAAGTAGGTAGTGTTGGGGTCGGTAAAAAACAGGTAAGACAAAAGATTTTTCGATACGGTTGAATTAAGGGAAACGGAAATGGCAAAAAAGTCAAAGTCTGCAAAAGGTTCTGGTAGTGAATCTGCCGCGGGAACACCAAGGCTGCAGGAACTTTATAACACGACAGTCCGTCCAGCACTTGCAGAAGAGCTTTCCAAAAAGAACCCTCACGCGATTCCACAGATCGAGAAGATTGTAATCAACATGGGTGTCGGGACGGCAGTTACAGAGAAAAAACATCTTGAAGAGGCCATGGCAGCGCTTACTCAAATAGCAGGTCAGAAGCCTGTGGCAACGCTGTCGAGAAAGGCTGTTTCTGGATTCAAGCTACGAGAGGATTTGCCGATTGGATGCAAAGTGACGCTGAGGGGACGTAGAATGTACGAGTTTCTTGATCGTCTTATCGCGTTGGCGTTGCCGCGTGTTCGTGACTTTCGTGGCCTGTCGGCAACGTCGTTTGATGGTTGCGGCAATTACAGTCTCGGCCTATCTGAGCAAATGGTTTTTCCGGAAATCAATCCAGACAAGTTCACTCGTCCGCAGGGAATGAATATTACCCTCGTGACGACAGCTCATTGTGATGACGATGCTCGAGTTCTGTTGCGAGCAATGGGGCTCCCCATGAAAAAGACTGAGGAGGAAGGAGGAACTGCGGCGTAGCAGTTCTGTAAATAACCTAATGCCGTCAGTATTCAGTAGTGACGGTTGGTAAAGATTATGGCAAGTAAATCCAAAATTGCCGCTGCAGAGCGGCCACCAAAATTTTCGACCCGAACTATTCGTCGTTGCATGCTGTGTGGCAGGCCTCGAGCGGTTTACCGCAAGTTTGGAATCTGTCGCATTTGTTTCCGGAAGTTGGCTGATCAAGGCAACATTCCGGGTGTTCGTAAGGCCAGTTGGTAGGAACGAAAATCATATGATGACCGACCCGATAGCCGACATGCTCACTCGTATCCGAAACGCTGTTCGTGTTGAACATCCAACGGTAGACGTGCCTTTTTCGAAGGTGAAGCGTGGTCTGGCAGATGTGTTAAAAAAAGAAGGATTCATTTGGGATTGGCGAGAAGTCGAATCTACGCCAGCACCGGTGCTCCAGCTGGAATTGAAATATGGGCCGAATGGCGAGCGTTTAATCCAGCATATTAAAAGGATTAGTACGCCAGGCAGGCGTGTCTACAGCAGGTCGGCTCGTCTGCGGCCCATCCTTAACGGGCTTGGCATATCAATCCTCTCCACCTCGAGTGGTGTTGTGAGTGACAGAGAGGCTCGACAGCGAAAGCTTGGTGGTGAAGTTTTGTGTGAACTGTGGTGATTTTGAGAAAGCAATTGTAAGTATAGGTATCGAAGCACTCAGTCGGTTGGTTGTAGCTGAGTCGAGAGAAAGGTTTCCAGCATGTCACGAATAGGTAAAACGCCCGTTGCAATCCCTCAAGGTGTCAACGTGAAAATCGACAGCCGTTTAGTATCGGTTGAAGGCCCACTCGGCAAGTTGGAGCATGAGCATCACCCTGCAGTAAGTGTGGATGTAGATGACTCTGCTGCACTCATCCGCGTCTCGAGAGATGACGATGCAAAGCTGTCGAGATCACTGCACGGACTAACTCGATCACTCGTGAATAACATGGTTGAGGGAGTTACGAAGGGTTATGAAAAACGACTAGAAATTGTTGGAGTGGGCTATCTTGCAGTTTTGCAAAAAGATGTACTGCAATTACGGGTTGGTTTTGCGAACGAGCTTCACGTTCCAGTTCCAAAGGGTTTAAATGTTACCTGCCCTGATCAGACCCACATCAATATTAAAGGCATCGACAAGCAGTTGGTTGGTCAATTTGCTGCAGAGGTTCGTTCACTTCGGAAACCAGAACCGTATAAAGGAAAAGGAATCCGTTACGAAAATGAACAAGTTCGTCGCAAGGCAGGTAAGGCCGTCACGAAATAACGCAATGTGCCCAGGGCGGCTGATAGCGTGCTAACGAGGAGAAATTGAAATGGATCATGCGAAATCAATACTGCAACAGCGAACACGTCGTCGCCATCGCGTGCGCAAGCCGCTTCGAGGTACATCGGAACGGCCGCGGCTATCTGTGCGCCGTAGTCACAAACACATTTATGCACAAGTAATTGATGACGCATCTGGCAAAACGGTTGTTGCAGCAGCTACGGTTGAGCCGCAACTCAAGTCAGATGTTGCTTTTGGCGGTAATCGCAGCGCTGCTGTTGCCATTGGCAAGGCTGTTGCTGAACGGGCGAAAGCAGCAGGGATATCACGAGTCTGTTTTGATCGTGGTTCGTGTCGGTATCACGGTCGTGTTGCAGCGTTAGCTGATGCTGCACGTGAAGCAGGGTTAGAATTCTAAGCGAAAATTTATCAGGAGATTAAGCGTGGCAGCAAACACATCAGGTGGACGAAGATCCCCGGCAGGTGGACGAGAATCCCGGGCAGGTGGCGAATTCACTGAAAGAGTAGTGAAGGTTCGTCGATGTGCGACTGTTGTCAAAGGCGGTCGGCGTTTCAGCTTTGCAGGCCTCGTTGTTGTTGGGAATGGGAAGGGCAAGATTGGCTGCGGGTATGGAAAGGCGAATGAAGTACCTGCTGCGGTAGAGAAGGGTATTAAGGATGGCATGAAGAACCTTGTCGAGGTTCCTCTGGTGTCCGGAACGATCCCACACCGTGTTGAGGGATTGAGCGGAACATCAAAAATTATTCTGTTACCTGCCAGTCCTGGTACGGGAATCATCGCTGGTGCTGCGGTGCGAGCCGTCTGTGAATCAGCTGGTATTCAGGATGTGCTGACAAAATCCCACGGCTCAGTGAATCCGCTAAACCTTGTGAAAGCCACCATTAATGGCCTCAAGCAATTGCGAACGGTAGAAGATGTAGAGCGGCTACGAGGAGTTGCTCTCTCGGAAAATTCATAAGACAAATGTGACACACATTCACTTAAAGAAGAATTGATTAAGTAGGTATCTCCATGAGACTCAATGACATTAATAAAGGCGTTCACAAAAACCGTAAACGTTTGCGAATAGGTCGCGGGCCCGGATCCGGTCATGGCAAGACGTCAGGCCGAGGACACAAAGGTCAGGGGCAACTCGCTGGTTGGAGTGCTCCTTCAATTTTTGAGGGCGGACGGAGTCCGATTATACGACGGGTTCCGAAACGTGGCTTCAACAACCGCCATGGCAAGATAGTCAAAAGTATCAACGTGTCTGATCTTGAGTCAGCATTTGAGGCAGGTGCGGATGTCACACCTGAACTACTCCGTACTTCTGGTGTTGCGAAGGGTATTTGGCACGAATTAAAAATTTTGGGTGATGGGGAAATTTCAAAGTCATTGTCAGTTTCAGCACACCGTTTTAGTAAGCAGGCACGTGAGAAAATCTTGGCAGCTGGAGGGAGCGTGAGTGAGGTGCCCGGCCCAGCAGCTCTCGTGAAGGGGCAAAAGAAGGTCCGGAACACCGAACAATCAGCATCGCCATAGATGAGTGTTTCAGGGTAGATTAGGGATCTTGAGGCAGTTCGTGTCTGGGCCTATTGAGATTTGAATTTCCCCAAATGCTTCTTGGCCCTTGAAAGCCAGTTACTAATTTTTCAACGCATTCGAAATGCTGAAGGAACAGCCAAAGTTTTTCGGAACAAAGACAGGGAGTCGCTGACGTGTTCGAGAAGATAAGAATCATTTTTACGATTCCAGAGTTGCGTCAAAAGATCTTACTGACTCTTGGTCTGCTTGCTATCTATCGTGTTGGGTGGCAGGTCCCTTTGCCAATTGTTGATCCGGCCGCAATGCGAGCCTTCGCTGAGGAGTCAGGTGGAATCAGTGATCTTCTCAAGACGGTCGCAGTCTTTTCGGCAAGTCAACTTTCCCAGGCCACAATCTTTGGGCTAGGGATAATGCCTTATATTTCTGCATCAATTATTTTTCAGTTATTAGGCACAGTCTGGCCCCCTCTGGAGAAACTTCAAAAGGAAGGTGAGTCGGGTCGGAAGAAAATCAATGAGTACACACGGTATGCGACTGTTGGTATTTGTCTCCTGCAGAGTTGGGCTTATGTTGCTTTTCTTTCGAATACTCGTATCGGTGAAGCATCTCTTATCCAGCCGAGTTTTCTCGTAGATGGGAGTTTACCGTTTTCTTGGCAGTTGGTTGCGGTGCTAACAATGACAGCAGGCACTGTTTTCCTCATGTGGCTTGGTGAGCAAATAGATGAATTCGGTATTGGGAATGGAATAAGTCTGTTGATTATGGCTGGCATTCTCGCTGCCATGCCAAGTGCACTTGTGTCGCTCGCGGGAGATACAAGTTGGGAGCTTGGTGGGGGCGGTGGGAAGATGGGCATCGAGACAATTCTGGTTTTGGCTGCTCTTTTTGTTGGCGTTGTTGCTGGAGTAGTCTTTATGACTCAAGGACAACGACGAATTCCGACCCAGAGTGCGAAGCACGTTCGAGGGAGGAGAGTGTACGGAGGCACTCGGCAATATCTTCCGCTTCGTGTGAATCAAGCAGGCGTTATGCCGATTATCTTTGCAAGTTCATTGCTGCTGTTTCCACAGATGTTTTTTCAGTATGTGAGCAGTGCATACCCAGGCAATACGGTGCTGGCAGCGCTTCATGATTCGTTTACGAGGGGCCAATCGTACCTCTACAATATTTGCTATATCGCGCTTATCTACTTCTTTTGTTACTTTTGGACAGCAATCACATTTAATCCCAAAGAAATGGCTGACAATCTGAAGAACTTCGGCTCATTTATTCCTGGCTACCGACCAGGGAAGAGAACCGCCGATTATCTGGAACGGGTCATGGAGCGAATCACCTACGTCGGAGCCGGGTTCCTGGCCCTCGTAGCAGTCATTCCGACGATCGTAAGTGGAGCACTTGGTATTCCGGCTCAGATTGCCAGCTTTTACGGAGGCACCGGTTTGCTTATTGCGGTGAGCGTGGCGTTCGATCTGGTACAAAAAATTGATAGTCATCTTGTGATGCGGAACTACAGTGGTTTGCTGGAGAAATCGTAACCGGTTCTGCCACAAGCACGTCTGTTTTCATTGCGCTGTTTTCGCCATTTGAGTCTTTTTACGTTGGCTCCATAATCCCCTAGCTTCATTCCATGGTCTTGTAGTCCTATGCGGATAATCCTGATTGGACCACCGGGTGCAGGGAAAGGAACGCAATGCGAGAGACTAGTCAACTTCCTGAGGGTGCCCCACCTCTCGACTGGAGAGATGTTACGGGCAGCCATTGCTCAGAAGACAACTGAAGGAAAAGAGGCCTCCTCGTACATGGAGGCGGGGCAGTTGGTTCCGGATCAACTCGTACTTGGATTAGTGACCCGTCGGCTGAAGGGCCAGGATTGTCGGAGAGGCTGTCTCCTTGACGGGTTCCCGAGAACAATAAATCAGGCCGAAATGCTCGATGATCTGCTTGAGCGACAGGCAATGAGCGTTGACGGTGTTATTGAACTGTCCGTTCCTCAGGAAGAACTTGTTCGTCGTATGCTTGCACGAAAACGGGACGATGACAGTCCAGAAGTTTTTGCACGTCGAATCGAAAGTTTCGAAAGACAGACGGCTCCTCTGCTGGAATATTATGAATTCCAGGGAAAATTGAGGACTGTGAACGGGTTAGGTTCTGCTGATGATATCTTTGAGCGGGTGCGGCAGGCAATCCGTGCATTTCGGCGTGCAAAACGCTAGAACAAACGAAAAGTTCATTCTGTAAATTGAAGCGTTTGGGATGTACTTTGAATTGTTACGGAAAGGTTTTGGCGGGATTGTTTCCTGCCCCCCCTTGTTGGTCTTGGTGAAGAGGAAGAACTGACGTGCTGAAGCTAAAATCGAGTCGAGAGATAGAAGCCATGCGAAAGGCTGGCCTTGTCGTTTGGGAAGCCCATCAAATTGCTAAAAGTCTTGTTCGTCCAGGAATCACAACTGGTGAAATCGACCAGGCTGTGGAGGATTTTTTCGAGGAGCAAAATGTTGTGCCGCTTTTTAAGGGAGTTCCGGGGCGAGTGCCTTTTCCTTCAGTGTGTTGCATATCGGTAAACGATGAAGTCGTGCATGGAATTCCCGGTTCCCGGAAGTTGGTGGAGGGCGATATCATTAGCATTGATACCGGTTGCAAGTTGAAGGGCTGGTGCGGTGATTCCGCCTTTACGCATGCCGTTGGCCAAGTAGAAGACGATGTTCAGAAACTCTTGGACTGCACGTCGGGTGTTCTGCAGTTGGCGATTAAACTTATGGCATCACGAAATCGTTGGGGCGATGTTGCGTCAGAAATGGCTACGTTTGTTAGGGATTATGGATTTTCCGTTGTTGAAAATTTTGTCGGCCACGGCATAGGCAAGAACATGCATGAGGATCCTCAGGTCCCCAACTTCTGCTCCCCATCGTTTCGCCGTAAGCATGATTTTGAGCTGGAACCAGGGCTTGTTATTGCGGTCGAGCCCATGGTGAACATGGGGACTAAAAAAGTACGGCCACTTCCGGACTTCTGGACTCAATCAACGGCAGATGGGAAGTACAGTGCTCATTTTGAGCACACAATCGCAATGACAGAGGATGGTCCGTGGGCTCTTACGGCGGACCCTCAAACTGGAGAAGCAGAGGGAACGGCTGGTGTCGCAACGAATACTCAGGGCTAATTGATCTATGCTCAGCACGCCTCTTAGTTGCTTGGAATTGGCTCGATAGCCGGAAATTCGTGTGCCTACTTGTGAACCCCCGTTTGCCGTGGCTATACTCCGAGGCTTCGATTTGTCTAGATCAATTGTCTTACTATTGCTGTGAGGTATGACGCTCTTGCGTCATGATTTCAATGAAAGTGCGTGCCAGCGTCAAACGGATTTGCGATAAATGCAAGGTAGTCCGCCGTCGCGGTGTGGTCTTCGTCTTATGCGACAACCCCCGGCATAAGCAACGACAAGGCTAGTAGAACAGTTGAGGAAGTGCCACGATCTGGTGAATCGAGTAATTGAGTCAAAGCAGGTAGTTCTGGAGGCTTGGCAGTTGTCCAACCACAAATCCTGACTGTTGACTTAATTCAAGGTGTATCACAAATAGATTTGATTCGTTCCTGAAAGCATCCACTTATGCCACGTTTGCTCGGTGTTGACATACCTACTGACAAAAAGACTGTCTATTCACTTCAGTACCTTTACGGCGTTGGGCCTCGCGTTGCGAGAGAACTTTGTCGCAAGGCGGGTGTAAGTCCTGAGGCTCAGGCAAGGGATCTTCACGAGGACGAGTTGGCACGAATGGCTTCGTTGCTTGATAAAGATTATGTCGTTGAGGGACAGTTACGGAGACAAGTTGCCCAAGGAGTTTCTCGCTTAAAAGATATCGGCTGCTACCGTGGGATTCGTCATCGACGTGGCTTGCCAGTTCGTGGGCAGCGCACTCGGACAAATGCGAGGACTCGTAAGGGGCCGAAGAAGACGGTTGCTGGCAAGAAGGGTGTTAAGGATCTTAAATAAGTGACCGCGCCTGCGTTAGGGACGTAAGGCAGGCACAGTTTGAAAACCAAGCGATACAAAACAACAGGATTTGACAGGAAGGAAAGTGGTAAGCCCGATCAAGCGAATCAGGGCGACTGAATAATGGCCAAGACAGCGAAAACAAAAAAGAAAAGTGTGTCATCTGGAATAGCATTCATTGATGCAACTTTTAATAACACAACGGTTACAATCACAGACCAGCGGGGCGACACGCTTTGTTGGGCAAGTGGCGGAACCTGTGGTTTTAAGGGAAGCCGTAAAGGCACCCCATTTGCGGGACAAATGGCTGCCCAACAGGCGGCTGAGAAAGCATCAAAGTTCGGCGTGAAGGACCTTGAAGTCCGTGTGAAAGGTCCGGGGAGTGGTCGCGAAAGTGCGATTACGGCTCTTCAGGGGGCTGGCATGAATGTGAAGAGTATTGAAGACATTACTCCTCTGCCCCACAACGGGTGTCGTCCACCAAAGAAACGGCGTGTTTAAAAGTGAAGTCAACTTTTGACGTTCAGCTATCGTCAAAAGTCGACTTCCTGAGAGTGTGATTTGAGAACAAAAGGTATTTAAGGAGAACCATATGCATATCCGCTGGCGAGGCCTCGAACTACCAGGCTCCGTTGTCGCCGATACCGCGACGCTAACGAATACTTATGGCAAGTTTACAGCCGAACCTTTTGAGAGGGGTTTTGGAACGACTGTTGGAAATAGTCTTCGACGTATTCTGCTATCAAGCCTTGAGGGCAGTGCTGTAACCCAGATTAAACTTGGGGGAGCTCAGCATGAGTTTACGACGATAAAGGGCGTTCAAGAGGATGTAACTGATATCGTCCTGGCTGTAAAAAGCATGGTCGTGAAGAATCACAGTGATTCAACACGAGTTGTTCATGTAGAGAAAAGTCTGAAGGGCCCGATCACAGCTGCTGATGTTCAGACGGATGAGTCTGTTGAAGTTGTGAACAAGGATCTTGTTCTTGCAACTCTCACAGACGATGTTCCATTTGAGTTGGAAATGGTAATCGAAAATGGTCGTGGGTATGTGCCAAGTAGTGAGCACAGTCCGGATGGGCATGAGATTGGTATTGTCCCCGTCGACGCGGTATTCAGCCCGGTTACTCGTGTGCGATACGAGGTTGAGGAAACCCGTGTCGGCCAAAAAACAAACTACGATAAGCTGACTCTTGAAGTGTGGACCGATGGCACAATCACTCCGGAAATGGCACTTGTTGAGGCAGCAAAAATTCTCCGCAAACATCTTAATCCGTTTGTTGGGTACACTTCTCCGGGTGCATCAATACATGCAGCTTCAGGTTCAAGTGACACGACTTCTGCAGTTGAAGGTGTTCTCGATCTCGAAAAGCTCGAGGCTCCCCTTGAGAGTCGCCTTGGGATGCTGGTTTCCCAATTAAATCTTTCGCACCGTGCTGAGAATAGTTTGATTCGGAATGATATTACGACCCTTGGTCAGTTAGTTGTGAAGACTCGCGAAGAGGTTGCAGATTTGCAGAGTGCTGGCGAGACGACGCTTCAGGAAATTGAAGAGAAGCTTAAGGAGCTCGGCGTGTCGTTTGGTATGGAGTCGGCAGGAATGCATTCCTGAATTTCGTCAATGCATATTTCAGTGATCGAAAGAAGAAAAGGTTGAACAATGCGTCATCGTCGCAAGGGCCGAGTGCTTGGCAGAAGTCCTTCTCACCAGCGAGCTATGCTTAGGAATCTTGCTTCATCTCTTGTTCTTACGGAGCGAGAGTTCGAGCCAGGTGAACCAGGTGCTCCGAAAGTGCCTGGACGTATTGTGACAACTGTCGCGAAAGCGAAAGAAGTTCGCCCGGTGGTGGAACGATGCATTACGATAGCGAAGCGAGGGCTGCTGGCGGAACAAGCAGCTGAAGCATTTGCAGCGTCCGCAGAACGAGATACCGCAGAATGGAAGAAGTGGCGTCAGAGTGAGCAGTGGCAAAAGTGGGCCCAAGCTATGGCTCCTGCGGTTACTGCTCGACGTCGGGTCCTGAGGCTGCTTGGTGATAAACAAGCAACCCGAATTCTCTTTAGCGCGGTAGCGCCTCGGTTCGCTAGTCGTCCCGGTGGGTATACCCGTATTTTCAAGCTGGCAATGCCTCGTCTCGGCGATGCAGGTCCCCGGGCAATACTTGAGTTTGTAGGTGAATCTGTCTCAGCTGCACCAGTTGCCCCTGAACTTGAATCAGTCAACTCGTAGCCGAGTTTTTTTCGGACAAGACAGGGCTGCCGGCAGTTTCGCCCGTTCTGTAGGTAGCGTGTAAACTTGACTCTTGCGTGCTTGCTGGAAAATATAGACTCGTTCTACAGCGCGATTGTCTGAGATGGCCGCGAGGGTGCCGAATGATGATACGGAAATACCCAAGAAAATATGGCGGCCTCACAAGTCGAGTTGAGGGGAGACTGTATTCGGCTTCAATGGTGCTATTCGTGTTTTTGTACCACGCCATGCCTCTCTATGCCGACAATTCATCAGCTCTTCCCCAGGTTGCATTTATTGATAGCCAGATTGAGGCAGCTTGGGCTGACGCAAATATCGAGCCAGTGGAGCAAGCCACGGATCTCGAATGGTGCCGACGTGTTTATCTGGACCTCATCGGGAGAATTCCAGCCGTTGATGAGGTGTTGCAGTACAAAAATGATAGCAGTCGCAACAAGCAATCAGTTCTTATCGATCGTCTTCTTGGTGCAGAATACAGCTATGAATATGCAAAGCATTGGTCGAATGTATGGACGACAATACTTGTTGGCCGAGATACTGACAATCGAATGATCGACCGAGACGGTATGCGAAAATATTTGCAGTCCGCGTGGGAGTCAAACATTCCTTACGATCAATTTGTGGAGGAGTTGCTTACCGCGACCGGAGATAATGCCACAAGGGAAGAATCGACGTTATTTAATGGAGCCACTAACTTCCTGAGCGGAAAGCTCGCCGATGGAGGATTGCAGGCAACGGCTAAAACTGCACAAATTTTCTTAGGGCTCCAGGTCCAATGTACGCAATGCCATAATCATCCTTTCAACAGTGGTGTAAAGCAGAACCAGTTTTGGGAGTTGAATGCATTTTTCAGGCAGACCCGAGCTTTGCGGCGGTTTGACGGAGGGCGTCGTGTTGCATGGATTGAACTTGTTGATGAAGACTTTGCTGGTCAGGGGGGTGATCCAAATGAAGCAGAGATTTTCTACGAACTGAGAAACGGTTTAGTTAAAGTTGCCTATCCTGTTTTTGTTGATGGGACTGAGATCTCACGAAGTGGGCTCCTGCCGGGTGTACTTGATGACGGAACACCGTACGGCGTAAATCGTCGCAGGGAATTGGCTACTTTGATTCGGTCAAATCCCTTGTTCCCCAAGGCCGTTGTCAATCGTGTCTGGGCCTATTTTCTCGGTTATGGATTCATCGCACCAATAGATGATTTTGGTGCCCACAACCCACCAACGCACCCTGCGTTACTTGATGGACTCTCTCAACGGTTTGCAGAATACAGTTATGATCTAAAGTCACTGATGCGTTGGATTGTCCTATCAAGGCCATATAGCCTCTCCAGTCGCATGAAGGCAAGAAGCACAACGGATGCGCCGGATTCTGGTGAGCAGCCACACTTCAGCCGTTTCTATGTCAGGCAAATGCAGCCTGAGCAACTCTATGATTCTTTGCTGGTAGCTACCGAAGCAGACCATAGCGAGGCTGCAGGTCGTCAAGATCGCTGGCTGTCGCAGTTTGTAACTGCCTTTGGTACAGATGAGGGTGATTCGAGTACGACATTTAATGGAACGATTCCTCAGATACTCATGTTGTTCAATGGCGATTTAATTCAGGCAGCTACATCACTCGATCAAGATGGATTTCTTGACCAAGTAGTGGCGGCAAACCAAACAAATCGAGACAAGATAAATGCCCTGTATGTTGCCGCTCTTGCAAGGTGGCCATCGTCGAGTGAACTACGATATGCAAATCACGTGCTCCTTGCTCGCAAGGGACAGGTGAAAGAGGCATTGCAGGATGTATGGTGGGCACTACTGAACTCGAATGAGTTTATTTTAAATCACTAACAGGGGCGGGTGTTCTATGGATAAGAAAAGTTATCGCTCTGAAACATGTGTGCAGAGAAGCCGCAGGCATTTTCTCTCACATCTCGGTGGATTGGCAGCGCTATCAACTCCCTTTACATCATTTACGAATTCGTTGCTTGCCAATGCCGAGGAGCTAAAAAAACAGCATAAGTCTGCGATCCTTCTGTGGATGGGTGGAGGTCCAAGCACCATGGATATCTGGGATCTCAAACCAGGTCAGGCAACAGGTGGACCATTTCAACAGATTTCAACATCTGTTGACGGTATTGCGATCAGCGAACATATGCCAATGACGGCAAAGCAAATGCACCATCTTGCAATTGTTCGTTCGATGAGTACTCGTGAAGCTGATCATCAAAGAGGGCGTTACTACATGCATACCGGGTTTGTTCCAAATCCAAATGTAGAGCATCCTGGTTATGGGTCACTGATTGCTCATGAATTAGCAACGGCAGTACCATCACTCGAAATCCCACCTTTTGTTTCAGTTGGTGGCGGTAGTGTTGGCCCAGGTTTTCTTGGCACAACGTGGGCACCATTCGTTGTCAGTTCTCAAGGGGATGTGAAGAACCTCGAGTCATCAGTGTCTCAAGAGCGGCTTGTCAGTAGGCTGCAGATGCTTGCAGCCATTGAGAACCGATTTATTCAGGAAAGGAGAGGCCAGTTACCAGAAGATCACCGTGAAGTTGTTGGCAAGTCGGTTCAACTCATGTCAAGCAGCCAGCTGGCGGCGTTCCAGGTGTCAGAGGAGCCAGCATCTGTGCAAGAGAGATACGGAGAGACAGATTTTGGGCGGGGTTGTTTGATGGCCCGGCGATTGGTGGAGGTTGGGGTACCTTTTGTTGAAGTCAATCTTGGTGGTTGGGATAATCACAGCAATATTTTTGGAACACTGGCTGACCAAAGATTGCCAAATCTCGATAGAGCCATGAGTGCATTAATCGCTGACCTTGCTGATCGTGGCATTTTAGATACGACTGCTGTAATTTGGATGGGTGAATTCGGAAGAACACCAACAATCAATGGAAATGGTGGCCGTGATCACTGGGCCCGAAGTTGGAGTGCTGTTGTTGGTGGGGCTGGTTTTAATCGTGGCGTTGTAGTGGGGGAAACAAGTGCTGATGGTCGGGAGGTCGCCAGCGAACCGTACTCGTCTCAGGACTTGATGACGAGTGTTCTAAAAGCACTCGATATTTCCCTTGAGACAACATTTCGTGCAAAAAACGGTCGACCAATGAAGATTGCAAATGGCGGCCAGGTTATTCCAGGTCTCTTCAGCTAAAAAAGTGGAAAACGTCCTAGAATGAGCCTACGAAGTGGCTCAAGATCCTAGGCAGGCTAGACTTGTCGCGCCGTACTCGTTTTTCTGGAACTCTGTGAGGATGCCATGGCTGTTGATCTCGAACGTGAGAATTGGTCTGTTGCCGATTCTACAGATCTCTACGAGGTTACACGTTGGGGGAATGGTTATTTCTCGATTGCAGATAATGGCAACCTACTTGTTCATCCAGATAGAAATCCCAAGCGGCACGTTGATTTAAAAAAACTCATCGATCGACTCCAGGTACGAGGTATTGATCTCCCGATCCTGCTGCGATTCGGGGAAATTCTGCAGCATAGGCTTCAAGAAATTCATCAAGCCTTTTCCTCTTCAATGAAAGAAAGTAGCTACCGGGGTGACTACTGTTGTATCTACCCGATTAAAGTAAATCAGCAGCGACAGGTCGTCGAAGAAGTCTTGCGATTTGGTCGTCCGTACCAATTCGGGCTTGAGGCAGGTAGTAAGCCGGAGTTGCTTGCGGTTATCGCATTAGCAGACAACGAGACCCCAATTATCTGTAATGGCTTTAAAGACGCAGAGTTTATAGAGATGGTCATGCTTGCCCAAAAAATTGGGCGGAACATCATTCCAGTAGTGGAGAGGTTCTCTGAACTTGCACAAATCTTGGACTGTGCTGAAAGAATTGGTGTTCGGCCGAATATTGGGATGCGAATGAAGTTGGCGACCGTAGGAAGTGGTCGATGGCATGCCTCTGCTGGGTTTCGGAGTAAATTTGGATTAAGTGTCTCTGAGCTTATGAAGGGAGTCGATCTCCTGGCTGACCGTGATATGTGTGATTGTTTTCAGTTGTTGCACTTTCATCAAGGTAGTCAGATAACAAATATTCGACATATCAAAGCAGCACTGAATGAGTCGGCTCGCGTGTATGTTGAACTTGTAAAACGTGGTGCGGGTTTGAAATTCCTCGATGTTGGCGGCGGCTTAGGCGTTGACTACGATGGGTCGCAAACGAATTTTGAGTCGAGTGTAAACTACAGTCTTCAAGAGTACGCGAATGATGTTGTCTCTCATATTCAGAATGTTTGCGACGATGCGGGTGTTGAACATCCGGCCATAATGTCGGAAAGTGGGCGGGCCGTGGTTGCATACCACAGCATGCTGGTGTTCAGTGTTCTGGGTGTTTCGGAACAAGCAGGCCATGAACCCATTGGGCAGCCATCGCCGAGTGTAGAGCAGCCTGTGCAGGACCTGCTTGAGACTCTTGAAGGCCTTACTGTCAGGAATTTACTTGAGTCATACCATGATGCTCAGCAATCACTCGATACCGCAATGAATTTGTTTGCGAGTGGTTATTTGCCACTCGATCAGCGGGCAATTGTGGAACAAGTTTATTGGTCGATTTGTCAAAAGATTAACAAGCTTGCGAAACAGCTCGAATATGTCCCAGAAGAAATTGAGGCAATTTCACCGAATCTTTGTGATACATACTTCTGTAATTTTTCATTGTTTCAGTCAATTCCTGATTCATGGGCAATAAAGCAACTTTTCCCTCTGATGCCAATTCACCGATTGCATGAGCGTCCCGATTGCTCGGCAGTGCTTGGAGACGTGACCTGCGATTCTGATGGTAAGATTGAGCAGTTTATAGATCGTCGTGATGTGAAGCGGTCGCTTCCCTTGCACTCGCTCAGGAATGAGCCGTACTATCTTGGTGCTTTTCTTGTCGGTGCTTACCAAGAAATTCTTGGAGACCTACATAACCTCTTTGGGGATACCCACGCTGTTCATATTAGCTCGGACGAACACGGAAGAGTCGCCGTTGATACAGTTGTAAAAGGAGATACCGTGAGCCAGGTGCTCCAGTATGTCGAGTTTAATCCTGAAGAACTGGCAAAAAATCTTCGATGTTCAATTGAAGAGGCTGTTCGTGATGGCTTGATAAGTGATGGACAGGCAGGTCGTTTTATTCGGTTTTATGAAGATGGCCTAGGAGGCTATACCTATCTTGAGGAGTCGACTGTGCCAGAGAGCAGTTGAGCAAAACGTGCAACTCATTCGTCTTGGGGCGGCTGCCCTGAATCAAACACCATTGGACTGGGAAGGCAATATCAGCCGGATCGCATCGGCGTGCGAGGAGGCTCGTCGTCGTCAGATTTCAATTCTTTGTTGCCCAGAACTTTGTATCAGTGGCTATGGTTGCGAAGATGCGTTCCATTCATCTGGCGTCCTTTCAACAGCTATGGACATGTTACACGAGCTCGAGCCGGTCAGCCGGGGGCTTGTTCTGGCGGTTGGCTTGCCAGTGCGGTGGGCTAGTGGTGTGTACGACGGGGTTGCTTTACTCGTTGACGGTGAACTTCTCGGAATTTCTGCGAAGCAGCACTTAGCTGGTGACGGTCTCCATTATGAGCCTCGTTGGTTCCGTCGCTGGCCATCGGGACGTCAGGATGTGGTCACGGTGGCTGGGCGTCAATTGCCTTTTGGTGATCTGCGATTCAGTTGTGGTGGAGTTCGAATCGGTTTTGAGATATGCGAAGACGCGTGGGTTGCGGATCGGCCAGGTGCCCGACTTGCTGCCCGTGGAGTTGATGTTATTTTGAATCCATCTGCCAGTCATTTTGCTTTTGGTAAAGATGAGATTCGTAGACGATTTGTCTTAGAGGGGGCTCGTGCCTTCGCTTCTGCGTATGTACTGGCCAATCTACTAGGGAACGAGTCCGGTCGTATTGTCTACGACGGCAGTACGCTGATTGCTGATCCTTCTGGTCTTGTGGCTCGTGGTGGACGGTTCTCGTTCGCAGATGTTTCCGTTGTTGATGGTGATGTTGATATTGATGCAATACGCCTTATTCAGGCGAGAAGTATTTCCCATACGAGTCTTCCAGATCATTGTGATGTGATATCGCACGATTTCATGTTCCCTCCTCTTTCACCTTGTGACCCATCGTGTGGCGGAGACAGTCGAGATGAGTGGGAGCGTAGCCAGGAGCCAGGCATTCGTAAGAAAGAAGAATTTACACGGGCGGTATCCCTTGGACTGATGGATAGTTTAAGGAAAAGTAGAAGTCGTGGTTTTGTTGTAAGTGCAAGCGGTGGTGCAGATTCCTCAGCAGTTATTTGCCTGGTTGCAATCGGGATTGCAATGATTGCCCGGGAACACGGATCTGATGCTGTAAAGAGGCTCGGCCTTGGTGATGCCGTAGTTTCCAATCTCCGCAAGCTATCGGGGAGTAGTTATTCAGATCCAAGCGTTCAAGCAATTGTTGCTGAAGTACTCACGTGCGTTTACCAATCAACGGTAAATTCCAGTACGACAACCAGAGAAGCGGCGCGCGGAATCGCGTCTGCCGTTGGAGCAAAGTTCCATGAATTCGATGTCGAATCACTGGTGCAAAAATACGAAGAACTTGCAGAGGCAGTCATTGGTAGAAAACTTAGTTGGGAGAGCGACGATATTGCCCGACAGAATATTCAGGCCAGGGTGCGAGCGCCTGGAGTTTGGCTGTTGGCAAATCTTTATAATGCGATGCTTGTTGCAACAAGCAATCGATCAGAAGCTGCCGTTGGCTATGCAACCATGGATGGAGACACCGCTGGCGGAATAGCACCAATCGCAGGTATAGACAAAGCGTTTCTCCGAGAATGGCTTACTTGGATTGAACATGAGGGCCCTCAGGACGTTGGGCCGCTCTCTACTATGGGAGCAATCAACAAGCAACAGCCAACCGCTGAATTGAGGCCAACTCATGATGGGCAGACTGATGAGTCTGATCTAATGCCTTATGACGTGCTCGATCGAATTGAAAGATTTGCAATTCGTGATCAACAGATGCCCGTTGTGATTTGGGAGCAACTGATAAATGAATTTCCTCAGCACGATGCTGAGAGATTAGGTTATTGGACGGAACGTTTTTTTCTGTTGTGGTCACGGAATCAGTGGAAACGTGAGCGATTAGCGCCGTCTTTTCATCTTGATGACGAAAGCCTTGATCCGAAATCCTGGTGTCGATTCCCAATTCTTTCCGGTGGCTTTTCCCGCGAGTTACAAGAGTTACGGAAGAATGCGTCTGCCCGTGACATTCAGTGGTGAAATCCCGTGATAGGGACAATTTGTGCCCTGAAAAAGGCCTCGCGATTGCTTGGGTAGATTGCTACTGTCCTAGAAATCATTGAGGAGTTTGATGTGCATCTAGTCCGGACTGGCCCTTCTGATCAACAACGTAACACCCCCCGCAGGGTGAGGTCAGGCGCGCTGTGTCGCTGGGTATTCGTAGTCACGGTTGTAGTTTTTGGTCAACCAGAAAGCTTTTCACAGCAACAAGTTGCCCAGCCCTTGAGTCAGAATCAGGCTTCAACACTGAGTCCTGAGCAACGAGCGGCACTCGAACAATTATTGGTCGGATGGGAAGCTCGAAATGCGAAGGTGACGACCTGGTCATGCACTTTTTATAAATGGGAGTATAACGCCTGGAGCCCAGCGGATGCTTCAGGGGAACGACTAGCATTTTCTGAAAGTACAGGGGAAATCAAATACGCTGCTCCTGATAAAGGTCTCTTTCGAGTGAAATCATCAAAGCAATGGAATTCTGAAAAAAGAACATACGATACCAGGCCTTCAAATTCTGGTGAGCACTGGGTCTGCAACGGTACGAGTATCTATGAGTTTCGGCACAGTGAGCGGCAGCTTCGTGAAACAAAGCTGCCACCTGAAATGCGAGGACGGGCAATTAGTGAAGGTCCTCTCCCGTTTGTTTTTGGTGCGAAGGCAGACACTCTGAAGAAGCGGTATTCAATGCGAATTATTACCCCACCATCAGTAACTGACCAAATATGGCTTGAGGCGCTGCCTAAATTTCAAGTTGATGCTGCAAATTTCTCAAAAGTGGAACTCATTCTCAGGGCCACTGACCTGATGCCGTTTGCAATTCAGGTATTTAAGCCAGGTGGCCAAGACCGAGATGTCTATCAGTTTGATCCACGGACGAGCCTCATAGATCGTGGGCTCGATCTGATTCGTGATTTTTCCAAGCCTCTCACTCCGCTGGGATACACATTTATAGAAGAGCAGGCTCCCGGGAGTTGATTGTATCTGGAGCGTTCTGCCAGATGACTCCAGGGTCTATGTGCTATACTCGTAACAGCTATTACCGCTATGCGAGAAACACATGCCTCTTATTGATCCTAATCATCCGCTGGCAGACCTGCTCGAACGAGATCAGAGATATTCTCTGGATGCATACCTGTTCGTTCTCGAAGCCCTTTCTTTTGCACAAGAGTCTCTTGGAATGGGTGAGCAGGAAAAATCGAAGGATGTGCAGGCAGCTCAAAAAAAAATGAAAAGTGAAAAGCATGTGAGTGGGCAAGAACTGTGTGAAGCCGCTCGGCAATATGCACAGCAGCAATATGGATATTTAGCAACAAAAGTACTGTCTTCCTGGGGCATTTGTGCTACCGCTGACATTGGTGAAATAGTGTTCAACATGATTGACATGGGCCAAATGAGAAAAACCAGTGACGACCGTCGTGAAGACTTTCATGACGTGTACAGCTTCGAGGACGCGTTTGTTAGGGACATTGTCTTTGCCTTGCCAGATTCACTTTGATGAAAGAGCAAAGAAATTGGTGCTAGCAACGCAACGAAAATATGCCTTCTTCATTTTGATGGCTGTCATTGAGATAGTATGGTTACTTGTCATGTGCGGCATGGCTTTTCTTTAGCAGTTTAAGAAATTGCCACTTCCTGCTTCCAACGAGGACGCGTCATGAGTTTCTGGCTTGAAAGTCTTCCCTTTTGGATCGCTTTGGTGCCATTGGGAGTTTACTGTTGCGTAATGGGTGGGCTGCAACTTCGTCATCGGCCTCTTGTTATGTCCGCAGCGTGGGATAGTGCACTGCTCGGTACTGCCCTCTCAGGTCTTGTGGCAGTAGGGCCACTCGCCGCGATTCAGCCGTTATTAGGTGGGTCACCTTGGGGTGAGGTTATCTTGCTTCTCTTGTATGCCTTGGTTGTTGCAGTATGCATCCTTTTTGCGAGACCACGATTGCTGATTTACAACGCAACAGTTGAGCAGGTTCGACCTCTTGTTGTGCAGAATGCAGCTGCGGTTGACCCCGCAGTTCGATGGGCGGGAGAGAGTGTCGCCTTGCCAACGCTTGGACTGCAGGCACATGTCGAGGGGAACGGGCCGTTGCGCACCGTGAGTGTAGTGGTCCTACAAGCAGGTGAAGCAGGTGAAGCATGGACTGACCTGAGCCGCCGTTTAAGAAGGATGTCTCGGCGTTTACGAGTGCAGCCGAGCCCAGTAGGGATGGTCATACTTGCTGTAGGGTGCTGCATCCTTCTGGTATCTTTTATTTTGGCTGTTGGCGTTGTGTAAGTAGGTACACTAATCGGCATGAGTATGAGGAGAAACTCGTGTCTGATTTCTGAAATAAATGGACTGTCGCTGGAGTGAAGCGTGTCAATTCACGTAGATTTAAGCCCACAAGAAATAACCGTACCTGTTGTGGTACGAAATGCATCGCCCGCACGATTGTACGAAGATGCTCTGACTCGAGAGAAGGCAGGCGTTGTCTCAAGCGGTGCTATTGCAATACGATCTGGTGCAAAAACTGGAAGAAGTCCAAAGGACAAGCATATCGTTCGGCATGAAGATTCAGAGAAGGATGTGTGGTGGGGAAGTACGAATCATCCTATTGAAGAGCACACATTCCTTTTGAATCGCCAGCGGGCAATTGACTATCTCAATACACGAGATCAGATCTATGTTTTTGATGGGTTTGCAGGTTGGGATCCAAATCATCAGATCAAAGTTCGAGTAATCTGTGCGAGGGCTTATCACGCGCTCTTCATGCATAACATGCTCATTCGTCCTACACGTGAGGAACTAGAGAACTTCGGAGATCCTGATTGTGTCATCTACAATGCGGGGCAATTTCCCGCAAATTCCTTGACGGCACAGATGACAAGTCGTACCAGTGTAGATATTTCACTTGAACGGAAAGAACAGGTCATTCTCGGAACTGAGTATGCCGGGGAAATGAAAAAAGGGGTGTTCACACTCATGCATTGGTTGTTGCCACCCAAAGATGTGCTTTCCATGCATTGTGCAGCGAATGAGGGAAAGTCAGGAGACGTATCTCTTTTTTTTGGTTTGTCGGGGACAGGAAAAACTACCCTGTCAGCTGATCCAACTCGAAGGCTTCTCGGCGATGATGAACACGGATGGAGTGACAATGGTGTTTTTAACATTGAAGGAGGATGTTATGCGAAGTGTATCGGCCTTGCTTTGGATAAAGAGCCTGACATTTATCGAGCCATTCGATTCGGCACAGTGCTAGAAAATGTTGTTTACGATAAAACAACGCGTGAAGTAAATTACAACTCGAATGCGATAACAGAAAATACGAGAGCGGCATATCCTCTCAAATTTATTAAAAATACTCGGATGCCATCTCTCGCGGGTCATCCAAACCATGTGATTTTCTTAACGTGCGATGCTTCTGGAGTGCTGCCACCAGTGAGTCGGCTTACGCCTGAGCAAGCGATGTATCAGTTTCTGTCAGGATATACAGCCCGGGTTGCAGGAACAGAAATGGGTGTTTTTCAGCCTCAGCTTGCTTTCTCGCCATGCTATAGTGCCGCGTTTCTGGTCCGCCACCCAGTAGTCTATGCGCGGTTATTGTCAGAAAAAATCCGCTGTCATGGGGCTCAGGCCTGGCTAGTAAATACCGGCTGGACTGGAGGAGGGCTAGGAGTCGGTCGACGAATTGATCTATCAAGCACTCGACGTATTATTGATGCGATTCATGCTGGCTCACTGACCAGTGAGCAAACTCAGCGAGATCCAGTTTTTGGACTCGAGGCGATCTGTCGGGTGCCAGGTGTCTCGGAGCGACTCCTTCTACCACAGAATGCTTGGTCGGATGCGACAGCCTGGGAAGAAGCAGCCGGGACTCTGGCAGAGAAGTTCCGGGAAAATTTTGTTCTGTTCAACGATGACGCCGATGAGGCGGTGATACGGGCCGGGCCATGCAAATAAACAGATTTTCAGGAGGCCATTTACTCGCTTTCCGTTATGATAGAATTATCGTAGTTAGTTTTTAAAACAAAGTTTTGGCTGCATTGGGTTTTCACCGTTCTTTAAGAAGTGAGCTCACCATTGTAAGGAGTTGCACATGATTTCCTTGTACGTAATGAGACTTACTGTTGGGGCGCTTTTGGTTATCGGAATGGTTGCGATGTCTGCATCAAGTAATGCAGCGTCCCCGCTTGTTGGTTCGATGAAGAAAATTGATGGAACAGACCAGAACCTAAGCGACTACAGTGGTAAAGTTGTACTTATAGTGAATGTGGCTAGTCAGTGTGGTTACACACGGCAGTACGCTGGTTTGCAAAAACTATATGACACGTTTAAGGACAAAGGTTTTGTCATTCTTGGATTCCCTGCAAATGATTTCGGTGCCCAAGAGCCTGGAAGTAACAGCGAGATTGCGTCATTTTGTTCAAAAAACTACGGCGTTACATTTGATATGTTTTCAAAAATAACAGTGAAGGGTTCAGGCAAGGCTGATCTCTATAAGACGCTGACAGAATCTGCTGATCCATCGGGTGATGTTGGTTGGAATTTTGAGAAGTTCCTGATTGATCGTAATGGAGCAGTCGTTGGGCGTTTCAAGTCAGGCGTGGCTCCAGAGGATCCGGCATTAATTCAAGCAATTGAATCAGCGCTGTAGTGTATACGTGAAGCGGTCGGATTCGGAGAATCGAAGTCACATGCCATGTTCTTTTGCAGCACGATTCTAGTCGGTATTGCATGCTTCGTCGACCGGAGTGGCCGGAGCTTGATCGTTGGAAGCAGTTCTGCCTCTCATGATAAATGACGGCCGTGCTTGTGCCTCCCGATAAGAGCGCACAACGTATTCGCCTACGATAGCAATAGCGGCAGTTTGCGCTGCTGATATAAATCCGAGGAGAGCGAGAATTGTAGGAAGAGATACGGTCTCTTTTGGAGGAGAGACTAGCCCTGCGAGAATTCCAGATGCACCTACAAAAGCAAACAGGGCAGCGAGAAACCAGATGATTCGAACGGGTTTGTCTGATGAAAGAAGTACAGCATCTGCCGCGAGGGAGAGCAGTCGGAAGGCGGAATACTTCGTCTCTCCGGCGGTTCTGGCGTCTCGATCGTAGTCAACTGGAGCATGATGAAAACCTGCCCATGGAACGAGGCTTCGAAGGTATCGGCGTTTCTCAGGAAGTGCACAGACGGTATCAACGACCACACGATCGCATAACTTGAAGTCACCAGTGTCGACAGGTACAGGGTACGGCATCAGCATGGCGAAAAATCTGTAAAAAAGACTCGCTGTTACGAGTTTGAAGGTGCTTTCCCCGTCGCGTGACTTTCGGCGTCCATAGGCAACATCCACACCGGCTCGCCATTTGGCGATCATCTCAATGATCACTTCCGGTGGGTCTTGGAGATCAGCGTCAATAAGAACAACAGCATCTCCTTGTGCCATTTCAAGACCAGCAGACATGGCAGCTTGTTGGCCAAAGTTTCGAGAAAACTCGATGACAACAATTCGTGAGTCTTCAACTGCAAGTTGTTTTAGTTTTTTAAGAGTGCTGTCTTGACTTCCGTCGTCAACGTAAAGAACTTCCAGTTCCATGCCTAATCGAGGTGCAATTCTGGAGATGCGGGCATGAGTTTCCTCAATGACAGCTTCTTCGTTGTAGCAAGGAATGACAATCGACAGGAAGCCAGGGCACGGACGCTCTATCGATTGGCCAGGTGCCGCTGGGTCGTGGCGTTCCGGCGGGTTCATTTCTTTATGCTCCGAACCGAGGCGGTGCGTTTCGTGACTGCTGGTGCGGACTCTTTCATGCTGCCCACCAGAAGAAAGTCCTGGTTTTTGAACAAGGGTCGGGCGCGGCCTACGACTCCAGCAGTTTCCGGCAAGAAAGAGGATAGTTCATTAAATTGATTCTCAGGGATAACGAGGACTGCGTCTGGTCCGGTCAATAGAAAAGCGGCAGCTTTTTCAGCCCGATCAGAATCATGAGCCCAGCGTTTGACAAGGCCTTTGGCGTAATACACAAGATTAGGTGTGATTTGAGAGTATGCCCCTATTCGTGCGTGTCCGCCGGCGTGTGCATGGGCTTCACGAATTAAGGCTGGAAGCGTGTTGGCACGACTAATCCATGCCGCAGCAGGACCGACTGCCAAAGAAGAATAGAGAAGCCCTAAGAAAACCATGGTGGTTACAGCGTAGGCTGGCCGTTGTCGTGAACGCCAGACAAGCCAAAAAGCACCAACTACGGGAATCAGTCCGATGATTGCGGCAGGCTCACTACCAGTTAACCCATAAAAGGAACCAACCAGAATCGTGACACTTGTTGCAATTCCTCCAAAAGCAATTCCACCAACACCAATACCCATCCATCGCGGGTAGAGCCAGGCGGAGCGTTTGACTGCTTCCATGGCAAGTGCAGCAACCAGGAGAGCGGCAGCAGGATATGCCGGCATTATGTAGTTGGGAAGTTTGGTAGCGGCAAGTGAAAAGCCACCGACCCAGACACTCATCCAAAGCAGAAGGAGACTCAATGCAGGAGCATGTAAGTTTTCAATGTGTGGGCTCTGTCCCTGTCGCCAGGTCTTCCAGAGTTGCCGTGTGGCTCCGAAGATAGCAAGTGGTAGAAAGCAACTCCAAGGATAAAAGCCAACAAGCATTGTCAGGGGATGAAACAATAGGCCACCCGAATGCCGTTCCATAGGAGCGACGAATCGCCCGACGTTATGAACAAAGAAGAAGCCTTTCGTCCACTCCCAATCAGTTTGAATACCAACGCTTATATACCAAGGTGCGGCCACGAGTATGGCAGCGGCAGTGACGGTAAGAAGTCGAGTTTGCTGGACCGTACGAAAAGCGGCCGGAATGCCTTCAGAAAAGACATGTCGAAGCGTTGAGAGCACCTGCTCTTTGAGCCGGCCATTACCAGGCTGTTCTTTTCCGGTGGACAGGCATTGAACAAGCCAGACCCAGCCCATGACGACAACGAGAGGTCCGATATAACCGATTGGTCCTTTGCAGAGTACTCCTAGCCCGAGCAAACTACCCGCAAGGCCAGCATGCCACATGCTGACGGAGGAAGCATTGTTTACCTGAACAGGCTGCTTCGTTCCAGGTTGATGACGTCTGTCTGGAAGAAAAGGTTCAACCAGAAGGAGCGTCGCCCATGTCGACAGAGCGACAAGAATCGAGTCGGGAGTTGCGGCATGAGCTTCAATCGCAACAAGTAAACAGCCGAGGTAGGCAAGGGCCGCAACAATGCCCGTTGCAGTACTGAAGCAGCGAGTTCCAAGCCGAAGAAGAGCAAGAGATGTCAACAGGGCTGCGAGTGCTGCAGGAAGACGGGCAGCAATTTCATTCATCCCAAAAACGGAAAAACATGCCGCCATACACCAGTGCATCAGCACTGGTTTGTCGACTGCGAGTTCACCGTTGAATAAAGGAACTGTCCAGTTGCCTGTTTCAACCATGGTTTGAGCGATAGCGGCAAATCGTGGCTCATCTTCATCCCAAAAAGGCATTCCAATAAAGCCCGATGTAAGCACAACAAGTGCCACAGCAGCCACAAACAGTTGGGAGTGATGTGTCATAAAAGAAATGAACCGATTCATGAACGTGGCTCCAGACAGGACAGTGTTCGAGTCAGTACGGATTAGCGATTTGAGCGAGTGAACGTGTATTTTCAGGAGGAATCTTTCCAATGACTGCGAGGCCGGAATCAAAGGAACGGGGTTTCTCGTTGAGAATTTCAAAACCAGGAGGAAGCAGCGGCAGAATGACTGGCAGATCGTCTGATCGCACCACAAGTCGAGCGAAAGACGTATCACGTAGATGTCGAACACCTGCATGAATATCTGCAAGTTTCTTGACGGGTTTGCCTGTGTAAAAGACAAGGCTAGGTCGAGGTGTTTTGACACTCGCCCAGGCGCCTGCCCGTTCCTCCGAAGACAATTCGGCGAGAAGGCTTGCAGCGCCTTGGTGGTGGGCAAGGCGGACGGCCGCAACGCCACCGAGGAGGGCTAGGAACAAGACTGATGAACTTATGAGTGCACTGATAGCGAGCCCTCGCTTCCCACGTGATTGTAAAATGAAGCACGCAGCAGCAGTCAGAACAGGCAGCAATCCAAGAAGCCCAAGCCATTCGTTTTCGGGGGCAAACTGACGGGAAATTACTGGGAGTCCGCCGATAAAACAAACACCGACTATTGCCAGGCTCAGCCAGCCAATATGCATGACCATTGATGCGGCTTTATCGGCTGTCATATTTCTGAAAACCACTTTTTCCCAACCGGTGCGTCCACTGATCCAGTCGACAACATAAAGAGCGGTGGCGATTGAAATAGCTGGGTATGCCGGCCAGATGTAGCCAGGAAGTTTTGTTCCGGCGAGTGAAAAAGTACCAACCCAGACAAGGGCCCAACATCCGGCAAAAGTAATAGCGCGGAAGTGTGAACTCGTCAGGCGTTTTGTTCGCCAAAGAAATAAGGCATGGGCTGGAATGGCAAGCAAAATAATTGACCATGGGAACATGCCAATGGCGAGTATCATCGGGTAATACAGGAACGAACCAGAGTGTCCCTCCATGGGGGCGGCAAATCTCCCCGCGTTATGAATGAGAAGAAAATCTGTAATCCACTGCCCGTTCGTACGCAGGCCAACCAATAGATACCATGGCAGGGCAACAACTGTGGCTGTAGAAAGAATGGTAAGCGGCCGCAGGGAGACTGCAGCTGTATAGAGCCAAGACCTACCATCACTCGGGGCAGATTTTTGTCGAAGGACTAAAGCAGTGAGAAGGAATGCAAGCATTGGGAGGACAATGCCAACGGGACCTTTAGCAAGGATGGCTAATCCGCAAGCCAAGCCGATGCCGAGGGCATGCCCTCGGGTGATCGTTGTGACGGCTCCCCGTTGAACGGCGTGTACATAAATTGAAGCAGCTAAAGTGGTACAAAAAACAAGCGATGCATCAGGGGTTGCGGCCCGCCCACCGACTCCCGTCCAAATGCACGTCGACATGACAAGGCCTGAGATGAGTCCAACAAATGGCCCCGCAAGAAGTCGTCCAGTCCACCATGTCAGCAGGCATGTGCCAACAGTCAGGCAAGCTGAACCGATGCGCACACCAAATTCATTGCGACCAAAAATCGAAACACCAACGATTTGCACCCAATTGACAAGTGGAGGCTTTTCGACACGAAGAGTTCCGTTGTAGGTGGGTACAATCCAATCACCCGAATCCAGCATTGCCAGTGTGCAGGCAGCATTTTTGGGCTCGTCTTCATCCCAGAGCGGGGCCGTGCCAAGCCCCGGCAGAAGAGCGGCAGCAGTCGAAAGTACGATGATCAGGATTGCGATTGAGGGGCTTCTGAATATCACCAGCGTCGCCCAAAGAGGATGAAAGGAACGGAGCAGGAGGGTAGAAGCAGCAGCGATGCCGGTCAAGCCGTACAAAATGAAGTTTTTTAGGTATATTAAGGCCGGTTGACCGCCTGCTTGAGGCGGGTATGTTCAAGATCAAGCAACCGCCTTTCCAAACGGTCTATTCCCGGGAGAACGCACCCCTTGGCTGACGAAAACACCCCATCTGATGATGCCTCAAATAAGCCACCATCAGAGAATGAAGGCAGTGGACCACCTGATCGTGGATTGGGCGGCCGACTTATCGATCTGCCAATTGAGCAAGAACTCAAGGAGAGTTACCTGACATACGCAATGAGCGTTATTGTCAGTCGAGCTCTTCCTGATGTTCGCGATGGCCTCAAGCCGTCGCAACGACGCATTCTTGTTGCCATGAATGACCTGAATCTGTCACCTGGTTCTTCCCGTGTTAAGTGCGCGAAGATATCGGGTGACACCAGTGGTAACTATCATCCTCATGGTGAAAGTGTGATCTATCCTACGCTTGTCCGCATGGCGCAGGAATGGAACATGCGTCATGTGCTCGTCGACAAGCAGGGTAACTTTGGATCGATCGCCGGGTTGCCTGCCGCAGCCATGCGGTATACCGAAGCTCGGCTGTCGCCGATTGCGTCGCAGATGCTTGACGATATCAATCTCGATACAGTCGACTTTGTACCAACATACGATGAGCGAAATACGGAACCCGTTGTGCTTCCGAGTCGCTTTCCAAACCTGGTAGTGAACGGGGCAGGTGGTATTGCTGTCGGTATGGCAACAAGTATTCCTCCGCACAACTTAGGCGAAGTATGTCGTGGGCTTGTTCAAATGATCGACAACCCAGACACATCAATGGCAGAGTTGCTCGAGATTGTCCCGGGTCCAGACTTCCCGACTGGTGGCATTGTCATGGGAAGGGAGTCCTTGCTTCGAGGATATCTCACTGGAAGAAGTACAATTACGCTTCGTGCACGAGCACACGTCGAAGAATTTGGGAAAAATCGTAATCGGATTGTTATTACAGAGATTCCGTACCAGCAAACACGAGATGCCATTGAGGAGAAAATTGCAGATCAGGTGAGTAACGATCGCATAAAAGGGATTTCTGCGATCCGCAACGAAAGTGACCTGAAAGAACCTGTAAGACTTATTTTGGAGTTGAAGCGGGATGCTGACCCTGACGTTGTTCTGAATCAGCTCTATCAATACTCACCTCTTCAAACGAGTTTTTCACTCATCTTTCTTGCGTTAGTGGATGGCAAGCCGAGGATGCTCTCGTTCAAGAACATGCTTGAAGAGTTTCTGCGGCATCGAACGACAGTTATTCGTCGAAGAACGCAGCATCTTCTTGCGCGTGCGAGGAATCGCAAGCATACGCTCGAAGGCCTTCTTGTTGCGTTGGCAAACATTGATGAAGTAATCAAAATTATTCGCAGTTCCTCGTCCCAGGCGGAAGCAAAGCAACGCTTGATGCAGATTGAGACGCCGGCAGCTTTGTTACAGCGTGCTCTTGGTGATGAAGGATTTGGGATTCTTCAGGAAGAACGAGGAAAAGCCGAGGTCTACGGGTTGTCACCTGTCCAGGCTGATGCAGTCTTGCGACTCACGCTTGGGCAACTTGTGAATCTTGAGCAGGAAAAACTGGGTGGTGAGCATAGTGAGCTACTCGTAAAGATTCGTGAATTCCTCCGGATTTTGTCGAGTGAAGATAATATCCGTGCATTAATAAGGGCCGATTTACTCGCTATTGAGTCAAAGTTTGCGCAGCCTCGGCGAACGGAGATCAGCGGTGAGGTAGCTGACATTCGTGACATGGCAGAGTTGATTACCGAATCAACGATGGTTGTCACAATTACTCGGTCAGGCTACGTCAAGCGGACGGCGGCTGACACCTATCGAGCACAGCGACGAGGCGGCAAGGGGCTCACTGGGGCTCGGGTTGATGAGTCTGATCCTGTCGAACATTTTTTCGTGGCAAGTACTCATGACTGGTTGCTTGTTTTTACTACGCGAGGCAAGGTCTTTTCGATGCGAGTCTTTGAGTTGCCAGAACTTGCTCGGGACGCAAAGGGCAGGGCACTTGTGAATCTGCTGGAGTTTGAAGAAGGTGAACGGGTGGCAGAGTGTCGTGCAGTTTCTGGATTTGATAACCCAGATCAGTGTTTATTGCTCGCGGCGCGTAGCGGTACGGTGAAAAAGACACCTCTCGAGCAGTATCGTCGTCGGCGCACTAAAGGCCTGATCGCGGTGAAACTGAAAGAAGGCGATGAGCTTATTGGTGCGGTTGTTACGCAGCCAGGCGATGAACTTGTGCTGGCAACGGCTTCGGGCATGGCTATTCGGTTCCCAGAATCAGATGCTCGACCAATGGGTCGTGATACCAGTGGAGTTCGGGGTATCAAGCTTGGCAAGGGAGATAGCCTGGTTGGTCTAGTTGTTGCAGATCCCTCTGCGACGCTTCTTACCGTGTGCGAAAAAGGGTATGGGAAACGGACACCGTTTGGTGCAGGCACGCCCCTTACCGAGGGAGAACCTTCGGTAGCAACCAGTGCTGAAGAGTCTGAAACAGAGTCGAGTGGAATGCGTTACCGTACGCAGCGTCGTGGCGGAAAGGGAGTGCGTGATATCAAAACGACCACCCGAAATGGCAAGGTCGTGTCGATTGTTTCGGTACGAGACGAGGATCAAGTCCTGATGATGACGGCTCGTGGGAAACTACAGCGTGTAAATGTTGGTGAGATTAAGGCCATCGGCCGGAATACGCAGGGCGTTCGTATCATGCGTCTAGACGATGCCGATTCGCTCGCGGCGGTTGTTCCCGTGCCACCGAGCGAACAGGAAGAGGCAGAGACTGTGCCAGAGGGCGAGTAGTTGTTGCCTGAAAAAAAATGAAAATAGCAGTAGTCGGCACGGGGTACGTTGGACTAGTAACAGGCACATGCCTGGCTGACAGTGGTAGCGATGTCACATGCCTCGATATTGATGAGAACAAGGTCGCTTCCCTTAGAGCGGGCAACATCCCGATTTATGAGCCTGGCCTCGAGGAACTCGTTGAACGGAATGCACGGGTTGGGCGGCTGCGGTTTACCACTGATACAAACGAAGCGGTTGCAGCAGCCGAGATAGTCTTTCTTGCGGTCGGAACACCACCGACTGCGAGCGGAGCAGCTGATTTGACGGCGATCTGGAGTGTGGTGTCATCAATAGCCCCACACCTTGCCGAAGACGTCATTGTAATAACAAAGAGCACTGTGCCTGTTGGTACTGCTGCCAAGATTGAACACCAGCTGTCCGAAGCCACGGGGCGCGTTTGTCATGTCGCTAGTAACCCCGAGTTCCTCAAAGAGGGAGCAGCGATAGAAGATTTCCAACGGCCTGACCGTGTGGTGGTGGGTGTGCGAACCCCTGAAGTTGCCGAAAAACTCCGAAGGCTCTACTCGCCATTTTTGCGAACCGAGCGACCGTTTCTTGTCATGTCGCCAGAGAGTGCCGAGATGACAAAATACGTGGCAAATTCACTTTTAGCGACCAAGATAAGTTTTATAAATGAAGTCGCAAATCTTTGTGAGCGAATGGAAGCCAATGTTGATGACGTCAGGCGAGGCATTGGTCACGACAGCCGGATAGGGTTTTCATTCTTGTTTCCGGGTGTCGGTTACGGAGGAAGTTGTTTTCCGAAAGATGTCCAGGCACTTTCTGCCATGGCACGTGATCGCTCAAGTGAACTAACGATTTTGCATGCAGTGCATGAAGCAAACCTCGCGCAGAAGCAAGTTCTCGGGAAGAAAATAGCAGATTATTTTGATGGTAATCTTGAGGGCCGGCGAATAGCTCTCTGGGGACTTGCTTTCAAGCCTCGGACAGACGACATCAGGGATGCCCCATCTCTTGAACTGCTTGATGCACTTCTGGCAGCCCGCGCAAAGATTCGAGTGTTTGATCCCGAAGCTATGCAGAATGTTCAGGCTAAATACGGCAGTGCTCTGGAGTACGCATCAAGCCCGCTGGATGCCGTTACCAATGCAGATGCACTGGCGATTGTGACGGAGTGGGGAGACTTCCGCCGGCCAGACTTCAAGGCTCTCAAGGCAGCAATGGCAAGTCATGTGATCTTCGACGGCCGTAATCTTTTTGATAGTGCAGAAATGCTTTCCAACGGGTTTCTGTACCATTCGATAGGGCGATCTGTCGTTGATGGTCGGCTAAAAGAGGCCGGTTCTGGCTGATTGTTGTCAGCATCCTGCCTGCTTTATGTCGGTGCCCGTGACGATCTTTTGTTGAGAAAATTGAATAAAATTGTCGAGGCCGTTTGACATGTTTTTTTCACAGGGGTTAGAGTCCTCATTAGTAAATGAGGCTTTGGTGAGAAATCGTAGAAGGCTCTTTCCCCGACTTATTATCTTCTTCGGAGTTGAACGTCCGTGAAATTTATTTCCGCAGCCGCTGCAATGGTGGTGCTTGTTCCTTCTTTTGCTCAAGCCTCTGACGCAAGTAGAGTCCCTCCATCAGCAAGTTTTTTTGGTATTTATGGTCTGTTTTGGATCGTGGCGATCATCGGCTCTGGTTATGCCCTTTGGCAAGCGCGGCAATTTTATCAGTGGATGGAAAGTCAGTCGGGCGGCTCTGAAAAGAACATCGAAATTGCAGGGTATGTTCGTACAGGCGCCGATGCCTATCTGAGGCAGCAATACAAAGTAGTTGCCGGATTTTTTGCGGTTATTTTTGCCCTCCTTCTCTTCATGGCTTTTGGACTCAATGTTCAAAGCGCCTGGGTTCCATTTGCGTTTCTTTCGGGTGGTCTGTTTTCTGGTCTGGCTGGTTGGTTTGGTATGAAGACGGCGACACTCGCAAGTAACCGAACTGCGGCTGCTGCGGAGAAGAGCCTGAATGATGGCCTCCAGGTAGCGTTTCGTTCAGGTGCCGTGATGGGTCTCACGGTGGTTGGACTTGGTTTGCTGGATATCGTTGTCTGGTTTTTCATCCTGTACTGGCTTGTGCCGATGTTTGCGTCACCACTGTCACTTGAAGAGATTACTGTCACGATGCTTTGTTTCGGGATGGGAGCCAGTTCACAGGCGCTCTTTGCCCGGGTTGGTGGCGGTATCTTTACGAAAGCAGCGGATGTTGGAGCTGACCTTGTTGGTAAAGTTGAGCAAAACATTCCCGAAGATGATGCCCGTAACCCGGCAACCATTGCGGACAACGTCGGCGATAACGTTGGTGATGTTGCTGGCATGGGAGCCGATCTGTACGAAAGCTATTGCGGTAGCATCCTTGCTACTGCTGCATTGGGTGTTGCTGCTTTTTCTGGTGTGTCAGACAAAGATTACTTTATGCAACTCAGCGCCCTCTTTTTGCCGATCCTGATTGCTGCAGCAGGCATTGGCCTTTCCGTGTGGGGGATTTGGCAGGTCAAGACTCAAGATGATGCATCTCAACGATCACTTCTAGCGGCATTGGCTCGTGGCATTAATCTTTCGACACTTGCCATTGTCGGGGCTGCTGTCGTGCTAACGTTCTTGTTGCTCGGATGGTCACATATCGGTGTTGGGGTCAGCGTCATTGTAGGTTTGGTTGCAGGTTGGCTCATAGGAAAGTGGACAGAATATTCAACAAGTAATGAGTTCGCACCAACCAAAGAATTGGCTGATCAGGCCCTCACGGGGCCTGCTACGATAATTATTGGTGGTGTTGCTGAGGGAATGCTTTCCGTTTGGGCGCCAGTCATGATCACAGGTGTTGCGACGTTGCTGGCCTTCGGATTTGCCAACGGCTTTAGTTTTTCTGATCCGAATGCGTTTGCTCTTGGTCTGTATGGCGTTGGGATTGCAGCTGTCGGCATGCTTTCTACGCTTGGCATCACGCTTGCCACTGACGCCTACGGCCCCATTGCTGATAACGCAGGCGGGAACGCTCAAATGGCTGAAATGCCGGAGTTTGTTCGCGAGCGGACAGATGCTCTAGATGCACTCGGGAATACGACAGCAGCAACCGGTAAAGGATTTGCAATTGGCTCAGCCGCTCTGACTGCGTTGGCGTTACTCGCTGCCTATGTCGAAGAAGTACGAATTGGATTTGAACGGTGGGGCGAATCGGCTGTTACGGTGACCGAGAATAGCACCGCGCAAGCTGGATCATGGGTCAAGGTGTCAAACGACGTGCTCGTCAAGGCTGGATCGATACCTGTGGAAAACCAGACATGGCTTCTTGTCGATGATCGGGAACTACTCAAAGCTATCCCCGATTATGAAAAGCTGCCAAGTGGTTCTGTTATAGAGAAAATGCCCGAAACCAAACCGCTTCAGACAGCGCATGACCTCGTTGAGGTGCGGGCAGCGAGGATGGCCGACTTTATGCGTTTTTATGACGTAACACTTATGAATCCAAAGGTGCTAGTCGGTATGTTTCTCGGTGCGATGAGTACCTTTGTGTTTTGTGCGCTCACGATGAAAGCTGTAGGTCGTGCTGCCAAGGGTATGGTTGAAGAGGTCCGCCGGCAATTTCGTGAGAAGCCCGGAATCATGGAGGGTACCGAAAAACCTGATTACGCGGCTCCAGTTGCCATCAGTACGAAGGCAGCCCAACGAGAGATGGTATTGCCTTCTCTGCTCGCATTGTCCGCGCCAGTTGTCACTGGCTTGCTTCTTGGCGTTGGTGGTGTCATGGGACTGCTCGTTGGTGCCCTTACAACGGGTTTCTGTGTCGCTGTCTTTATGGCAAATGCGGGTGGAGCGTGGGACAATGCAAAGAAGCATATCGAGAGTGGTGTGCACGGAGGCAAGGGCACTGAGGCTCATAAAGCAGCAATTGTCGGTGACACGGTCGGTGATCCCTTTAAAGACACAAGTGGCCCAAGCCTGAATATTCTTGTGAAGCTTATGAGCATGGTCAGTGTGGTCGCAGCGGGACTTGTGGTCAGATATAGTCTTGAGGCGCTCGGCATCTTTTGAGTGACGGCTTTGGTTTTCACGTTGAAGTAGCCCATTCGTCCGGTTCGCGGGCGGGTGTTCTCACCACTCCGCATGGACAGGTGCAGACACCACTTTTTATGCCAGTAGCGACACTAGCGTCAGTAAAAGGTGTGGATATAGCTCGTGTTGTCGAGACGGGCGCCACAATGCTGTTGGCAAACACGTATCATCTCCATCTCAGGCCGGGTGAAGAATTAGTATCTCAGGCGGGCGGTGTCGGTCATTTCATGGGATGGTCTGGCCCGACCCTCACTGACAGTGGAGGCTATCAAGTGTTTAGCCTTGCTCAGCAAGTGAAGGTGACCGATCACGGGGCAGCATTTCGCTCGCACCTCGACGGCTCTCAGGTGAATCTTACTCCGGAGAAGGCAGTTGCTATTCAAGAATCACTAGGAGCTGATGTCGCAATGCAGCTTGATCATGTGATTGGTCTTCCTGCGGCACGAAACGACGTTGCGGAGGCAATGGAGAGATCTCTCGCGTGGGGAGAGCGTTGTTTAGCTGCTCGTCAAAAATCAGATCAGGCAATGTTCGGAATTGTGCAGGGTGGGCTTGATCCTGAGCTAAGAGCAATTAGTGCCAAGCACCTTCGCTCGCTCCCTTTCGAGGGCTTTGCAGTTGGTGGGCTGTCTGTGGGGGAAGGACCAGAGGCAATGGCGTCAACGCTTCAGGTGACAGTGCCGTACTTGCCGCAAGACAAGCCGCGATATCTTATGGGAGTTGGAAAGCCAGAGGATATTATTAATGCGGTTGCCGTAGGGATCGATATGTTTGACTGCGTCTTACCAACGCGTTGTGGTCGTAATGCATTGCTGTATACGTTCGACGGCCCATTACGGTTGAGAAATGCTCAGTATCTGACGGACAAACGCCCTATTGAAAGTGACTGCCCGTGTATGGCTTGTGGCCATTCACGGGCGTATATGCGGCATCTTTTTCTGGCGGGGGAAATGCTTGGACCAATTTTAGCCTCGATTCATAATCTGACCTTCTACCAGCGACTGATGCGGCGGCTTCGAGAGGCGATAGTTGCCGGTCAATTTCAAGCAGTTCGGGCGGATATTCTCGCCCGCATGAATTGAGGCTATTCTGCAAATGAGGGAGTGGAGTGGCCCTGTGTCCCGGCCGTCTGCATTCGGACTTGTCCGTTGGAACCGTGGGAAACTACATTTGCACTTTTCAGTAGAGTGTTTTTGCTCTCCTTTAGACTTGGGTGCTTTCCATGCCAATATTTGATCAATCTCTCATCGTCGGGCAGCTATTTGCTGCTAATTCCAAGCCCCCTGCCGGGCCCTTGGAATTATTGATCACCTATTTCCCGATGGTCCTCATCGTTGTTGCAGCATGGTTTCTCTTGTATCGCCCCGAGAGAGAACGCATGCGGAAGCAACGAGAGCTTCTAAATAATGTCAAGAAAAATGACCGTGTGATTACCGCGTCTGGAATTATCGGTACTGTCTCGAGTGTAGATAGGGAACAGGATCGAGTCGTTCTCAAGGTTGACGAAAGCTCAAATGCAAAAATTACATTTACGTTAGCCAGTGTGAATCGCGTACTTGCTGATTCAGATAATGAAAGAACAGCTGGTGCTGGGGCATGACGCCCGAGCGCAGCACTTTGTTGACTAAACTTTTGATGAAAGAAGATTGAGATGAATGGCATGGATGGCTGGTTCGGATTGCTTGCTCAGGTAACAGAGAACACCTCTGCAGTGTGGTGGAACGAGTCGTGGGCAGTCTGGGGGCTGACGCTTGCCATTATTCTTGTGCCGACAGTCTTAGCCTGGCTTGTAACGCGGCGACTCCGAGCAGGCAGCCTTTGGGGAAGGCTTTCAGTTGTCCTTGTAGCTCTCGCAGCGGGCATTGTCGTGACTGTTCTGGGGTGGCCTCCTCGTATGGGTATTGATCTCAAGGGCGGGGTCATACTTGTCTATGAGATTGACTCTGCGAAGCAGCCCGATGGTGGCGTAAGCATGGACAAGCTTGTTGCTGCGGTAAGTCGTAGGGTTAATCCGGGTGGACAGAAAGAGGTGACAGTTCGTCAGTATGGAACGAATCAACTCGAAGTCATTGTGCCTGAGGTAGATCAAGCCGAGGTTGAATTCATCAAACGAATCGTCTCGAGTGCTGGTGTTTTAGAGTTTCGAATAGTTGCCAATCCCCAAGATCCTCGCCACAAAGAAATCATAGAAAAGGCGACCAGTTCTTCTGGAAGCCTGGTGAGTTCAGGGGATCGCTCAATAGGGCGATGGATACAGATTGATACCCAGAAGATCAATCCAGTTGGTGACTCAACTTTGGTGATGCGTCAAGCTGGCGATGGGACTCCGGAAGTTCTTGTTGCTCTTGATCGATTTGATGTGACGGGAGATTTTCTGTCGAGGGCTTCAGGTGGATACGATCAGAATTTGCAGCCCTGCGTAAACTTTTCTTTTAATTCTCAGGGATCAGCGCTTTTTGGGACGCTGACGAGTCAGAACCTGCCCGATCCAGCGAATCGTTTGCTCAGTCGGCTGGGGATTGTGCTTGACGGTGTGCTACTATCGGCACCTACGATTCGAAGTACGATTTCAAGCGACGGCCAAATTACCGGTAGCTTTAAACAGGCAGATGTTGAATTTCTTGTTGGTGTATTGAATGCGGGTAGTCTGCCGGCTGCCTTGTATAGTGATCCAATTAGTGAGCAGAAAATTAGTCCGCAGTTGGGGGCTGACACGATTCGCTCCGGGGCTCGGGCTATGTTGCTGGCAACAATTGTTGTTCTGACATTCATGCTCATGTATTACCGATTCTCTGGGATAGTCGCTGATTTAGCCGTTTTGTTGAATATTGTTCTGGTCGTGGCGCTGATGATTTCTATCAAAGCTGCCTTTACGTTAGCTGGATTAGCTGGCCTCGTGCTTTCAGTCGGGATGGCTGTCGATGCGAATGTGCTTATTTACGAACGGATGCGAGAAGAACTGGACCGCGGCGCATCTGTTCGCATGGCTATACGGAATGGTTTTCAGCGGGCGTTTTCAACCATTGTCGACTCAAATCTGACAACACTGATTACGGGCATTGTGCTGTTCTCTATAGGCACAGATCAACTGAAGGGTTTTGCGGTCACCCTGATCCTTGGCCTGTCACTTAATTTATTCACAGCTGTTTTTTGCTCACGAGTTATTTTTGATCTTGCTGAACAAAAACGTCTACTCAAGACTCTTTCAATGGCTCGCTTGTTTGGAAAAACTAACTATGAGTTTGTGCGGTGGGTGCGACCAGCCGTTATCGTATCGCTTGTTTTTATTACGATTGGGCTTGTTGCAGCATGGCAGCGAGGACAGGGTATTTTTGATATTGATTTTACTGGTGGCACAAGTGTTCAGGTGGCGTTTAAGGAAAACCAAGGGCTCGATATTTCTTCTGTGCGGGAAGCCGTTTCAAGCCTGCCTGATGTTGCTGTGAGTTCAGTAACAGTTGGTGATGTCCCGGCAAATCTACGATATAAGATCGACACGTCGGAGCGGAGTGGCGACGCAGTTGAGGAAATGCTTCGAACCTCCTTCCCAGGCAGGTTGGCGACGTACTCAATGGGATTTGGTGAAATCGTATCAACCGCTGACAAGTCTTCTGGCGATTCGCAGGGACCGGCAGGTTCTGAGGCAAACGAAGATGGAAGTGACCCTAAAACGAGTAAAGAAAGTAGTCCCCAGGCACTCGAATCATTGAGTACTGCTGTTGAACTTGATTTCCCGCAGAAGATTAATCAAGTAACTTTGCAAGAGACTATCGAACAGGCTTTTAAGCAAGCTGGCCACGAGGGGGTTGCTTTTGAGTTGACGTCCCCCGGAATGCAAACACGAAAGAAACCGTATCGCACGTGGTCGTTGTCTACATCGCTTGCCCCGGAGGATACTCGCAAAGTGTTGGAGCAAGTTGCGGGCCAGTTGGCAGGTACGCCAATTTATCTTTCGGCGAATTCAATAGGTGGGAAAGTCGCCGGCAACACAAAGGTGACAGCCGTTTATGCTCTTTTGGCCAGCCTTGTAATGATTGTTGCATACGTCTGGTTGCGATTTCAAAATGTGGCATTTGGATTGGCAGCAGTCGTCGCACTGCTGCATGATGTTCTTGTGACAATAGCGTGTATTGCACTGAGTGTTTATGTTGCCCCATATTTAGGCTGGGCGCTTGTGGATGATTTCAAGATCAGTCTTGATGTCGTTGCCGCACTGCTGACGATCGTGGGTTTTTCAATTAATGACACGATCGTTATTTTTGACAGGATGAGAGAAATACGAGGTAAGAGTTCAGCTGTCTCCACTGAGATGGTTGATCGAGCTATTAATCAGACGCTGAGTCGAACAATACTAACGTCGGGAACAGCCCTGTTGGCAGCCATCATTCTCTACTGTTTAGGCGGACAAGGCATTCATGCCTTTGCGTTCGCAATTCTGATAGGCATCATCAGTGGTACCTACAGTACCATTGTGATTGCATCACCGATCGTGCTTTGGTTGCAAGGGAGTGTCGGAAATCCGGCGCCCGTGAAGCGTCAGGCTATAGCAGAGCCAACGTGACGATACTCTTGGGAACCCTTACGGTTCATGCTGATTGTGCAGGCTTGGCAAGAACCGCCAGATAGTCTTTTTATCGAAGAAGGTTGTTCTTAGAACGCATGTCATTAAAAAATGTCGCATAGTTGCGAGTAATCGTAGTACGCGATTCCAGGCGTTTTCCAATGCAAGGATGCAAGCAGTTGCGTAGGCCCTATTGTGCCTGCCCAACGCAGTCCCCAGCCTCCTTGTGGTGAAAGTATGACAAGCCTTGTTCAAATATTTCGGTTTCTTGTTGGTTTAGGAATGGTTGTGGCGGGCGGCTTTGTTGCGGCTCCATTTATTTCCTCTGTCTTGAGTGATGCCTCCCGCGACGTAGTGACGCAAGGTCCTTCTCAGCAAACGAGTCCTTTTGGCAGGGACAGAACATCTCAGTCGATGCCAAATTCATTTACCGTTCCTGTAAAAAGTCCGGAGGGAACTCGCGTTATTCGCCAGATCAATAATCCTTCGGGCTCAGGGTTGAGTCGACTGGAGGGAATGTCATTACCTTCACAACCGCAACTCGTCACGCCAGAGAGAATGCCAAAGCGTACGCCAGGTAACGCGTTGCCAGGCATGTATGGTGCATATCGTACGACCGTTGAAATGCCACCACCTCCACTCTTGGATGGATCACACGCTGCTGCAGCGAATCATCCCCAACTGACTCGAAGGAAAAACGCAGGCCCACATCGGCATGTACCAGATGCTATTCCGGAACGCTATCGTGTACAGGATGGTGATGATTTGACAGGGATTGCAACACGCTTGTATGGACATCCACAAGCTGCATCAGCCCTGTGGCAGGTGAATGCTGATCGGCTATCGAATCCAGAAGTGTTGCCAATTGGCTTTGAGATGATCGTGCCACCAGCGTGGCGTTTATTTGGCAACGGGTCGGTATACGAAGACAGCCGTCAGATTGAACCGTCGGATACGATCGGTGCAGAAGTGCCGGTCCAGGCTTCAGTCCACACGACATCAATGCCAAATGATGTATCAATGCAAAGTCACCGCAGTTTCGAAGGTACAGGTGGACCGTGGCTCGGAAGACCACCAAAACTAGAGCCAATTGGTCGCGAGGATATATCCAGCCGGCGCAGTCGCGGCACGATTCGCGTTGCACCTGGTGAGACGTTAGCCTCACTTGCTCAGCGTGTATACGGGAACGCACGCATGGCAGATGCAATTTTTAATGCGAATCGAGATCACTTGCGTAGCCCTGCATTACTTGTGCCCGGCACAGAATTACGACTTCCGTGATCTACAGGGAAAATCCTTTTTTGGTTTTTTCTGTATTGGATCATGAAGGCAATATGGATCGAGCAAGGCTTTCTTAATCATCGACAGATGATGTTTCACTGATAAACCATGCGCACAATTGCAGCGGGGTACGATTGCCTGAGGGGAGAGATGCGAGTTTGTCTGCTCGAAGGCTTGACCGTATTTCTTCAAAGACAAGTGGCCCTGTTTTAGGTTGGTTTGGTGAAGGTCGCCTCTTACTTTGCTGCTTTGTTCCATTTGCAGACTCCTGAAACCAACTCGTGGGACGTGCACCCTTTAATTGCTGGAAAAGTTGGCTTGATTGCCGATCGTCGCTTCCAGCAATAATCATGACTGGCAGGTGTTCCAGCAACGGTTTCACTTCACCCCGACCAGAGGTCGTTCGAGCGTTGAGAGCATTCGTGATGGAGATTCCCTGATCGGCCCAGACAGGACTAATTAGGATGATAGTCCGAACCTGCTGTCCCTGGGGACCTTGAGTATTCGGGAGCCAATGCCAGTCAGCTACGGCCCATGTTGCGGCGAGTGTGCCACCGAGTCCGGATCCAATAACACAAAGTTGTTCGAGATCGATATCACCCTCGGCCTCTTTCTCTACAAGCCAGTTTCGAACAGTTTCGAGGTCGCCTTTGAGATTGGCACTTGTACGGATTCTGCCACCGCCACTTGCAGGAATCATGCGTAGTTGATTTACAAGAAGCCTTTTCTTAGAGACGTCGAGATTATCGTTTTTGCTGGCTCCGTGTCCCCGAAGGTCAGGGACTACAACTGCACAACCAGCTTTCTGGAGGCCGGAGGCTAGTTTTCGTACTGTTTTTTCCGAGCCACCAATGTCGTGTACAAGAATAACTGTTGCGGTCGGTTTTCCTTGTGATGGATAGTACACAAGTTGAAGAGGAACGCCATCGGATGTTATGAGGTTCTTGACTCGCTCAACTGCCGGCATTTTTTTCGTAGAATTTTCATCAGCACTTTGTGCTGTCATCACCCAACATGTACTTGCGATGAGACAGAAGGCCATCAATTTCTTATGAATGAGTTGCCGAAAAAGAATCCGCCCAACTGTCTTGATAGGCTGACGATGAGATACCTGACCCAAAGAATGCCTGTCTTCAGGTTGCCATTTTGGTGTCTTGTTCTGAAAATGACAGTTGAAATTAGTGCTTTTATCGGTGAAGTGGATCATAGGGAGCCATCCAGAAGAAAAGATTGCGGGCGGGGAGGTATAATTTATCAAAATATGAGGTGGTTGTAGAGTTTTCTTGTGGCAGGCTTTTTGTAATGAAATCGCGTAGTTTTTTGTCATTGAAGAGCGGTTCACCGTCGGCTCAGGGAATGAACCGACCAGTTTCTGCACGCAGAGAAGTCCTGCCACCTCAAGTGCCAGGTGTAGTAAAAGAGAATCGATTGAGAAAGCAGAGCGGACAATCAGGGTGGTTCATAAGTCTTGGACTGCACGGAATTGTACTGCTCTGTTTGGCGGGCATTACGATCGATCCTTTAATTATTCATGCTCCAGCAATTCAGATTGAGCAACCAATTTCTGAGCCAGAACCAGAGTTTGTGTTCGAGCCGGAAGAGTTAGAAGTTTCTGATGTGGACCTTAAGGAACTTGGTGCCTTAAGTGAACGAGGCGTAACGGTTGCAGAGGCAATATCCTCAAACAAAGCAGATATTCCTTTCATTCCTCCTCCGCAGAATATGCTTGTGCCAAAAAGTGTTCGTATTGAGCCCGTAACGTTTGAGTCCATGGGGCCGAATGAGGTAGACCAACTTATTGAGACTGTAGTTGGGGTGAATGTTGGTGTGGCAGCAACTGGAGCAAGTGGTGCAATTGATCGTCTCAGTCTTGAAATTGCCCGCTCACTTGAAGATGCTCCAACAACTGTATGCTGGGTGTTCGACCAGTCAGTGAGCCTTGCAGGTCAGCGTCAAGAAATAGCGAGTCGTTTAAAACGGGTGTTTCGTGAGTTGAGTCATGATAGTCAGGGTGACGCACCGGCTGGTTTAACAAACCTTGTATTGGCATATGGCCAGCGTTTTAAATTTATTGTGAATAAGCCGACGCGCGTTTCCAGTGAAGTTGTTGAGGCGATTCAAGGAATTGAGGTTGATAATAGTGGTGTTGAAAAGACATTCACTGCGATTCGTGCTGCCGCAGAGCGTTTGAGCGTCACCCGTCGGGTTGGTCGTTCAAATGGAATGATTATTGTTTTTACGGATGAGGTTGGTGACGACCAGTCTCTCGCGGATCAGGTTGCAACAATTTGTAGGCGGTTGGGTGTTTCTGTGTGTGTTGTCGGCGTGCCGGCACCTTTTGGGCAGCGGTTTATTGAAATGAAGTATGTTGAGTTCGATCCAACGTATGCGTCGGTAGAAGATTGGGCAGTGGTTGAACAAGGGCCAGAAACACTTTTTCCAGAAGCAATACAGATCAGTGAAAATTCGCTTTCGAATGAGGCAATCGATTCAGGGTTTGGTCCTTTTAGTTTGTCAAAACTTTGCTACCAAACGGGTGGTGTTTATATCGCCGTCCACGCGAATCGTAACCTGCGGGGCCGTGTGCCTGACCGAGCGACGGCACCGATGTCATCGCGTATTCGATACTTTTTTGACCAAGAGTTGCTTCGGGACTATCAACCAGACTATGTCTCAGCGACAAAGTTAAGGCAGAAAGTGGCATCTAATGCAGCGAAGCAATCGCTGGTCACAGCAGCAGCAGCAACAAATCTGAGGCCGATGGTCTCTCCCGAGACAGTGTTTCCTAAAAAAAGTGAAGGTGAGCTAGCGAACCTTCTTTCTTTGGCCCAAAGAAGTGCGGCTGTTTTACAGCCAAGAGTCGACGCAATTTATTCGCAGCTTTTGCGAGGCCTGCCGGATAGAGAGCGTATTGAGGAAGAACGTTGGAAAGCTGGGTTTGATCTTGCTATGGGCCGAATCTTGGCAATGAAAGTTCGGACAGATGCGTACAATCTCATGCTTGCTCGTGCGAAATCTGGCATGCAATTCCAGAGACCCAAAAGTGACACGTGGGTATTGCGTCCAAGCGACATCGTAAATGTTGGTTCACGAACTGAAAAATATGCAGATCAAGCTCGCGAGTACCTGTGTAAGGTTGTCGAAGATCATCCAGGGACACCCTGGGCATTTCTCGCGAAACGCGAGTTAGGCCAGCCGCTTGGATATGCGTGGGATGAAATTCACACAGGTATTAATGATCCTCCAAAGCCGCGGCCACCAGGAAATAACAACACGCCTATGCCTCGTGACGACAAGCCTCGGTCACTTGGTCCACCGATGCCGAAGCGTAATCTCAAGCGTATCTAGCTAGTTTGTGTTCGGATCGCAAAGTTCGTTCATCTGCTGGTGACACAGGATAGTGTGGTGATCTTGCGCACTCGATGATTGACGATTGGGGACGATTATTTTTTTGGAGGTGCAGGTAAGCGATTTACTTCAGAGCAGATTAATAGCCCGGACATGAATGGCGATCCATGACGGCGTACTCTTTCTTAATAGATCAGATTTTCTTCAGCGAAATGAGCTCGGCTTTCATAGGCATGAAAGCATCGCGAAAGACGGCTTGCCAGAATTCGTAGAAAAAGTCCTCTGAATTGTTGCTCAGACTGGTCGGCCGTTGGTATAGCACTGTCTGCTGGGAATGTGAAATCTTCCATTCTATTATCAAATACAATGAGGTCATCTTTAATATCATGGACTTGCATGTGAATTGTTGTTCTTCCGCGGTAAAGCGTCGATCCTTCGTGTAAAGAGAAGTGGTCGAGGTCGATTCCAACAACTAAATCCGCGTCAACAGATTTTCCGAGAGTTGGATAGTCGACCCAAGCGTTTTCATCAAGCCATCGTGATACTTCCTGCTGACTAATGATTTTTACACCACGAACATTTTCACGAATGTTTGCACCAATGCGTTCTGCAAGTTCACGAGCGGTTCCGGCATCTGTAAACTCAAGTTCAACAATTGGCTTGCACACAACCACCACGTGCTTCCCACGAAGTCCACTGTATTCAGCTGGAACATCTTCTGGGTGGAACAGATAGGCAACGGTCAGTATGGTGGAGCATCCGCTTGTGCTAAGGAGAAGCCCACATCCTAAAATGAAGATCCAGACAGGCCGATTGATTGTATGTCCGGATAGTACACTCATTTCATTTCCTCGGTGAGATAGAGTCATGGCTTTGTTGCGAGGACGAGAGGCTAACGAGATAAGTCGTCCGATCTCAACGGCAGTTCGTTGAAGAAGGCATGGATTGTCCGTGCGGAATTGGCAAATACCAGCGTTTTTTGTCTAGAGTGGTAGGATGGAGAAAAGAGGAAGCCTTGCTGCGAGGTTTCACTGAAGAATTGGGGCTCAAAGGCGTGTGTGTTTAGGATCATGTGTGTTGGGCAATGAGTATCAACGACGGACTCTCTGAATTTTCGGCTGACGTTTCTGATGGGTTGCCATCCAGTTGGGATTGGCAGCAGCCAGTTATCATTGGTGTGTCCGGTGGGGCGGATAGCATGGCTCTCTTGTGCAGTCTGGCAGAACTCTCAAGACGGGAAGAGAGTCCATCGGTAGCTGTTGCCCATGTTGAATATGATCTCCGACCCGAGGCCAGTCGTGATCGGGAGTTTGTTGTTCAGCATGCCGAGCAACTCGGTTTCTCTTGTTATTGGGAAAAAGTTCGTATTCAAGAAGCATCTAAGGTGCAGCAAGGTGGTGGTACGGAGGCAGTAGCAAGACAACTCCGCTACGACTTTTTTTCTCGGCTGGCATTTGAGATTGGAGCAAGACACGTCGCTGTAGGACATACCCGTGATGACCAGGCGGAGACAATTTTGCATCGTCTTCTACGCGGGACTGGCCTTGGAGGGGTGGCGGGCATGGCAGGGGCCCGTGAGCTCTGTAAAGGGGTAAGTCTGGTTCGTCCTTTGTTAAAAATAAGAAGACAGAAGCCACGGGAATTCCTCGAAGCAATTGGACAAGAGTGGCGAGAAGATAAGTCCAATAATCAAATGTGTTTTGCTAGGAATTTTCTTCGCCATCATGTTTTGGCAGAAGCTGAAGCTGGTCCCTATCCGGCTGCGATAGAGTCTCTCGTGAGGTTCGGGGAGCAAGCAAGTGTGGAAATGTCGTCTCGTTCAAAAACAATTGATGTAATGATTGAAAAGAGTATTGAGCAAAAGCCTGATGGTGAAATACTCATTCATCAAAAACGAGTAGGAGATGATCTGCATATCATGCCTGAGGCATTAATTGAAATCTGGAAAAGGAAAGGTTGGCCACGGCAGGAGCTTTCTAGCAAACATCTCAAGCAGTTAACCGAAATGATTTTTTGTGGCAGTTTGGAAAGAAGTACTGTTCCGAATGCAGTTGATCTACCTGGCGGAATTCATGCTCGACTCACCAGTAAAGGTCTTTCACTTCAGGTGAAATGAAGAACATGAGTGCCACTTTTTAATCACACAACAGGGAGAGAGACACAATGAAGAATATCTTGGTGTAGGGAAGCAGTTTCTGTTGGAGCTAAAGATTTCGGTGTCAACGCTGTGTTTCTGTCGTGCCGTGGTGGTCTGCGAAGGTTAGTTGATAGTTGTAGTCTGCGGGGATCAGGGGGGGCTGTAGTCATATTGGTGTCTTGACCGACAAGAGGCGTCACTTCTATCGTCTCTCTTCGTTGTTTTATTCAATCAGGCTTTTCATTTTCTAGGGTTGCGCGTGAACAGTCTCTCAGACTTGCTTTGGTCGCTCGTCCGTTGGGCTATCCCTATTACATTTGCGGGAGTCGTGGCAGCAATAGCTGTTGGGACAAGCCGCATTAATGATGAGATTTGTGCGCGTGTTGAAGACGTACTTGCTGAACGATTTCCCAGCCTGCAGGTTGATGTGCAGCAAGCAAGTCTCAACAAAGGTGAGGGCATAGTGATTCATGGGCTGTCACTTATCGACAAGACCATGCCTGAGAATTGGCAGCAGATTCTGCGAGTCGAGGAAGTGCATCTCGCATGCGATGCCACGTTAACAAATCTTGCAATGGGGCAGCCAGACATCGACTCTATCAGAGTGGTACGGCCAACATTGCACGCAGTCCATTTTCAGAATGGCACATGGAATATTCAAAAATTATTTGGGAATTCAGATGCAAATGTTGCCATTCCAGTTTCTGTTGAATCAGCCACAATACTTTATGAAGACGTTGAAACGTCTTTTCAGGAGACATTTCAGCAAGGGCGGCTCGAACTAGAGCCAGGGGTAAGTGATAGCCAAGGGGCACTATGGTCAAAGATGCATCTGAGCCTTAATGGACAGACTTTTGAGCACCTTACGGTTTCTGGTGCAGTGTCGCTTTCTGCGAAACGTTTTGAGTTGGAGGCAGTTCTTCAAGAATTTGATTTTCAGCCACGGCTCTTGTCTCTAGGCCCAGTCCAGTTCTTTGAAGATACGTGGTGGAGAGAGACAATTGATGGCCTGAGTATGCGACTCTCGCTTTCATTGTCTGCTGCGGGATCTATGGATGCTCTCGCTGAAACGATATTTGATGTTCGTGGCCATGTGAGTGATGGACGTTTCGAGCATCAGCGATTACCTTTTTCATTAGCTGATGTCGCAGCAACGTTTACGGCTAATCAGAGTGGGTCTGAAATACAATCTATCGTTGCCCAGTCAGGTGGATCACATTTTCAAGGTTCTGCAAGAGTTAAAGGGTGGTCAAAGCAGTCTGATTTCGAATGCCTTCTTGAAGCAGAGCGGCTCATTGTTGGTAGGCAATGGCAGCCATTTCTACCACCGGAGTGGTTAGGGCACTGGCAAAAAATTCTCCCCCAAGGCGAGGTTGATGTTCGAGCCGAAGTCCATCGCAAGAATGGTTTTACAAAACCCAAAGTGTCGCTGCGATGCAGAAATATTGCATTGACTCATTATCGATTTCCGTACCGACTTGATAGGACAGTTGGTACTGTGATCTTCGAAGACAATCAGCTCACGATGCACTTGACGGGTCAGGCTGGCGGTAATCCTGTTCAAGTAAATGGTGTGGTTCAATTGGCAGATACTGGTTCGGTAGGCCACGTTGAGGTTCGCGGCAGAGACATGCCAATCGATGAACGATTGTTGACTGCAATGCCTGCTCGAGGAGCTGAAATCTTAGAACGCCTCCATGCCAATGGGACCTTTGATTTTGTCTTTCGCCAGGATCGTGCCCCTACGTTTCCCAAAGGGCACTCGAATTCACTTGATATCAGACTTAGGGACTGCACTCTCAAGGATGTCAGGTTTCCGTATCCGTTAACCAACGTGCAGGGGTCTGTGCAGATGGTCGGAGAAGATTGGACACTTACGGGCATAACAGGTCGAAACGATACTGGAATCGTTCATTGTTCTGGTCGCCTTGACCGAAGTGCAGGAGAACGAGGCGTGCTTACGCTCGAATTATCCGGTAGTGAGGTTGTGTTGGATCAAGAATTGCGGGACGCGCTTCCGGCTAGTGTTGGTCGTTTCTGGGACGACCTTGCGCCGCGAGGGAAAGCAGATTTTGTTGCAACTGTAAAACATACTGTTGAACAAAAAAAGACAGAAGTCATCCTTGATGCAATTCCACACGCAAACACAGTGTCAATCGAGCCTGCTTGGTTCCCATACCGCTTAGAGCAGCTGCAAGGAAGGCTTAGCTGGAATAACGGCCTTCTTCAGCTTTCTGGGTGGCGGGGTGTGCATGCACGTACAACTGTTTCTACAGAAGGGAACTGTCGATTTCTTCCGGACGGAAGCTGGCATGTTTCACTTTCCCATTTGTCAGCTGACCGGTTTCGTGCCGATCACGAGTTGTTGCGTGCTCTACCGAACGGTTTGCAGGAAGCATTAGCAACCGTAGGCCCCAGCGGATTACTTTCAATCGATGGCAGTCTCGATGTTTATTCAACGAACGTTGTGCAGCAAGGCAGTTCAACGAAGCGTCGTTGTGCGGCTTCTTGGAATTGCCATCTTGATGTAGAGCAGGGGTGCTTTGACGTAGGTGTGGCGCTGAATAATGTGCATGGCGGCTTAAGCCTTCAGGGCAAAACTGACGGACAACGATGGTCTGCTGTTGGAGAAATAGATTTAGACAGCGCGATCTGGCGAGGTATTCAGCTTACTCAGGTGAGAGGCCCAATTCTTATGGATCAATCAGGAGTGCGATTTGGCGCGATGACGGTATCAGATGGTATGGCGCCTCGTCGACTTTCTGCCAAGGTGGCTGGAGGAATAATAGAAGTTGATGGCATGGCGTCCTCTTCGGGGCTTGGGGGCTTTACGGTCTCAGCCTCCCTTGCCGATGCAGATCTTGAGCGCATTGTGTGTGATTCCCATGGAACTCCTCATCGTTTTAAAGGGAGAGTCTTTGGTTCTGTTGAGGTTAGTGGCAGTCGCGCCGGGACTCATTCTCTACGTGGTCATGGTCAGATGCGGATTCGTGATGCAGATGTTTACGAACTTCCCCTTGTAGTAGCAATGCTTAAGATGCTCCGAGTGAAAGCACCCGATCGAAATGCTTTCGGCTCAAGTTTTATTCAGTTTCGCATTGCAGGTCCTCATGCTTACCTTGATGAAATTGAGTTAGCAGGCGATGCCATAAGTCTCGTTGGGAATGGAGAAGTTGGTTTTGATGGTGACGTTCAGATGACTTTTCGGTCGATAATGGGAGATGCAGAGGAGCAACTTCCGGCGATGAAACGCATGCTCGGAGGTGCCAGCGGGCAATTCCTCCTTTTACATGTCGACGGGTCCCTGGGGTCGCCTGAACTCTCTACTGAAGCGTTTCCCACACTCGCCGCAGCCATACAAAAGTTGCAGTCTCAGCGGCAAGGAAAGACCAAGCTTCGGCGGACGGCTAGCCGTCCGCCGACCGGAAGTAAGAAGTGAAAGTGATTTATAGCTACATTGGTAGGTTGCGCCGTAAGATATGTGCCACAGTCTTGGCGGGTGTTCGTGATCGGCTACTTGATGAGATGAAAGAATAGTCGTATGTAATGAGCAGTTGTGTGGTAATGAAAATATTTTCTAGGAGTGGAATGAAGGTGACGCAGAACGACAGAATGATTCGCCAAGGTCTTTCATTTATTAAAATGCATGGCTTGGGGAACGACTATGTTTATATCGATCGCTTTGCCGAATCAGCGTCATTTGATCCCGCCGCCCTTGCACGAGTGCTCGCTGATAGGCACCGCGGCATCGGTGGAGACGGTTTGATACTTGTTGAGCCGTCGAAAAAAGCAGTAGCAAGAATGCGAATGTTTAATGCCGATGGTAGTGAATCAGAAATGTGTGGAAATGGCGTGAGGTGTGTCGGGCACATAGTCGTCTCACGTGGGTATGCAGCAGTTGGTAACTTGACTATTGAGACCGGGCGAGGAATTCTAGACCTTGTTGTATCACCGTCAGACTCGAGGCTTAGTCAGGTTCGGGTTGATATGGGGCGGCCTTTGCTTGAACCAGCGGATATCCCGGTCGATGCTTCTCTGATGAATGGTCCCGTTATTGATTCTGTTTCAGCAGTTATTGGTAAGCATTCTGACTGGTGGGACTTGGCGCGATTAGATGCTCGCATGACGTGCGTTTCGATGGGTAATCCCCATGCAATCTTTTATTGTGGTGATGTTGAGAAAGTTCCGCTGGAAACCGTTGGACCAATCATTGAAAACCATAGTTTTTTTCCACATCGGGTAAATGTTCATTTTGTCGAGTGTCAATCAAACAATCGAGTGAAGATGGTTACGTGGGAGCGAGGGAGTGGGCCCACTCAGGCGTGTGGCACAGGTGCTTCAGCCGTATGTGTTGCCGGGAGGCTTACTGGCCGTACTGATGGAACAATCAGAGCGGAGTTGCCAGGAGGCGAGCTGGATTTGTCTTGGGATGGGCAAGGTTCCGTTTTCATGTCTGGCCCTGCGGAAGAAGTTTTTCAGGGGGTTTGGGAGGGGTTGGTTCCCAGGCTGGCTGATTCCTCTGAGGGCTAGTGTAGTCTGAGATGTGTTTTTTTCCCTCAGTCTTCGGGGTGCCAGTCAACGAGTCAAATATTCGGTGTGTAAAAAGCGAATAAGTTTTTCCATGAAAATACAATCTCAATTGGCTATAGGTAGCTGCTCTCTCGTAGCGGCAGCTGTTATTCGCCGATGGCTCGGAACGGTACGCTCTCGGGTACAGTACGGTGATCGATTAGTAGACCCTGTTCATCAAGACTTTCGCGGTCCAAAGATATATATTTTTTGGCACGAGAATATTTTGTTACCACTCTACTTACGTGGACACTGCAATATAGCAATGCTTTTGTCTCGCCATGACGATGCCAATGTCCTTGATCGAGTTGCACGGATGATGGGTTTTGGTGTGGTTCGTGGGAGTACCTTTCGTGGTGGCTCAACTGCTCTGCGAGAATTGTCTGATAGGGCGAGAAATGAAAGCCTCACGATTACTCCCGATGGTCCTCGCGGCCCTCGCCGTCGTCTTGCTGTTGGATGCGTGTTTCTTGCAAGCACCCTGAAAATTCCAATTGTCGCGATGGGGTTTGGATATGATCGACCATGGCGGTTGGGCACGTGGGATAAGTTCGCAATTCCACGGCCGGGGAGTCGGAGTCGTGCCGTGGTGAGCCGACCAATTTATATCCCCCCAAACCTTGACCGCGATGGTCTCGAGACACACCGTGTTGGAGTAGAGCAGGTATTGAATTACTTGAGCAATGACGCAGAAAGATGGGCTCTTGCAGGAGGGCGCCGAAGTGGTGACTGCACTGTGTGGCCTGAGGTTTCCCGAGTTGCAAAATGGTCAACTCTGTTAGAAGGGCCTCAAGGAATTTCTCTTGCCGAGGAATTCGACCGTCTAGGAATTGAACCGAGCATTCACCAGAAAATCTTTAAGGATACGGAATGATCTTCTGACGGTCGGCTGGGTAGTCAGAGAAGTTTTCGATACTGTCTTTTTTTATCCGGATGGTCACTCTGCTCGAGCATCTCGATCCGTATTCTTAATTGCAGAATCTCCTCTCGGAGCAGTTGAATTTCCGTTTCGAGAAGAACAGGTTTTGCAGCAGTGTTCTCTGGCTTTTTCTGAAGCAGCTTTGAATCTGCAGGTTCAGGTAAACGTCGACGAACTGTCTGAGTGTTCAGAGTGTCGGGAGGTAAATCATTTGCAGGCACACCAATCAGCGCTTGCTCAAGCGCTGGATTGATGCTTTGTAGAGCAACATTCGTTTGCCTTGATTGGCCACCAGGCAAAACGTACTGAAGTGAAACCAATGTGCCTGGTGCGGTAGTCCTGACAAAATGATTCAGCTCATCAGGCGATCGCACGGGGCGATTGTCAAAAGCAACAATGACACTTCCAGGAGGCAAGCCCGCATTGGATGCAGGAAGGCTTTGTACAACGCCAAAGACGTAGGCTCCTGTCTGGCTTGGCAGTCTGTATCTTGTTTGAGTTGCCGAATCAATCGGTAGGGTTCGGACTCCTAATGCAGTTCGGCCTTGGTAATTATCAGGTACTGTGCGTCCTGATGGCTTAATTGCTGGAGGTTGCTCAAACGCCGGTGCTTGTGAACGAACTGCCTGCGAAGCCGGGGTTGGCTGTGCATTGTTGGGAGTAGAAAATCGAGACGATTGGTTTGTCTCGGGTTGCTCAGGTCGTGTTGAGACAATTGATGGAGGGACTGTGACAGATGGTGGAGGGACTGTGACAGATGGTGGAGGGACTGTGACAGATGGTGGAGGGACTGGCGTGCCTGAACCATCCGTGTGGGTCGGTGATTGAGTGAATCGAGAAGCTTCATTCTTCGAGGCAGACAATCCTCGACTATCAGCTAACTGGGAGAGCGGAACCTGCGCAGGTGTACGACTTACAGGAGGCCGGGTACGAGCGGTCATGGTGACTTCGTTGACGCCTTCAGTGCGACCAATCAGGGCTCGCACTTGTTTGTCTGGTGGAATCGCTGCGAGGAGTGCTGCCAGTTGATCCGCGGTTTGGACAGGCTCGCCGTCTATTGCCAAGAGCACATCTTGGGCTTTTATGCCTGCTTGCATTGCCGGGCTCAGATCAGAAACCTTCACGATGACAAGTCTTCCAGTGATAATTGAGTCATCAACAATCAGCCCGAGCCAGCCAGAACCCTGTGGCCCTTTCTTGTTTTTTGAAGAGTTCTTTTTTGTCGAATTGTCGTCAGTCTTTTCCTGTCCATTTGACAATACGGTCACTGTCTCTGATAAGTTTTTTTTCTTTTTATCCTTCTCATCTTCGGATTCTGTTGTGATGCGATTATGGGGAATCAGTTCTTCACGTGGTGAAGAATTGGAATCCGTGGTTTCCGATCCTTTTTTAGCCGAAAGTACTTCCTTGCCCGAATGGAGTGGGATTTGAAGCGGTTCGCCGATCGAAATATCATCAGGTGCTAATTTTTCAGGAGATTCTTCCGCGAAGGAACGCACTTCGTTGTGCGTAGGGAGTGCAAGAAAAATAAAAGTCACACATGGGAAAAACCAGAGTTTCAAACTGATACCACTGCAACAACCCAAAAAAGCTTTCAGCATGGTGATCTACCAAAGAGGTATCGACGGAGGAAACGACTCAAATAAGTTTAGTGGACTTCAGCTCAGTTTTCAGGAGACAGTAGGAAATAATGTCATTTTTGATCAAAATTGTACAAAAGCCTGAAAAGTAACCATCCCAACAAGTTGCTGGCAGACCTGGTTTGACGAGGAGAAATGCGTCATGCATCCAACCCACAACTTTTCCACCAATGGTTTCAACAACATCATGACCACAAGACAGCCATGAACAGCGTTTATTTGAGAGGTCGTTTGACAGCATTGCTAGCACTTCTATATTCACAGCCGAGCGGGAGCATTTCTTTGCCATGAACTTGGTCATGAAGGATAAGTGATCTTGTTCAGAGCCAAAGATCGATTTCATTGGATTAATGCCGGGAGCTGCCCCGGGACATGGAGTGTCGCAAAACGTGGCAAAAATGAACTCTCACCAGCCTTCAGGACAGTTTCAAAAAGCATCCCAAGCTTCTCGAGGATGTTCTAGGAGAGGTCAACTTCAGCCTATAGGTGAAGTAAGCCTTCCGAAAGTTCCGGAACCAAGCATATCGAAGCCCCCAACGGAATCATGTGAGGAGGAAAGTCCCTCGTTTGTTGGGTCATGTGTAACAGGTGAACGTATAAAAGAAGCACTGTTTTCCAGGCTTGGAAACGAGCGTTTTGCTGTGTGGTTTGGTGACAACTTTGAGGTTCATGTCTCTGAAGCCGTAGCGAAAGAGAGCCTCTCTCAGGTGGTTGTCCTGTATGACCCTAATTACCCCGGAGACTGGCTCAGGAAGACGTTCAACGAAGATGTGGCAAAGTGTGCTAGCACAATCTTGGGCGGGCCTGTGGCAGTAAATTGGAGCCCTCTTGAGGAAGTCTCTTCTGAAGTCACGGCACCTGCTGATGATATGAAAGAGGCCGGTACCCAGAGGGGCTCTATTCCCGATCCGAAAAGGTCCGAAGTTCACAACGCACCAAGGATTCAGAAAAAATCTTTCCGTGCTGGATCTGATTGTCACAATTCACGTGAAAAGTCGCTGAAGACTGCAAAAAAGCACAGTTTACAACGCCCCGCGGTCAGGTTGGATGAATTTTCGGTCGGCCCGAGCAATCGGATGGCGTACGCAGCTGTTGAGTTAGCAGCCAACCGTCTGGGTGAAATGTCCCCAGTGCTCGTGCATGGTCCAAGTGGTGTTGGGAAAAGTCATCTATTGGCAGGGATATGTCACCATGCTCGTCAATCTCGACCTGGCTTGGCCGTAGCCATGTTCTCAGCAGAACAGTTTACGACTAATTTTCTGCAAGCGCTGCATGGAAGTGGTCTGCCTGGCTTTCGGAGAAGTTGCCGATCGGTTGATTTATTAGCCATCGATGATCTGCAATTCTTTGTTGGAAAGCGAGCGACGTTGCTTGAATTGCAAAGTACGGTGGATACGCTTCACCGGGCTGGTAAGCAGATAGTATTTGCGAGTGATCGTGATATCGAAAGTCTTTCTGGGCTTGGGAGTGAACTAACAGGCAGGTTGCGCGGAGGAATGACGGCAGGAATCATGCCCCCGGATTACGAAGTACGCCGGGGTATAGTTTCCGGCTTGGCAAGAAAGAGACAAATCGATTTGCCGGCAGATGTCATTGATTTTCTTGCCAACAGCCTTACCCGTCATGCCAGAGAACTGATTGGTGGCATGAACAGGCTGGAGGCGACTAGTCACATGCTGGGTGCTCCAGTGACGTTGGATTTAGCCAGAGAAGCTCTTGCTGACCTTGTTCGGTCAAGTGCCCGAAGTTTGCGCCTCGCTGATATAGAGCAAGCGGTGTGTGCAGCATTTGGAATTTCCGAGTCCGACCTCAAGTCAACGCGTCGTACAAGAGCCGTCAATCATCCTCGAATGTTGGCTATGTTTCTTGCTCGAAAGCACACCGGCGCTGCCCTTGCTGATATCGGGCGACATTTTGGACGCCGTAGTCATTCTACGGTTCTTGCAGCTGAAAAAACGGTCCGCAAGTGGATGACGGCTCAATCAAGTATCGTGCTTGCAGATGCAACGTGGGACGTTGATCAGGCGATTCGCCGTGTTGAGGATGTCTTGCGTGCAGGTTAAGGCAACCGATGCTATCACCCATGGTTTCTACGTCTCCATGAATAACTGCCACTTGTTTTCATTACGGTTACTCGGAGACGAGTTGTTCTTTTCGGCTTGCTTTGTAGCGAATACTCGATGCAGGTCCATGAAATCCGACAACGCGTCGGTCGACGCTTACTGACCGTTTGAGTACGCAACCACGACCGATATCAAATGTGATTTGTCCTGACCATATTCTCTCAAGAAGACGTGATTCTGTCTGGGTGTCGTGAATAGGTGTGAGGACCGTTGTGTCTACTTTGATGATGGCAAGATCTTGGTCGAGTTTCGATACCTGATACCGAAGTCGTGTTCTGACAGACTTACGTTTCCCTCCCGGGAGGTCGACCACTACGGTATCCGGAACAGTCCAGATCGTCCCCACGGTCACTGGGGCATCGGGTAAGGGCACGACCATGAGGTCACCCGTATTTGAAGGAGGGCTTGGAAAGAAGTTTTTACGGTTTATTATCCGCCCACATGAGTCGATCGTAAGTTTAGAAAGAGGCTTGCCGAGGCCAAGTTGAACACCCCCGTACCCCTCAGGTGGTGTTTCTGGACTGTCACTATCCCAGCGTACGGTCTCCATGCCACTTGTTCGTGTCATCATTTTGACGTGGTCAACTAAATGCTCCAGCGTCGCGGAGCCATCTTTATCAACACCAATTATTTTCCAGGACTTGATTGAATCAGTTGCAGTTTCAACATGCTGAGTAGTGCCATTTATTGTGGTCTCAGTAATCGCTCGATGAGATACGTCTGCTGAGATAGTTTCCCCAGAACTGAACTTATAACGGAGGAGTTGTGAGGTCTTTTTTGGTGATGTGCTGTCTTGGGCGGATAGATTTCCATTGCACGTGAGTAATCCGGCAAAGCAAATGAAAACAAAGTACTTCATGTCAGTTTTTTTCTTGTGCTGGGCAAGTGCGTCACACGTCACGTCAGTCAATTTCTGATGACGTGTTCTGAATATCTCCTCCCCATGCCAACTTGTCACGGAGAGTGGAGTAGTAACCATGCTGGTTTGTTTCAATAAGACAGAATTTTGGTTCCGCACGTGATATTCGGACTTTGTCCCCCGCCTGCAGTGGTAGCAGAAGGCGGCCATCAACAACACATGAGGAGCCGTTGTGAGGAGATGGTATCACCAAACTGTAGCTTCGAGATGCTGTGTCGATAACTGTGCGTTGAGTAAGAGTATGTGGATTCAGCGGAGTGAAAATAAAGGCCTCAAGTGATTTTCTAACAATTGGACCTCCGGCAGACATGTTGTATGCAGTGGATCCCACCGGAGTGCTAATGATCAGGCCGTCGCCACGGTAAATAGTTGCCAATTCGTCATCGACGTGAAGTTCAACTTCAAAAAGTGAGAAAGGCGGGCCGGCAAGAAGCGAGGTCTCGTTGAGGCCAAGATCACTAGCGACCATTTTATTTTCTCGTTCAACACATGTCTCAAACATCATGTGTTCGACCAGACGAAACCTACCTGCAATGAGTTCACTGATGGCCATTTCAACTTCGTTTGGTGAAAAATCAGCAAGAAATCCAAGTCGGCCAAGATTGACTCCGAGCACGGGCGTCTGCTGGTATCCCATCCACCGGGCAGTTCGAAGAATCGAACCATCTCCACCTAAGACAATGACCAGATCTGCATCGTGTGCGATGTTGGAATCAGTTCCTTCTCTGGGAGATGGTCCCCACTCAGTTCTAGCTGCGAGCAGGGTTTCAACAGTGTGCCCAAGATTCGTCAGGAGATTTTGAATCTCGTTGGCGAGCGGTTTCGTTTCGAGAACCTCTTCTGGTCCGACGATTACTACGCGAAGGCTTTCACGTACTGGATTGCCTGAGCGAAGGCGGCTTCCAGTCATGGTTTGAGTGGTACTGGCGTCCGTCGATGAAAGATTAGTGTCATCAGCCATAAGGATTGAGCCTGGGGGCAAGACCATGAATTATTTGCACGTGGTCAGTCTTGAAGTGGAGCAGCGACGGCAGCTGTTGCAGTCTGCCCTGAAAGCTCTCTGCAAACATCAGCAATTCCGCTCGCATCGAGCGTGAGGCTTGAAAGAAGATCGGCTCGATCTCCGTGCTCAATAAACTGATCAGGAATGCCAAGCCGTCGTATCGGGCCAGTCTGAAGAGCAGCATCGTGAATGGCCTCGAGAATCGCTGAACCAAATCCAGCTTGGAGAGTGTTTTCTTCAACAGAGACAACCCAAGGGCTCATTTGTATTCGCTTGAGGAGCGTGTCTTTGTCCAAAGGCTTGATAAAGCGAGCATTAATCAAGCCGACATTGAGCCCTTCTTTTTGGAGTTCTTCAACTGCTGCCAAACATGATCCAGCAAGACTGCCACACCCGATAATGAGACCGTCTGGTCCATCAATAAGTGGTTCGCACTGCCCCATGGTGACAGGCAGTCGATCTTCCCCGAAGCGATTACTGAGACCTGGTTCAAGAACTGCCTTTGGATACCGAATGGCAACTGGCCCATCATGGCTCAGTGCCCAGGCGACCATTGACTTGAGGTCATGTTCATCGGCGGGAGCGAGGACGGTCATGTTTGGGAAAAGTCGCATGTAACCCAGGTCAAAGACGCCGTGATGCGTGGGACCATCTGGTCCAGTGAGTCCGGCGCGGTCCAACATAAAAACGACTGGTAAATTCTGTAAGCAGACCTCTTGAAAGATTTGGTCATAAGATCGCTGGAGAAACGTGCTGTAGATGTCAACGATAGGTCGGCATCCAGCTTTCGCTTGACCGGCAGCAAAAGCAACTGCATGTGATTCGCAAATACCAACATCAAAAAAGCGATCAGGATATTCTTCTCTTACAGTCTCCAGTTTGTTTCCTTGACACATCGCAGCCGTCATGACGGTCACTCGGTCATCATTTTTCATGCAATCGGCGATAGCAGCACTCGCAGCATCAGTGTAGCCCCGCACTGAGGATTTCTTGACCGCTACAATACAATCGTCATCATCGCACTCGAACGGAGCAGGTGTGTGGAAAAAGACCGGATCATCTTCTGCAGGCTTGAAACCATGTCCTTTTTCTGTGAGGACATGTAACAGAATGGGGCCTTCTTCATCTTTGACAAGTTCGAGATATCGAATCAGATTCGGGAGCGTGTGCCCCTCTACAGGGCCAAAGTATCGAACTCCAAGAGCTTCGAATAACATGCCGCCATGAAGTGTGGCTTTGAGCGAATCCTTCACATTGACGAGCATTCGCTCCATGGATTCCCCAACCATCGGCACGCCCTTTATGAGATTCCCGGCTTTGTCACGCAGGCCTCGGTACCAAGGATTAGTTCGAACCACATCAAGGTACTCTGCCAAAGCGCCAACCCGTGGGCAGATCGACATTCTGTTGTCATTGAGGATGATAATGAGACGCTTTTTCAAAAAACCAGCGTTGTTGAGCGCTTCAAAAACAATTCCGGATGGGAGGGCGCCGTCTCCAATGACCGCAACACTATGGCGATCATCGTGTCCCTGTAGCGAGTCTCCACTGGCGAGCCCAAGAGCCGCCGACACGCTGCAGCCAGCATGGCCGGTCATGAATAAGTCGTAAGGGCTTTCAGAAGGGTTTGGGAAACCCATAAGACCACCACGAGTCCGGATTGTGTCGAACCTGTTGTATCTCCCCGTGATAAGTTTGTGGGGATAGATTTGGTGGCCAGTGTCCCAGATGAGCCGGTCTTTGCTAAAGTCAAAAACACGGTGAAGCGCTAGACAAAGTTCAACCACTCCCAAATTCGATGCAAAGTGTGCAGTTCTACTCGCAGCAACTTGGCACAACGCTTGCCGCATTTCTGTGGCAAGATTTTCAAGCTCGTCGGGAGAAAGTCCCTGAAGGTCGTGCGGTGACTCAATTGTTGGAAGGATAGTCGACATTATCTCGGAAAGCTCCTGCGTAATACCGTCTTCGTCAATCTAACAAACTATCTGATCAACGGAGGACAAGAGTCTACCTCATATGGTTATAGGCTGGCGACAGCCCTTTGCGGAGTTGGTGAGAGGGTGAAAAGCCTATGTTTGACGGCTTACAATCCATCTGGCCAGTGCACTGAGTGATTCAGCAGCGTGGCCGTAACCAGAGATCGCAGCCGTCGCTTGCTCAGAGAGGGCATCAGCTCTTTTTCGGCTGAGTTCTTTTCCAATTACCGTGGGAAAGGTGATTTTCCCCCGCTCGGCATCTTTTCCTACACGTTTGCCCATGCTCGATTCAGAACCCTCTGCATCGAGTAGATCATCGGCTATCTGAAAGGCGAGGCCGAATGATTCACCGTAGTCTTTCAGGTCACCTCTGCACTGAGCATTGCCACCGGCAGCCAAGCACCCAAGATCGAGTGAAGCCAAGAACAGACGGCCAGTTTTTCGTCGATGAATTCTCTCCATCCATTCCACCTGCTGTTCAGGTGTTTGGTCGGAGAGATCAGGGACCCAGCCTCGCTCTGCAGCGAGATCATCCACTTGTCCGCCAACGAGTGATTCTACACCTGCTGCTTGAGCTAGTACTCGGCAGGCTTCGGGAACAACATCCATAGGCATGCCACTGGCCAGTACTTGAAATGCGAGTGGCTGGAGCGCGTCGCCGCAGAGTATTGCAGTCGCTTCATCAAAGGCGCGATGGCAGGTTGGACGACCTCGTCGTAAATCGTCATCGTCCATTGCAGGAAGATCATCATGAACAAGGGAGTACGCATGAATCATCTCGACCGCTAGAGCAGCTGGAGCAGCTTGTTCCCAGGTCCCCCCGCACGTCCGCGCTGCTTCAAGTGCCAAGGCAGGCCGAAGCCTTTTTCCTGGAGCTAAAAGAGCATATTGCATGGCCTCGACCAATCGAGGTGCTGCCTGGTCAGAGAAGGTCAAAGCAGATTCAAGTCGCGGGTTGATAAACTCCTGAACTTTTGTGAGCGTTTCTTGAACCAGCTTGTGTAGGGAGTCGGCAGAGGTGTCCATAAAAGTCTCAAGAGAAGAATCAGTGTTTTTACTCATGCCAACGTATTTCAGGGTACCTCGTCCCTTTTCAATCAGCGTGTTCCACTACGTGTTTTACGCTTCAGTTGTGGGGTCGTCCATTCCGGGCAGTCGGTGTCGAGGCTCCTGGTGATCAGTGGAGGTCTTTTGTCGTTTTCGTGTAGCTTTCCGAGCCGTCCCCTTTGTTCTTGTTCTGTTCGCCACGGTTTCATTTTCAGCTGATCCCGTGGCGTTTTCGAAGACCGGATTTCCATCTTCGTCAATTCGCACGAGAGTGACAACTCGCTGCTCTATATCACTGAGCTCTTCATGCAGGTGGCGTAATAAGGTGACGCCTTGTTCGTATGCAGTGAGAGATTCAGAGAGCCCTAAGTCCCGGGACTCCATCTTGTGAATGATCATGTCAAGTTCATCGAGTGATTCTTCGAAAGAAGCTTTTTTCTTAGTTGTTTTCGACTTTTTCTCAGTCATAACGCCCCTCGTCGTATTATTTACGTGTCTTCTAAATTTTCGCCCGTATCGTGGTGTCTTGACTCCACACTTCGTTCAACTTGACTGTACAGTTCACCTTCAGCGAGCCGTGTGATAATGGTGGTTCCAGGAGGAGCTTGATGCCACGAACTGATGGGCTCTTTTGTTGTTGCATTCGTTGTAACGGAGTAGCCTCGCGAAAGAACTCCAAGCGGGTTGTTGGCTTCGAGGAGAGCTGCTGCCGTGGTCAATTGATCTTGCGCTTGTTGTGTTTTCTGGAAGCCTTCCTGCTGCAGCCGTAGTGCTTTTTCGGTGAGAAGGCGGCGTTTCACATGGATTTCACGGTATGGTGATGTAAGTGGTTGTGCAGCAGCGAGTCGATTCAGATTTTGGCGGGTGAATGTAACGCGTTGAACCAATTCCTGATTCATTCTTTTTCCCGAAAGGCGGAGCCGATCGAGAACCTGTTGGCGTTCTACAGCAATGTGGACGGCAGCATCAGTTGGGGTCAATCCGCGGACGTCCGCAACAAGGTCAACAAGAGAGAGGTCAATCTCGTGGCCAATCCCAGAAATAACTGGAATGGTGGTCGCAGCAACTGCCCGCACGAGAATCTCTTCATTGAATGACCAGAGGTCCTCAAGACTGCCGCCACCGCGGACAATTGCGATGACGTCAAGCGATGGATTAATTTTTTCTGCCTTTACGAGCTCAGAAGCCAACTCCTCTGCTGCACCTGCTCCCTGAACGCGAGATGGAAAAAGCACGACATCAGCAATCGGCCAACGGTTTACAAGGGTTGTGAGAAAGTCTGAAACAGCAGCTCCAGATGCGCTCGTAATGAGTCCAATCCGACGTGGGTACTTGGGCAAACTTCGTTTTCTGGTAGCAGAAAACAGACCTTCTTCCTCAAGTCTCGCGTGTAATTCACGGAGTTTTGCTTCGAGCGTGCCCATTCCTAGTGCATGACAACGGTCGATCGTTAGTTGGTAGCTCCCTCTGGGAGGGTACACTTCAATTCGGCCATGACAGACAACTTCCATGCCGTCGGTTGGCTCTATGGCAAGTGAGCCTCGAGTGCCTCTCCAGATGACACTGCGGAGGAGTGCTGCTTCGTCTTTGAGTCCTAAATAAATATGGCCGGATCCGGCAGTTACTAGATTGGTGACTTCACCTGTAACCCATACATCATTAAACCGTGATTCAAGGTGATCCTTGACGCGGGCGGTTACCTGCGACACGCTCAGGGCATCCTCAGGAAGATCTGTAGGTTGTTTTTTTGTACCACGCTTCATTCCACATATCATACCAATCTGCGACATTGTCGCTCTACCCAGTTCACTATTAACGAGTTCACCATGACATCACAGCCAGTATCTGAAGGAAGCCCCCCTCGGTTTGCTCTTCTTATTGTTTTTTTAACAGTTTTCATCGATCTTTTGGGGTTCGGTATCGTTCTGCCGGTCATGCCAAGACAGGCTGAGCCATATTTAAGTGAACTTGGTGTATCACCAGTCGTGGCAGGCGGAATCATAGGTATTCTGTTTTCGGTGTTCTCACTAATGCAATTCATTTTCAGTCCGATATGGGGGCGACTGTCCGACAGATTTGGAAGAAAGCCGCTCTTGATTTTGAGCCTGCTGGGTTCGGTTGTCTTCTACGCCTTATACGGCTATGCCGTGTCCTTACCATTTGATCAAGCACAACTCGCCTTGAGCCTCATGTTATTCTCACGTGTTGGAGCAGGAATTGCCGGAGCAAGTGTGGGGACTGCGGCTGCCGTGATTGCAGATTGCACTACGCCAGAACGGAGAGCACGGGGTATGGCCTTGATAGGTATCGCATTTGGCGCGGGATTCACACTTGGACCACTCATCGCGTTCTTTGGCTTAAAGCTTTTTGATGAGCAACCCTGGGGCGTTGGAGCGATTGCATCACTCCTTTCATCCGTTGCACTTCTTTTGGCTATTTTCTTTTTCCGTGAGACTAGAGTGCCAGGCCGCAACGCAGCAAAAGAATTTTTTAGTATCAGTCGAACCGTGTCGGTCCTTCGAATCCCTGCAGTTGGTGGTCTTATTCTTATTTATTTCTTAGCGATCTTTTCGTTCGCAAATTTTGAGGCAACACTTGCGAGGTTTACTCGGGCGGCATTTGGAATGGCCGACGACGATAACTTTTTGGTATTCGCCGCCATCGGTGCCGTTTTGGTTGTAGCCGGTGGTCTTTATCGTCCTCTCGCAAAACGATATTCCGAACTGTCGTTAATGGCTGCCGGTCTCGTTCAGATGATTGTTGGACTTGGTGGGCTAGCTATGGTTTCATGGTTGTTGTTCCAGGGCGGGACAGCAGCTGATCTAACCATCGCCCCTGACGACCAGGGCGGTGTGCTCAAGATTGCTTTTTACATAGCATCGGCATTCGCAGTATGGGGATTTGCTTTTGTGAATCCTTCAGTTTCTGCGCTCGTTTCACGATCCGCAGATTCGTCTGAACAGGGCGAGGTGTTGGGAGTCAATCAGTCTTTTGCCTCTCTCGGTCGCATTCTAGGACCACTTGTCGGATCTCTTTTGTTTGCCGTGCATCCGTCTCATGCGATGCCATTTGTTGTGGCGGTGCTCACGCTGTTTTGTGTTGGTGCAATCTTAATGAATGTTGCACGTTCCATTCGTGCATTGAGTAGCTAGATAAGAAGAGGCTACTTCGGTCTGGGCAGTTCGGTTTGTGTCACATTGTTTGAATCATCTCGAATAAATGTTTCACGGTTGAGGTCGAACTGTTCTATTTTTCGATAAAGAGTGGCTCGACTGATTCCAAGCTCTTCTGCAGCCTCGGGTATTCTTCCCTCTGTTCTGCGCAAGGCCTCTGTAATCAATATCTTCTGCCATTCATCCAGCCGCAGTGAGCCTCTGAGGTTCTCTGAAATTTGGTGAAAATCCGGAAAGGCCATTGTCTGTAGTTCTTCGGGTGTCGCATCAACTGTATCGACTGCAGCGAGTGGTGTGGGTATTGGCTTGCCCGATTCTGTAGCCCTTCTGTGTCCCGCGCATGCAGCTGAAGCAAGGCTGATAAGCGACACGAAAAAACCAAAATCATTTTCCTGCAAGCGGTCGTTTTCAGCAGTAGCACAAAGTGCTGCCCAAGGGCGTTCACCATCGAGTACAGGGATAGACATCAGTCCGTAGGTGTGATGGTTATCACTCTCGTTATGAAGCTCTCGTTTTGCCCATACAGCATGCCCATCACGGACGAATTCTTGACAGCGAGATTCTTCGAGTCGTTCTGTGAGGTTGCTAGATGGTGGAACAACCAGGACGGACTCGAGGGCATTCGTTTCATGAAGCTCAAACCAGCCAACTGCATCGGCGCCGGTATGTTCGGCAGCAATTTCTACAGTTGCGGCAATAACGTCTTCTATCGATCGTGAGGCTAAAAGGTGAATGCTGGTCTGATAAAGGAGCATCGTACGGCGGCCTTCATCAACAATTCCATCACGTGCACGCTGAAAATTGTGTCCCTCTATTTCACCAACGGGCTCACATCGAAGAATTGTTTCAGATTGATCCTCTGATTTTTCCAGTGACCGTCTGGCAGGGATCCGGAAAATAAATTCAGTCGTCCCAATCCGAATCGACGTTTCAGGCCGGAGTGACATTTCTGTGACGCGTTGACCATCGACCCAGGTGCCATTACGGCTTTCGAGATCACGAATCTGCCATTCACCATTCACAGCATCTCTTGATATTGCTGCGTGTCCGCGACTTGTGAGTCTGTCAGCCACAACAATATCGGCTTCTGCAGCCCGGCCAATTGTATTCTCTTGGTTTGGGCGAAGCAGGAAACTAGGGCCGTTTCGCTGCGCGATTTGGAGCACGAGCGTTGCTTCGAGTTGGAACATCGAATCCCCTAGGTAGCCTTCTGGCGACAACGGTGTGCTGGGGATTGAGCTACTCGACATAAAGCGAAGTTCCTAAATTAGACAGGAGAACGGTTTTCGTGGAGTTCTCGTGTCTTTACTATGAAGAATACGCAGACAAATTTGGAAATGACGGTACGATATCAGGGACGAGACATGAGTCTCTAAACCAGCCGATATGAGTTTAAATGAACTGCCACGAACCGCAATCTCATCGGAGTGGTAAACTCAGGAAATTCTGTGAAGAACTTGTGCTGCCGGAAACAGGGGTAGTTGTTGTCGGGCACGGAACAGCGAATCCTGTTGGGGCGGCTGAAACCAAAAATATTGTCGCACAAGTTGACGCGATCCTACCGAATATTCCGGTCGAGTTGGGTTATCTCGAAGTAATTGAGCCAACAATTGAAATGGCGGTAGAGCGTCTTGCTGCTCGTGGTTGTAAAAAAGTTGTTGCTCTTCCGATACTGTTATTTGCTGCTGGTCATGCGAAACAAGATGTTCCACAAGCGCTGCAGGAGGCCGTCGCTCGTCAAGGCCTCAGCGTGACACAGGCTGATCCGCTCGGTCTGCATGAGCAGGTTATAAGTCTCGCTCGCCGTCGCTTTTATGAGGCAATAGAAGGCCTTGCCCCCATTGAAGGCGGTAGTGAGGCTCTTCTTGTGATTGGCCGAGGATCGAGTGATCCGACAGCTAGTCATCAACTTTGGGGTTTTGTGCGTTCAACGTATAGCTCTATGGTGCGTGTTGCGAAACATCGGTTTGCAATCAGTTTTGTTGCAGCAGCAAAACCGACTATGAGCGAGGCAGTTGATCAATTAATGCTCGAAATCAATGGGCGGCCGTCAGTGAGACGAGTTGTGTTTCACCCGCACCTTCTTTTTCATGGACATGTGGAGAACCAGGTCGAGAAGTATCTGGAAAAGGCACGAAGCCAATTTCCATCTGTAGAGTGGGTGAAAGTAGCCCGGCTTGGGGCTGCTCCAGAAGTTGCAGATGCGCTGGTTGATCGCGGATTGAGATACCTTTGCGGCAGTAATTGATTGTATAGGTCAAATTTTGCACCACGTTACGTAAAAAAACATCTCGTCACGGAAGCGAAATATCGTCACAATATAAATATGTATTTTGGTGCGGTGGTTAGATCTCGCGTGAGAACGCCCGTCGCAAGAACTCGTACATACATGCTTACGTGTATTTTGGAAGGAGTTTGCTGCGTGGATTGCCACCTACCAGTAGCTATCAGGCCTGTGCCATTTCGTCCCAGCAGATTATCGGCTTTGAGCAGACTGTTTTGTGCAGTCCTCCTGGGCATCTTGTTGGTGCCTGCACGTGTTTCGGCGGATGAACGTGAAGCTCCGACGCCTGGCCCGAATGATCGACAGATTACTCTGGCAGTAAAAAGTTATCTTGAAAGAGAGCATTTTCTCCGTAAGCCGATAGATGATGAAATTGCATCTCGCTGGTTCGATGCATTTTTATCAGCACTCGATCCACTCAAGATTTATTTTCTCCAATCTGATGTCGATAGTTTTGCAGAAAAAAAGACAAGCCTTGATGATCTCGTTCGTAAGGGCGATGTGGACTTTGCGTACGAGGTCTACGATCGTTTTCTCAAGCGAGTTGATGAACGGATTCCGATAGTTGAGGAACTGTTAAAGACGAAGCTTGATTTCAATCAGAAAGAGTCAATTGTTATCGATCGAGATATCGCTGTGTGGGCAAAGACGCAGGACGAAGTCCGTGATAAGTGGAGACGGCGAATCAAGTACGACCTACTCGTTCAAAAGATGGAGAAGGTTGGGCCTGAAGAGGCAAGGAAGAAGCTTCTGCGTCGGTACACAAGTTTTGCAAAGCGAATGCATCAGATGAACGCAGATGAGTTGCTGGAGACCTATCTGTCATCACTCACGAGTTCGCTTGACCCACACACCAGTTTTATGTCACCTGGAACGCTTGAGAATTTTGAAATTACGATGAGGCTGCAACTCGATGGTATCGGTGCCTCCCTGAAAGGGGAGGATGGCTATACCACGGTAGCCGAGCTTGTTCCCGGAGGCGCTGCTGACAAAGATGGTCGGCTTAAGAGAAAAGATCGTATTGTTGGTGTCGGTCAGGACCGTGAAGGAGAGGTGGTCGACGTTGTTGATATGAATCTTAATGATGTTGTGAAACTCATTCGAGGTAAACGAGGGACGGTGGTTCGTCTTAAGGTTATTCCGGTTGGTCAGACGGTGCCGACGGTATATGACATTGTCCGGGCGAAAATTGAATTAAAAGACGGTGCGGCCCGCGGTGAAATCATTGAGGAAGGGGTTAAGCCAGATGGCAGTCCCTGGCGCATCGGGGTAATTAATCTGCCAAGTTTTTACATGGATATGGCAGCTGCGCGGCAGGGGCGGGCTGACTACAAAAGCAGCACTCGTGACTGCCGAAAGCTACTGGAAGGGTTTCGTGAACAAGGAGTTGACTGCGTCGCTTTAGACCTTCGTAGTAATGGAGGTGGCTCTTTGCCCGAATCAATTTCCTTAACGGGACTTTTTATCGATACAGGGCCTGTTGTTCAGATTAAGGACGCGGATCAACGAGTGCAGCAGTATGATGATTTGGAGCCCGGTGTGGTTTGGGATGGTCCGCTCGTTGTACTCGTTAACAAGTTCAGTGCCAGCGCGAGCGAGATTGTTGCTGGAGCAATTCAGGATTATCGCCGCGGTCTTGTCATCGGCGATTCAGCCACGCACGGAAAGGGAACTGTACAGAGCCTACTTGATCTTGGACGGCAGCTCTTTCAGCGTTTGCCAAATGCTCCATCGCTTGGTGCGTTGAAGATTACAATGCAACAGTTTTATCGTCCGAGTGGACTAAGTACACAGCTGGAGGGCGTGAAGAGTGATGTTGAATTGCCGAGCATAACGAATCATCTCCCCGTCGGAGAAGCGGATCTTGATCACGCAATTCCCTTTGATCGAGTCGATACGGCTGAGTTTACATCGACCGATAAAGTGACTGATCCAATGTTGAAAGTCCTGCGGAAGCGGTCAGCTGAGCGTGTGGCAGGTGACGATGAATTCCTAGAGCTTGCGACAGATATCGCTCGTTATGAGGAAAGGAAAAATGAAAAAACGCTTTCGCTTCTAGAATCAGATTTCACGAAGGAATGGAACGAAGGGAAAGCCGCAGAAAAAGAAGAAGAAAAAAAACAGGAAGAAAATGCTGGACCACGACGTCCGGTTGTGACTCGCGACTTCTATTTCGATGAAGCTATGAGGGTAACAACTGACTACCTTGCGATATTGTCTGGTGCGATGCCACTCATAGCAAAGTCTGGTGGTGATGTGCGACCGGAAAGTATCGAGTAAGGCACGCTAGGTGTGCGTTTGATTTCATGCAAACTGTCATGAGGATTGCTTGAGAAGTATCCTCATGGCATCAATTGCGTTCGGATGATCAGGTTGTTTCTGTATGGCGCTCCAGATGCGACTTGAATTTACTCTTTTATTTCCACCGCGTAGGCTAGTAGTTTCAACGGCCCATCGTGGTGGTGGACTGTTGGTAAACTGTGCGAGGGATGAGTACCATTCTTTGCGACGTATTGGAGTTGTATCTGAGACGACGTAAAGGCTCTCTGGTGACGGAAGTTCAGTGATGTCGCAGATGACAGAGGCTGCATCATCAACATGAATCAAGTTGAGCCAACTGTCAGGATCAGCAGGAATCGGTTTGTTTTCTAAGATGTCACTCACTCGTGGAAGTCGGTTGGGTCCATAAATGCCCGCGAGCCGGAGCGCGACGCCTGGCCCCTTAGGGTGCCTTTCAAGAGCGGCCTCCGCTTCAAGTAACACCCGTCCCGCCTCTCGTGTAGGACAGGCAGGAGTCGACTCATCTACGTCGTCAGCAGTCTCGTTTCCCCACACACCAGTTGAACTGATGAATATGACCCGAGGGGTGTTGGGTATCTGTTCAAGAATGTGAAGGAGTCCGGTAACGTGCACATCGTGATAGCTTGCATTTGCATTTCTATCAAACCCAACCGCCCATAGAATCGTGTCTACCTCTGGCAAGTCACTAAGAATTTCTGGTGATCCTTCAGCAGCTGTGACGTCCCCGATGATTGGAAGTATATTTTCTGACGATAGGATATCTGCATTTGCTGCGGTACGGGTTGTAGCAAAAACAGTTGATCCAGATTGAATCCAACGGCGTGCAACCCTTTGGCCCAAGTAGCCACATCCGACAATTAGACGGGACGGATTATCTGATTTTCTACTAGTCATCAAGTGTTTCTGTTTCTGTGATATACGAAGTATTTTGAGGCATTACCTGTCCTTCCAGCCATGCGCTGAGTATGACCTGAGCTGCAACGGCATCATGCCGCTCTTTTTTTCGGCCACGAGTGAGTCGTGCAGGCCTCAGTAGTCCAGATGCTTCCTGGGAAGTGTGTCGCTCGTCTTGAAAGACTATTGGCCGTTTGGTGATACCTGAGAGCCAGTTTGCGAACTTCTCTACCTCAGATGACATTTCACTGTTTCTTCCGTCGGAGTGGATTGGGAGTCCAACAACGAAACCCACAATTTCCTCCTGTTCAACGAGTTTCAAAAAAAACACTGCATCGGATTGACGGTCGCCGGTTGTTTTATGAACCAGTAGGGGGCTTGCGATCATTCTTTCAGCATCACAAATTGCTATACCAATCCTTCGACGACCATAGTCAACGCCGGCGAGTCGCCCCGAAGGAAGCTTTTTAGAATTCATTTTTCAGAAAGACTCGAATGAAAAGATTTCTTGGCGAATCGTCCCTGGAGAAGGAAGCGGAGTGTTTCCTTCTGTACGTCTGTGTTCTCCATCATACGTGCGTGGCGAACAGGTATGACAAGAAAGCCGTCTGAGCCCTGGAGTTGTGTTTCCGACACGCGAACAATTGCGTCATCGTCGCCTTCAAGGAGTAACGAGTACCCCACGTCGTCACCTTTTCCACCAGCAATAATCCCATATTGAAATGGAGGTGTCTGGAGTTCACGACTGATACTGTCCCAGTGCAGTACGAGTTCCCGAGCTGCACCAGACGCCAGATTTCTAAGCAAGTGATTGTTTGCCGCCAGTCGAGCAAGGTCTGATCCTTGATTGGGTGGGCCAAGCATCACCATACGATTGATTCGACGAACCATTTTCGGTTGTGCGTCTTGTAGCCACCGCCGTACGACTAAATTCCCCATGCTATGACCTACAAAACTGATGGCAGTTGTTGGTGGTAACCCAGCAAGCACTCTACCCAGTGAATGGGCGTGTGATGCAAGGGGTGCTTGAGGGCTCGCGTAACCGAAGGTCAGGATACTGGCGGTCATGTTTTCTTCGAGGAATGTCACAAGGGGCTTCATGGCGCTGCGGCCTTCACCAAGACCATGAAGAACAATGACGGCCTCTTTCTCAGCAGGAGCAATGTCTCCCGCTTTCATGAGTGCGGAAAAATAAGCATTGCAGTCGTCGAGAGTTGCTTCGACGATAACACGATCATCTGAATCTAAGATCCGATATTCTTTTGACTGGGCGTGTTGTTGAATGCGCCAGTTACTGACAACTCGTATATCCGACCACTGCAAGGCATCAGCGGCAGCCGTGAAGTTATCGAAAAGTGTGCTTACCCAGTGTTTTTCAGTGCCCTCTGGAGCGAGAGGTTCCGTGCCAGTGACCTGCGGAATCGCAATGATGAGAAAGTATGCTGAGACGGCACTGAGTTGCAGTACAGAAAATATTTTTAGCACTACGGTGGGTCTTACAAATATTCGTGCCATTCTTTACTTTCTAGCTCAGCAACTACTTTGCGAATGTGCTCCTCGTGAGATCTATCAGCAACCAAGGTAGCATCATCGGTATGTACTAGAAGAGTATTCTCCAGACCCAAAGTGACAATGAGGTGGTCGTCACAGGTGTGCACAAGAACGTTCTTTGAATCAATGCCTAAGTGACGACCAACAATAGTATTTCCATTTTCGTCATGCCCTCGTTGCCGAGCGACAGCAGACCAGCCGCCCAGGTCATCCCATGTAAACGGTGCTTCGATTACTGCGACTTCCGTAGCATGCTCGAGCACAGCGTAGTCAATCGAAACACCTTTTATTGCAGCAAATTCCTCTGAAAAGACCTCGTTGCGTTGAGGGGTTTCCCAATTGTCTGCGATGCGTCTTAAGTGCTCTAAACACACAGGTTGATGTTCCGCGAGCGCTTCGATGATTGTCTTCGCTTGCCAGACAAAGATTCCGGCATTCCAAAGAAAATTGCCCGCAGCGAGATATTCTTTTGCCACATCGACAGGTGGCTTCTCCCGAAATTGAGCAACACGGTGGACCGGTGAGTCATCCTCCCCATGCGGCAGGGGCTCTCCTTGTTGTATGTATCCATAGCTCGAGGACGGCGTCGATGGACGAATCCCAAATGTGACGAGTCTATCCGGGTTTTGGTTGACAAGTTCATTTGCTTGCAGCAGAGCTTTCTGGAAGGATTCAGTTGGATCAATTACATGATCACTAGGCATGACAGCCATCGTTGCATCAGAGTCTTGTTGAAGTACAAGCAAAGCGGCAAGTCCTATGCACGGCGCGGTGTCACGTTTACAGGGTTCACCAACAATTGCAGTTGATGGGAGTTTGGGCAACTGTCGTTGGACAGCCTCTGTAAGTCGCCTGTTAGTTACGATGAGTGTCCGCTCCGGGGGGATGAGTCCTTGGAGCCTCCCCACGGTGTCTTGCAAAAGTGTTTCTGAGCCTGCAAGTGGTAACAGTTGTTTCGGTAGTTTTGCACGGCTCGATGGCCAGAAACGAGTGCCCGACCCACCCGCCATAATGATTGCGTGAAGCATGAAAAAGATGTTCTCCGAAGGAGGTATGATTTTTGAGAGTTCTCAGATTGCCCGAATAATGAGCGGGCCGTCAATGTGGTTTTTTGGAAAAATGCCAGACTTTGCAATGAGATGTAGATCTTCGTCATCAAAAATTGATGCAGCGTCCAGCTCCACATCAATGCCCGGTGTGACCATGATACCAACTCGTTCCAGATGCCGGATTGCATACGCATTGAGTGCTTGTCGAACTATTTCTGGTGAGTCCTTGGCAGCACCAGGCGGATTTTTTAGTGGCGCAAAACCCTCTGCTGGATCGACTTCCACAACAGTCACGCTGTCGGCTAAGGGCATTACATCGAATATAAATCGTTCAAATTTGAAAGCATTCGGTGCTGATGGTTGAACGAGCCGTCCTTTTTTATCAATGAAAGGAACTTTTTTATGAGCAATATGTAACGGAAGCCTTGCTTGGGAAGAAGCAATGCCTTCAAGAAATTCTGTTTCAAATGCATGAATTCCAATACTACCGGCAAAGAATCGCAATCTTCCATCCAGCAGCCGCTCGGCAGCGATGTTTTGAGGCAGGTCACTATATTCAATGATTCTTGTTACGCCATCTGATTCAGCCACGACACCAACCCGTTCCTCAGGATCAAGTTTTGGAATAACTTGTGTTGAAAGTGAGGATTCAGAGAGCAGATGGTGGCCAAGGAATTCTGGATCGAATGGCTTTGCAAGGGGGTTGTCCACCTGAAAGCTTACAAGCGTCCGGCAATCTTGCTGTCGAAACCAATCAAGCGCCCCGCTCTCTATGAGCGACTGAAACATTCCGCCATGGCCATCTGGTGCGACCGCAACATGATCACATGCATCAAGTAGAAGGCTGCCCGTCGCCGCATCAACTGCTGGTAAATTACCTTGGCAAAAGAAGAAAATCTGATCGGCGTCGAGGCCACAGAAATTTGCCTCTGTTAGAAATGTACGGGTCGCCGTATCGGTGGCAGCACTTGTCATAATGGCAATGGGGATACGGCTTCCAAATCGCTTCTTAATCGCATGGAGATGTCCGAGAAGCACATCGAAAAGAGTCGCCTTCGATATTGTTGCAATCGGAAACGTTCCTTTTGGTCCGTTGAACCCAAGACGAGTACCCTGGCCTCCTGCCATCAATATCGCACCTGCCTGGGCGGTGCGTAGGCACTCACGTCCGCGGCTCAGGGCTTCTGATGATGCCGTGCCTTGGCCTCCAAGTCTGTGACAGCTTGGCGTTGATGAATTTTCGAAGTCGTGATGTCTTGTGACACTTTTTTTTGCGTGTCGGTCTTCAACAAGTTTCTTGCAGGCAGCAATCTCATGCCAGTCGATTGCCATCAGTTGGGATTTCAGGTGACTGCGTCCTTCTTCGGAGAGTCGTTCCCAGTGGGCAAGCAGATGTTCTTCTCCGTGGTGTTTTAAGAGATTGAAAAGTGTACTTGGTGGTGGCATGAGCGGAGGTTCGTACAAATGAAATCGAGGGTGGATTAAAATCCACGAACCCAATTCCAAAGCAAGAAGCAGAGCAGGGGAAAGAGGATGAAAATAAGACCGTACGTGAAAAGTGTAGTCCAGATGTGCTCGGGCCAACGCGCCATATTCAGTGCATGCCTCGGGTGTGATGTGACTATGAGGTGCTTGATTCTAACGGCTTATTCACAGTCAGGAAAACAGGAATAGATGTTCCCTCATCAATTGGTTCTTCGACTCGGCATTCGATTCGAACACCCCACGGTAGTATCTCTGCTGCCGTGACTGAAACTTCCAGGTCATCATAGTCGGTAGTGACTTGAACGACGGGAAGGGCCTGGAATGATGGACAGAATCCAACGTGTCCTGCCGTTAAGCGAGTTCCTGCAGCGAAATCAATCATGAGTTGACCGCGGAGGTATTCTGTTCCGTCCGGCAATTCGTAACGTTCTTGCCAATGTAGCAATGAACCGCCGAATTCGGATTGATGCTTTGTAGTTCGCCGGAAAATCGCGTGCTCGCCCGAAAGGTTTTTGAGTGGCACTAACTGCTTGGCATCGTGCTTTCCTTGCCTGAAGAATTCCCGCCATCGGGGAGTGTCGTTCTGTCCTCTAGCAAACGAATTCGATTCATCTTGGTCAAGCCGCAAGAAGTTAAGCAGGTTCTTGCGAACAGTTTGTCCTAGCTCTGCTACTACCGACCAGTATGGTAGCGATGGCTCACGGGACAGGTCTCTATCGTGCCAACGACGAGATGGCAGGAGTGCAAGAGCTCCCATGAGAATAATAGTAACTAACGTTGTAGCAGTAAAAAGAGGCAGCCAAATTCCAATCGTTACGAGTGCAACAAGAACACTGAACCGAGTTGTTTTCACCAACCACTGCAGGGCAGGGCTCCATTTTGACAGTGCAGAGTTGGCAGCGGCTATGAGGCCACTGCCAACAAGTGCTACGAGAAACAGCACAGGAATAGATGGTTGAGATGCGAGACCACCGGCCATGCGACGAGAAAGAATAATAACCGCAATCAAAAACGATGTGCCGGCAGCGAGACAGCTCACAGCATTGGTTGCAAATAGCTGGAAGTCTGGGCAGGAACTCTCACGTGTAGCAAATCGATTTGGCCGTACGTTTTGCGAAGCAGGAAGCATGAATGCGTCTCTGATTAATGAACGATTCGTGAACGTGTTTTTCCTTAGATGCCCACGGTGCATGTAAAAGGAGTGCCGACGTGCGTGCTATCCACACGCGCTTGAGCAACGATCGGTACTACTTTCCTATGCTGTTTTTCAATAAGGACTGCGTGCCTCAATTGGCCGCAGTTGCTGTGGAGGCAGCCTCTGCCAATGCACTTGCTTTATCAGTTTTTTCCCAAGGGAACTCGTCTCGTCCAAAATGCCCACCAGCAGCAGTTCGACGGAAGATAGGTCTTCGGAGGTCGAGATGCTCGATGATTCCACGAGGCGTAAGTGGGAAATGTTCTCGAATAAGTGCACACAGTCGTTCATCATCAACCTTTCCGCTCCCAGCGGTATCAATGTGAACGCTGACAGGTTCCGTGACACCAATTGCATACGCAAGCTGCAGTTCACACCGGTCTGCGAGTCCAGCGGCAACAATATTTTTTGCAACGTAGCGAGCCATGTAAGCGGCACTGCGGTCAACTTTTGTTGGGTCTTTCCCTGAAAAGGCGCCACCGCCATGACGACCCCAGCCGCCGTAGGTATCAACAATAATTTTTCTGCCGGTCAAGCCAGCATCACCGTGAGGGCCACCTACAACAAACCGACCAGTTGGGTTGATGTGGTATGTGATGTCACTGGTGTCCAGGTCATCTGGAAGTTCTGGTTTTATAATCTTTTCAATGATGTACGTCTGAATCTCTTCGTTAGAAACATGCGGGGCATGTTGCGTGGAGACAACGATAGTATCAATTCGTATTGGTTTATCACCGTCGTATTCAACGGTTACCTGACTCTTTGAGTCAGGTCGGAGCCAATCTACGTCTCCGCCAAGACGGGCATCGGCTAAGCGATTTAAGATGCGATGTGACAAAGCAATTGGCAGTGGCATCAGTTCAGGTGTGTCATTGCAGGCGTAACCAAACATCAATCCTTGATCACCGGCTCCAATGTCTTTGCCTGTATCGGTGTCTTCATTGACACCCATAGCAATGTCGCCACTCTGTTTGCCAACAGCAACGAGTACTGAGCAGGTGTCTGCAGCGATACCCATTTCGTCATCTGTGTAGCCAACTTCTCGGATGACATCACGAACAACCTGCTGGTAGTCGATGGTGCCTCGAGACGTGATTTCACCAGCAATTACTGCAAGTCCTGTTGTGACGAGTGTTTCACAAGCAACACGACTGTTTGGGTCTTGGGCTAGGAAGGCGTCGAGTACCCCATCCGAAATTTGGTCCGAAAGTTTGTCCGGATGTCCCATGCTGACCGATTCACTCGTGAAGAGATACTTGCCGCTAGCCACTTTGGATGCCTCTTGCAGTTAAGGGAAAGGCGAACGATTTTCGCCATGTAGTTTTCTGACTGACTTGTAGTATCGGGGTTTTTGGCTAAACAGACAACCGTGAGGATCAAATTACGGGAAGGAAGTCTAAAATCCGTAAGGCAGTCAGTCGGGTGCCTCCTTGATTTTTTTCGATAAGTTTCTGAGCGCGTGTGCCAATCTTCGTGGAATACGCTGGATCGTTAAGGCACTGAGTGACAAAATTTGTAAGTTCTGTCCCGTCATGAACAACGATAGCAGCCTCTGCTTTGAGTAGTTCAGAAACCTCCGTGCGGAAGTTTCTTGTATATGGGCCAAAGCAGACAGCAACGCCATATGCGGCCGGCTCAAGCATGTTTTGGCCGCCGCGTACGCCATCAAGGCTGCCGCCGACAAAAGCCATTGTTGCAAGTCCCCACCATGCTGCAAGTTCACCAGTCACATCCACAAGGAGAATAAATGAGTTGCCTGATAGCTGGCTGGCTTGGTCGGTGAGCTTGCTGCGGTAATACCAGGGTACGTGACAAGCATCGGGTTGCTGTAAACGACATGTTAACCAAGTGGCAATCTCACGTGTTCGTTCGACGTGCCGAGGAACGAGTATGAGTTTAAGGCTAGGGTGCGTTTTCTGTTGTTGCAAGAATGTCTCAACGGCAAGTGATTCTTCTGGTTCCTGCGTACTTCCAGCAATGAACACAGGGTTGTCTCTGTTGATTCCAGTAATCTTTCTGAGTTGCTGGATTTTATCATTGTGTTCGTCACCATAAATGCCATCAAACTTTAAGGAGCCAGTAGTTTCCACCAGCTGAGCCCCAATGTCCGTGAAGCGATCTGAATCCTCTTGGGAACGAGACAATACGAGTGTTAGCCGCTGGACCATCAAGGCTGCAATGCGGCCCAGCCGCTTGTAGCCTCGGTAGCTCCGTTCGCTCATGCGGCCATTCACCACCACAACAGGGATTCCGTAGTCTTCTGCGATCTGTAGAAGGTTAGGCCAGATCTCCAATTCAGCGAGAACAAGCACATCCGGCCGTACTCGACTGAAGGTCTGTTTGATTGCCCAGCTGAAGTCTAGCGGGCACGGGAAAACATGATCCGACTCATGGTTTTTGGTCGCAACGTCCAGTCCAGTTGTCGTCGAACTTGAGATGACACAATCAATGAGTTGATTTTTCAGGCAAGCTTGATGTTTCAGTTCATGAACAAGCGTTCGGATGAGTTGCACTTCTCCAACACTAACGCCATGAAGCCAGATCCGCCGGTGGTTCTTCGGACAATTGGCAACACGGACTCGCCCAGTGAATCGCTCTCGAATCGCGGCAACTGGCCGTTTGTTCGAAAGCCTTCGCCATAGAATCCAGGGCAAGGCAGTAATACCCACCAGCAGATAGAGCAGGTTTAGGGCTATCACTACACCTCACCTAGTCAGCCAGCGGATGCACTCGCGGAGCGGGCACAACAGTTTTTATACTTTTTGCCACTACCACAGGGGCACGGATCATTTCTTCCAACCTTTTGGCCACGGTTACGGATCGGCTGGATCGGGCCAGATTCGCTGCCATCGGCCATCTGTCTCTCAGGCTCTTGAAATTGGGCGGCAGAGGGCGTGTCTTCATGAATAGCAGCTGTTTCACGCCAGGTGCTTCGAAGAGCATCTTCTTCGACCTGTTCAATCCGGTAGACGATGTCAATCACACGTTCATCAATGCCGCTCCACATGAGATCGAATGTCCGCATGCCCTCACGCTTGTATTCAACCTTCGGGTCAACCTGAGCATACCCGCGAAGCCCAACGCTACTTCTCAAGTGATCCATCGCGAGAAGATGATCTTTCCATGCATTATCCAGTATCTGGAGCAGAACGGCACGCTCCATTCTCTGCATTTCAGTCCGCGGTGAATCGGGTTGTTTGTGACGACGGGTGCTTGCTTCACAGAGAGTACGCTTCAGCTCATCGAGGCTGGTGGTCGAAAGTGATGAGTCGTCAAGAGATGAGTCAAAACGTTCTTTCGCCCAAGCCGTGAGCCCCTCGCGATCGACTCTTCGTGACCCGTCATCTTGGCGGCCAGTGAAATGAGCCAGTCCAACGAGTACGGGATATTCAATTTCTCGTTGTTGATAGGCCTCTCTCGCTTTTTCTCGGATAATTTCTTTGAATGCTTCAGGGTCCGGGTCATTTCCTGAAATTTCAGTCAGGTCCGAATCATGTAGTTCGATACCGAATCGCCAGTCTGTCCACGACCGTGCCGAGAGAACACCGAAGTCTGGTACAAGGAACCGTTCGCCCTCACTCAGGTCCGCTTTTGCGACAGCTTCACTTGCTCGCTGTTGGAGCCATTCGGCAATCTCATTTCGTCCGACACGTTTCAGATCCCGGTCGTTTACGGAAAGCTTCCAGCGTGCATTGGCAAAGCTCGCAAGGGCAGACCAGTTCCAATCGGGTTCGTCCTCACTTTGCGGAAGGTTCTCCTCAACGGCCTCAAAGATTTGTGCTTCGGCCTGTCGGCTCGCCTGTTCATGGGCAATTCGGATTGCTTCTTCCGGGCTTAATCCCCGGAAATCAGCACTGTCAAGCTCGCATGAAAGCTGAGACGAAGCCCATCCAGCAAATGTCTGCGCCCCATAGTCTCTGTCTAGGAATGTGTCGATGTGCTGATCTATTTGTCGATCGACCATTTCGAGAATAAGTTCACGGCATTCACCATCACAATCAGTAAGAATCTCACCGTCACTCTCTGCAGTACGACCTTCCAGAATTCGTTGCCGGAAACCGTAGACCCGTTTCCGCTGCTCGTCCATCACCTCATCATATTCGAGTAGGTTTTTCCGAATTTCAAAATTTCGCTCTTCGACCTTTTTCTGTGCTGCTTCAACACGGCGAGTCACCATCTTGCTTTCAATCGCTTCTCCGTCTTGCATGCCGAGTCGGGTAAGGATGTTTTTCACCCACTCTCCGGCAAAAATTCGCATGAGGTCATCTTCAAGCGAGAGGTAAAACCGGCTGCTCCCTGGGTCACCTTGACGACCACATCGTCCGCGAAGCTGAAGGTCAATTCGTCGCGATTCGTGCCGCTCAGTCCCAACAATCTGAAGCCCACCCATTTCACGGACTTTGTTGCCCTCAGTCTTCATGTTTTCGCGTTCAGAAATACTATTAATGAGAGTGTCCCACTCATCTTTTGGAACATCGAGCCGAGTGTCGTAGGTGTTTTGCAATTGGGCCCAGGCCATGGTTTCTGCGTTACCACCCAGAATGATGTCGGTGCCTCGCCCAGCCATGTTTGTAGCAATTGTCACAGCGCCAAGTCTGCCTGCCTGCGCCACAATGTCTGCTTCACGTTGGTGCTGCTTTGCATTGAGCACTTCATGGTCGACACCGCGCTTATCAAGAAGAGACGCAAGCCGCTCACTTTTTTCAATGGAAACTGTACCAACAAGAATAGGAAGTCCTTTTCGCTGCGTACTGTGAATCTGCTCGGTTGGAATGAACTCAGTTTTCTTTGTTCCTTTGAGTTGGAGTTCAATGCCCTCTTCTGACTCATTCGCAATACTTCCGATTTTTGTCGTTTTGTTCGAAAGGTTGACTGAGTCCCAGCGGTTAATTCGTTCGATTTCATCAGCAACGGCGATCCACTTTTCACGTTCGGTACGAAAGATGACGTCCGAGTGATTAAGGCGCTGAAGGACACGGTTTGGTGGGATAGCAATAACGTCGAGCTTATATATTTTCCAGAACTCATTCGCCTCAGTCATTGCGGTCCCGGTCATGCCGCCGAGTTTGTTGTACAGCTTAAAGAAGTTCTGCAGCGTGACTGTTGCCAGAGTCTGCGATTCTTCTTTGATGCGAACCCCTTCTTTTGCTTCGACAGCCTGATGAAGGCCGTCGGACCATTGGCGTCCAGGCATAAGGCGGCCAGTGAACTCATCAACGATGACAACATCGCCTTGCTGTACAACATAATTCACATCAAGTTTGTACAGATAGTGAGCCTTCAAGGCATTGTCGATCAGGTGGGGCCACTCCATGTTGCCCGCCGTGTAGAAGCTTTCAACGCCAGCAAGTTTTTCAGCCTGTCGGACACCAGACTCTGTCAGGCTTACCGTATGTTCTTTTTCCTGAACCTCGAAATGGGCATCTGCTTTCAGTTGACGAGCTACCTTATCGGCTCGTGCGTATTTCGTGACATCATCATGAGCAGGGCCTGAAATAATAAGAGGCGTTCTGGCTTCATCGATGAGAATGTTGTCAACCTCATCGACGATTGCGAAGTTGAGCCGTCCCTGTGACTGTTGCATTTGACGAGGAAAGCGTTCGTCACCTCGAGCCGCCATTCGCATATTGTCTCTCAGGTAGTCAAACCCAAATTCATTATTCGTTCCGTAGGTGATATCGCATGCATATGATTTTTGCCGCTCATCAGCCTCCATGCCAGACTGAATGGCACCAACTGTAAGACCGAGTCCTATATAGAGAGGACCCATCCATTCCATGTCACGACGGGCGAGATAGTCATTTACTGTAATGACGTGCACGCCTTTGCCCTCAAGTGCATTAAGATAAGCAGGGAGTGTCGCAACGAGTGTCTTGCCTTCTCCCGTGATCATTTCAGCAATCGCCCCAGAGTGCAGCACCATGCCTCCGATGAGTTGCACATCATAGTGCCTCATGCTGAGGAAACGTCGTCCGGCTTCACGGCACACAGCGAATGATTCTATAAGCAAGTCATCGAGGGTTTCGCCAGCCGAGAGCCGATGTTTGAATTCATCAGTCTGTGCGCGGAGTTCTGCATCGGTCATCGCTTCATATCGCGGCTCAAGCGAGTTGATTGCCTCGATCTTTGCTTCTAACCGTTTGAGATAACGAGCATTTGACGAACCGAATAGACCAGTGATGGATCGTTCGACCCATGAACCTACTGCGGATGCAAAATTACTAACGAGGTCCCAGATGCGTTCCAGTTGTTCCATAATGGTGATATAAGGGGAGAGGGAATAGCCGATAATCGTGATATGCGTCCTTCAGCCTCACCGCTTGTCGAACGCATGTTGACTTCAGGTAATTCCTGGAACCACATGAGTAGGTACTCATTTTAGTGTCAACATCCCAATTCTCACAGCGATAGTGGTAGGGGGTCAAGGTTACTCGCATTTTTTATTTTCAAAAGAAATGAGCCTCATGCTCAGTTGTTTTTGGTCTTCTGCGGCCAAGTGGTTTCACAAATGGGGAAATCATGGTGGAAATAGTGATGTTCTTGGGGGCTTGCTGCCAGCAGGCCGGCGTGGTCATGGGCTGGTGAAGTGCCCCCGCTAGCCCATAGTTTCGCTTTCAGCGGCACACCGCAGGGGTTTCACAAACGGTTATTTTTCACTGCGATCGTAAAGCAAGTTCGGCCCTCTGGCTTGTCTTGACGAATTCACGGCACTTTGAATATTTGGTGCGGAGTCCCGTTGAGTGTTGAAGGTGTGCTGAATGAGCCGCTTTTTTGATTGCTGTCCTCAACAAGGGGCCCTGGAATCTGGTACCTTCTCAGAGCAATGGTTGTGAGTTGGAGATAGATCCCTATACATTCCTGACAAGCAGCGGTTCTCCTTTCCATGTCTCCATTACATTTCGAAGTTGCACCGAGCCGAAATCTCCAAGGACAATTCGTTTTTCTTGGCACTGGCACCAGTGTTGGCGTGCCGGTTGTTGGTTGCAGTTGCGATGTTTGTACTAGCGATGACACAAAAAACCAGCGAACACGGACAAGTGTGGCTTTCGGATTACCAGACGGTACGCTTCTTATCGACACGACTCCGGATCTTCGCTCGCAGCTGTTGAGAGAACAGATCGGGTCGATTGATGCAATTGTTTACACGCATGATCACGTCGATCACGTATACGGTCTCGATGATATTCGCCCACTTTGTTTTCGTAAGGGTGGTTCGTTGCCGGTGTACTGTGAGCCTCGCGTGGAACGACGAATTCGTCGAGCATTCGATTATGCGTTTGAGGAGCCTGTTGTTGCCGGGGGTGGTCTTCCCAAGATGACCCTTCATCAAATAGGTCTCGATTCCTTTGGCTTGCTTGGAGCGACCGTTGTCCCTCTGCGGCTCCATCACGGTGCCTTTGAAGTGCTTGGCTTCAGGATTGGCAATGTTGCCTACTGTACTGATACAAATGAAATACCAGAGCAGACGTGGCCCTTGCTCGACGACCTCGATGTACTTGTTTTGGATTGTTTGCGACCATCACATCATCCAACACATTTTTCAATTGATGAAGCCATTGAAGTTGCCCGACAAATCGGTGCCCGCAGAACACTCTTTGTTCATATGTCACACGAGATTGATCATGCCTCAGTGTCTTCTTCGCTACCTATGGGTATGGAGTTGGCGCATGACGGACTGACTGTACCGTTGTCATAACGAGAGGAACTGAGACAAAATCCGGGGTTCGCTGAGTGCAGGCCAGTGCTATCTACGGAGAGGCTTTTTTGTTGGCTCACGTCGGGTCACAAAGAGGTTGCATCTGCTGCTGTGCTCAGCCCACGAAGAATGCAGTCTTTCACAGCAGCGGAGTCGCAATGTGTAAACACATCAAGGTTTGGTTTCCATCTGCGAGCATGACGACGGTCAATAACAAGCATTCCTGCGGTGAGTTCACCAGCAGTTTCAATGTCGGCGGCGACGGTTTCTTGATGAAAGAGTTCGGGGTTGGTTACGGCGACAAGAGCAACCACATCATGCAGGTGAATGCCTTCGCTCCCCAAGAGTTGTCGATGTGCTCGGAATGCATGGCTTAACATGCGATGGAAAACTTTTCCGGCACGTGTGAAAGCATCAGGAAGTTGTTCAAGCATTTCTAATCCGAATGCGACCTGTGACGTCGTCTCCAGAGGAACCAACGATTTCCGAAAGGGTTCACAGACCACATGTCGAGCAGCAAAAGGGTCACAGTAAAAGTTGAAATCTGCAACTGGACTTGCTCCACCATGTGCATGCAATGTGCCTCCACAAAGAATCGTGTCGCCAAGTAGTTCGACGACACTGGGGTCACGACGAAGCAAACGAGAAAGATTTGTTGGCGGCCCGAGACTAAGGAACGTGACTTCTCGAGGATGTGCCTTGATTGTCTCCCAGATGACTTTTTCCGCGGCGTGCGTGCCGTGTAGCGGGACGGCAGGCAGGTTGAGGCCACCGAGTCCATCGGGCCCATGCATACTCAGGGCCCGCTCTGGCATGTTTGCGTTCTCGGTAGCGATGCCAATTCGTGGGGTCCGCGGCGGGTCGAGATAGGCGACAAGTGCCTGAAGGTTTGTCGTTGCCTGTTCAGGCGAGACATTGCCCCCGGTTGCGGTTACAGCAAGTACATCAAGGCCAGGGTCGAATAATGCAATAGCCAGGGCGAGTGCGTCGTCGATTCCTGGATCCACGTCAATAATAACTTTTTTTGCCATATTGGCATCGTACCGTTCTAGGGCGAGTACGGAAACATGACATTATCGTCACATGGTGTAGTAGTCTGTAGCATTGTCCATCAGGATATATGGTGGTGAGGTGCGGCGCTGACTGTTCTGATTCAGTTCTTTTTGTTTTGTCATGGGATAAAAAATGGACGAAAATTATGTAGCCAGACTCCAGCAGCAGGTGGTCGATGCCAGCCGGGACGGAAACTCACTCGATCGGAATACGATTACGGATCTTCTTGATGCGGTGCTTGATGATCAAATGCCACTCGCGGATTTTGAAGACTGGCTGGCAGGCTCGGCCAACCGGCTGCCAACGGCTGAAGAAATCATCGGCGTTGTTGATGCACTGAAGCGGCGGATGGTGCCATTGCATGCATCCGTTTCTGCCCCAATTGTTGACACCTGTGGAACCGGCGGCGATGGTTCGGGCACATTCAATATCTCGACAGCAACTGCGATTGTAGTCGCAGCAGCGGGTCTTCCTGTCGCAAAGCATGGTAATCGTGCAGTTTCAAGCAAAACAGGTTCGGCTGACGTTCTTGAGCACTTCGGTGTCTGTTTGGACATTCCGGTACATCTGGTGGCCGATTGTCTCGCGCAAGTAGGTATGTGCTTTTGCTATGCACCTGCCCATCACCCGGCTATGGCAAAAGTAGGTGCCGTACGCCGTCGCATTGGAAAGCCAACGGTGTTCAATCTTGTTGGTCCATTATGCAACCCAGCGAATGTCACGGTGCAGGTGATCGGCGTTGGTCGCCCCGGATCAGAGCCTGCAGTGGCAGAGGCAGCGCAGCTTGCTGGCCTGCAAAGAGCGGTAATCGTTTCTTCAGAAGATGGTGTTGATGAGGTTGGGCTTTTTGCGCCGACGCATGTGATTGATGTTTCTGCGGACGAACGAAAAGAAATGGTTTGGACACCCGAAGACTTCGGTCTCAAAACAGCTCCCGAATCAAAAAAAGAAGACCTGTTGGTGGCGGATGCAGCAGAAAGTGCAGCATGTATTCGGCAGGTCTTGGCTGGCGAGTTGAGCCCAGCTCGCGACGTGGTCCTTCTCAATGCCGCAGCGATGTTATGGGCAGCTGGACACGCAGCGGATCTTCCTGAGGCCAGGGTACTTGCCGAACAGGCAATTGATTCAAAAAAAGCTACGCAGACACTAGAAAGCCTTGTGGAATTTTCCCAGCAAGGGAAATGAGAGGCAAGGTTTCGCTGTGAGGTAGCTCGCAGTTTTACTGTGGTACTTCGAATGCTTCGCGTGAAGCCACGGTTACTTCAAGTGAAAGAGGCTGACCATTCCGAAAGACACGGACCCGCACTTTCTGATTCGTTGGTGTCATACTCACCATGCTGACAAGATGATCGTCATCTTCAATCGGGTTGCCGGCGAATTCCAAGATGACGTCATTTGGCAGAAGACCAATTTCTTCTGCCGGAGAACCAGGCGTGATGCCGGTGACGCGGGCTCCCACTGGCCGAGTCATTCCGAGTTTATGAGCCGTGGCAAGAGTAAAAGTTTTATCGAGGGCAACGCCTAAATAGGCGCGAGAAACGGTTCCAGTTTCTACCAGTTGTCGGGCGACAAACATCACCATTGAGATTGGAATTGCAAAACCAATGCCTTCGAAGCCACCTGAGTTGCTTGCTATGCAGGTGTTGAGTCCAACAACCTCGCCTCGAAGATTGACAAGTGGTCCACCGCTGTTTCCTGGGTTGATTGCCGCGTCGGTTTGGATGAAATTTTGGAATCGAATGCCACCCTCACCTAGTTCAAGGTCTCTTCGGCCTTTTGCAGAAACAATACCAAGTGTGACAGAGTGCGCCAGACCAAAGGGACTCCCTATTGCAAGAACAGTATCACCAATCTGAACACCATCACCTTCTGCAAGGCGAGCAGTTGGTAGGTGTGACTCATTGATGAGCATGACACCAATGTCAGTGTCAGCATCTGTCCAAACACGCGATGGCTGGATTTCACGTCCGTCATCAAGTCGGATCGTAATGTTGTCCAGGTCAGCCCCGTGAATGACGTGTCGGTTTGTTATGACAACAACTTCATCAGCGAGATTTGTGATCACCCCTGAGCCAGCTTCTTGTTCATCATCGCGTGAGACACGACCATTTGATTTGCGTGCATCAATGTGTACGACGGCAGGTCGAAGAAGGACTGAAAGCCTACGGAGTTGAGCGCCTTGCATTTCCAGTTGTCGTGCGTCGCGAACTACCTTGTCGTAAAGACGTTCTCTCTCGGTGAGGCTAAGACGGCGGCTGATGGATGGGTCGAATCGATCTGTGGTGTCCGTTGTTGTTGGCTGGATCGGTCGTAACGGTGTTGTGGCCTGTTCGTCGGCTATGATGGGCCCGCTTAAGAGGTGGGCCAGCCATGCGGCTGCAACGATATGAGATCGAAGTGTAGAAATAGGGGCCTCCATCATGCTCTGTCTCCGCTTTGCATACATAGTCCGAACAAAGTATACATTGCGAAAATGTCAAAAAATGAGAGGCATCTGCATTGAGGGGCGTATTTAGGCCTCTGTCTGCTGCTCAGCCATCCAGCGTCCACCAGATTCTTCGGTTTCTCGCTGACACTGGATGCACATTGTGGCATATGGAAGCGCCTGAAGCCGTGCTAAGGGTATCTTTCCGCTGCATACCTCGCAGGCCCCGTAGGCACCAGAACTCATTCGCTCCAGAGCGTTTTCTATTGATCCAAGTTCCCGTGCTTCGACCTCGGCCAGTTGTGAACTTATTTCATCCTGTGCCGTATCTACAGCAGCATCAATAACGTCTCCCGGTGACTCGCTTCGCAATTCTTTTAGCAACGTGAGGTCGCCATTAAGCGCATTACGGAGAGCATCCCTTCGTCGGACAAGGATTGTGCGGAGGCTCGAGAGCGCATCTTTTCGTGCCATGGTGGTATTCCTCCTTTTTGCCAATGTGTCGACTGGTAAAACCAGATTCACATCGTGGCTACTCAAATGATACGGAGCAGTTCGCGTCTTGGTTCTGGAAAAGTCCAAAAAATCGCCCCGCCTGCCGAGATTGCCCCTTTTTTAGCTGTTTCGTATTCAGATTCTCCCAAGGTATGGAGGAGATCGACTTTTTGAATTGGTGACTGGTACGCAAAAAGAATGAGTGCTACTGATCAACTAACTTTCCTATTTCACCGTGTAGAGTCAGGACGACGTTGCGAGATCCCCCACGAATTCTATGTTCGCATAAGTAGACTCCCTGCCAGGTTCCGAGGCAGAGTTTTCCCGTCTCGATGGGAATAGTGAGAGAGCATCCCAGCATTGAAGTCTTGATGTGAGCAGGCATGTCATCAGGGCCTTCGCAGGTATGTCGATACGGCACTTCTTCTGGCGCCACTTTTCTGAAAGCCATTTCTAAATCATATGGGACGTCCGGGTCTGCGTTTTCATTGATTGATAAGCTTGCAGATGTGTGTTGAAGGAAAAGGTGGAGCAGTCCAATCCTTGGTTTTTCCATGTGCGTAAGTGCCTGCTCAAGTTCATGAGTGATCAGATGGAATCCGCGGCTCCGGGGCGCGAGTCGGACTATACGTTGTTGCCATGCCATGCTTGACGCCCTCAAAAGAATGAAAGAAATACGACGGGATAGAGAACAGGCCAAAAGAGTTTGAGCCCGAGATTTTTATTTGGTTCAATGATGTCCGAAACACCAGACAACACCATCATCGCTTGCCAAGACGACTCGATCACGAACGACGGCTGGCGATCCGGAAAAACCGCCGCCAGCGCTAAATTCCCAGCAGGTTGAGCCGTCATGGTCTCGAAGGATTTTTATGTCACCCGCTGCGTCGGCAACGAGAACACTACCGGAAGGAGTTTCTGCCGATGCACCTTCTTCAACAATTCGAACTGCTACCGGTGATGCGTCGACACGGCTACGCATGGAATGTCGCCAGCAGAGGCTCCCATCTGTTTTGTTGAAAGCCTCCACGGCACGGCCACGAGACCCAACGAAAACAAGGTTGCCAGCCATGGTTGCACTCGAGCGATATCCTGGTTTTTGTGAGTCTCCGCCGGCTTGCCATCGAATTTTTTTCTGAAGGTAATCGACGGCAAAGAAAATCCCACCCTCAGTACCAAAAAAAACATCTGAGCCGCTGATTGAAGGGGTCGTTCCAGTTGGGCCTCCAAGTGGAATTTCAGCGACCGTTTTTCCATTCATTGCATCAAGAATGTGAAGCGTGCTGTCACAGCCAGCGAGGAATACTCGGTGACCATCTTCCGACGTATCTACGGTGGGCGAACAACGAATCTGATCCGCTATTTCATGCCGCCAGAGAATTTTTCCGTCAGTAAGTTGAAGGCAAACAAGCGTTGCATCCTGAGACCCGACAAGCACGACGGGTGTCTCAGAAGAGTGCAGAATGGTTGGTCCACCAGAAATCTCTCCTTCCATCGAAAGATCCCAAACGACTTTGCCACTATTCGTATTTAGGCATCGAATGACACCGAAATCGTCACCAACAACAACAAATGGATACTCCGGTTCGGTCGAGACAGCAGCTGCAGATGGAAAACCTGAGTCAGATGAATCGAACTGCCAGAGTGTTTTGCCGGTATCGAGCGATAGCGCGGTGAAGTGACCATCGAGGTCACCAAGATAGATCGTGTCGGCGTAGATCACTGGGGTGGCAGTGAAGGCACCACCTTCGAATCGTCGGCTCCAGTGTTCCTTAAGAGGAAGCTGCAGAACGACTGTTGATCGTCCTGCACCGCTTGGTGTACCTCGAAACATGGGCCATGCTTCAGGGCCTGCAGCATTTTCTACCCCGGGAAGCGGGGTAGATGAAAGGAGGAGCAGGAAAACAAGCAGTGCCTTCGGTAGGTTATTCATGGTATGACGTTGAGAAGGGGGGCTTTACGCTTTGGCTGATGCGCGTTGGTAGAGATCGATAAAATCGGCCGATGAACAGGGACGAGGATTGAAGCTGCTTGTCCATTGCATGGATGCCTCTTGGGCTAGACGCTCGATCTCATTCGTTTCGGTATGAGTTCCTATCACGTCACCCAGTGATTGGTAGAGGCCTGTCATTTTAAGCAGCGTGTGTATCCAATCGGCTAGTGAAGCGTCAGGAACATCAGTACTGAGTCCAGCAATGGCAGCCAGTTCCACATACTGAGCCTGCGCAACTTTTCCATTGAATCGTATGATGTGTGGCAGCATGAGCCCAACAGCCTGACCATGGGCAACCTTATAACGTGCCGTGAGTGGATTTGCTGCCCCATGGGCTGCTCCAAGCATGGCATTTTCAATAGCAAGTCCAGCCCAAGCAGCCCCAAGTTGAACGGCTGACCTGGCACGAATATCTGTTGGGTTGCGGAAAACATCAGGAAGATTTTTGGTTAGTAATTTCCAACCTTCTCGCGAAAAAACACGCGATGCTGGTGTGGCCTCAGTACTGACGTGGCTTTCCAGGGCGTGCGAGAGTGCGTCGATGCCGGTGAGTGCCGTGACGCGTGCTGGTTGGGTAACGGTTAAGCATGGGTCCAGGATCGCTACTCGGAAGGCGGCGTTGGGGTCACCGCAGGCCAATTTCTCTCCTGTTTGTGCGTCACTGATAAGTGCAAAAGACTGCGTTTCACTACCCGTGCCGGCAGTTGTCGGGCAGCCAATTGATGGGAGGAGTGGTCGGCCGGTTGTGCCGCGGCCTTGATAGTCTTCCATTTTTCCACCGCAACAGAGCAGGAAGTTGATTCCCTTTGCGCAGTCCATGGAACTACCGCCGCCGAGACCGACAATGAGGTCTGGGTTAAAGGCCTTAGCGAATGCGGTGCCAGCTTCGACCTGTCGTGTTGTCGGGTTTTCTGTGAACTCACTAAAGACCGTTGTCTCGAGGCCCGAAGCCTTAAGGGACGCGACGCCGGCGCTTGTATGACCCGCCGCGAGAACACCGGCATCACTAACGATCAGTACTCGACTGCCACCAAGTTCTTGAGCCACATTACCCAGTTCCGCAACACGACCCTCACCGACGACAAGCCGCGTGTTTGCACGGAATGTAAATGATGACGGCTGCACAGCCGGTTTTTCCGACTCGTGTGTCATGGGTCTATCTGCCTAATTGGGCCGGAGCAGCGGCTGCGGTAGAGACCAACTCTGATGTTGCAGTCATTTGAAGTGCTCTTGAGCGATAAAGGAAATCGATGATGTTGCCTTCATGAGGTTGCAACCAATCGAGCTTTATTGTTGGCAGAGGGCCCAAATTTAAACGATCAATATTGTTGGCGTGAATCAATTGTTGCTGGAAGCCACTGTCATTTGTGATAGCTGTTGCAACAAGGGTAGGACCAATTCGGTCCAACATTTTGTCTTGTGGGCATTTCACCACACTACAAAACGGAAACATGTATTCCGCGTGTGCAATTTCAGGATCTGGTGAATCACATTCGACAATTGTCGGCCGCAGCCATCCACATCGTTCTCCTTCTACGAATCGCGATCCCTGCGCCGCGGTTGCATGACGAACACCAGGCTTATCAATGAGACTCTCGATCTGCTGCCAGATGGCTTTGGCAGCTCCCGGAATGGTAAAGGCGGCCAGTGTTGCCTCAGGGTCATCTGGAGGACGAACATCCTGCGTCCCGATTCGTTCAGCGAGTGCGTCAGCAATTTCATCTGTGTGGCGACTGGCATATATCGCAGAGCAGTTGATGCATCCTCGGCCACTGTTCGCAGCAATACTCTCGGCCATTACATCGATGTAGTCGCGCCAGTGATCAACACAGTCATCCCCCAGCAGGATTTTTGAGAATCCTGGGCCATGAACCTGAACAGCAGGGTTGCCTCGATATTGCTCAACGGTTTTGGCCGATCCAAAAATCATGCTTCGACCACAGTCTGCAAGGATTGCAGCACCCACATCTGTAGCGCCGGGATAAAGCCCAATAGCCTCTTCTGGAATGCCTGCCTCAATCATGGCTGCAGCCATTCGGTAGGGTGTCCACGGTTCTTGGCCGCCAGGCTTGAGCAATAATCCAACGCCAAGTGCGATAACAGGAAGCCAGAGTGTGTGGACACCAGGTGAGTTACTCGGAAGAACAAGTCCAAGGACTGGAGACTGACACTGGTAGCTCACCACAACATCGCGATGCTCGGTGCCGTATCCTTGCCACAGTATCTCTGGTGAAAGGCCTCGTGAGAGTGCGTCGAGCATTCGGTCCATATTGGATAGTACAAACAAATTCTTTTTCATGTTTGCGTGGCAAAGGCTCTCCGGCAGACCGGTTGTTGCCGACTGCTGCCGGGCAAAGTCATCTGGAGACTGCTTGACTCCGCCAACTTCGACTGTCCCTAATGCATAAAGATTCCCAGCGGTCTGGAGCCGCTCCACAATCTCTTCAGGATCAATTTTGAGAAGAGCGTTTCTGGCGTTGTCCGCTTTTCGAAGATCACGGCTTACTATGGCTCCACCAACTTGACTCACCTCGGCAACTGGCTCACCAGTCATGAAGTGAACTAATTTATTTCGTTCGAGTGATTCATATGGTTTGCCGAACCGAAATGCGGTGAGGTGCATAGTGTTTTTCTCCTACTAAAGAGAGGTCTTCGATTGCTGAATCTTATGCGACGAACGAAAAAGTGTGTGGGTTTCACAAGAACACAGTACCAAAAGGTACTTGTCCTCTATCGGATTTTAGTAAACCCCAACGGTTGTGGCCGTAGCTAATTTACTGAAAGGTCGCACACCACTAATGCCATCCCATGGATAGTGTGCGTACGGGCGTTCCCGCTCACCTTCATCACGTTCGAGGAAGCCAGGAACAAACGTTTCTTTTGTGAGCGTTGTCAGCTTCACTCGGCCCGTTCCCCCGTAAGGCACCACCGAATTCGTGTCATCAAAATCAACGACCTCGATAACGGCGCGTGGCTGGGGTGAATAATAGGCAATCGTATAGCCATCTTCGGGAATCACGGGACGAGAGGCGGCGAGTCCCATCAAGGTGTTTCCGTAGGTGGGGGTCATAAAAGCACCGTCGAGTAGTTCTTCGACGGCGAATCGCGTCCATTGAGGGGTAAACTCGGTTCCGCCCGAAAAAATGCCTGTGATGCCGGCTTCTCGAATGGTCGTCCCCTTCTTTTCAAGGGCAATAGCCAAGGCCTCAAGTAGCTTTGGTGTGGTGAACATGCAGCGAATATCATGACCTGATTCAAGGACGGTAATCGCTTGGTCAATACAGTGATCCTTATAGGCTTCGAGGTGTTCCATCCATCCTTTCTGGATCAACTTGATGACCCAGCGTGGGTCAAGGTCGATGCAGAAGCAGATGCCGCCACGGTGCTGAGCAAGATGTTCGATAGACAATCGAAGCCTTCTTGGGCCCGAAGGGCCAAGCATCAACCAGTTTGCACCCTTCGGGAAATATTCTTCAGGGAGAGTCTCACTGAATTCTTCGTAATCGGTTCGGAAGTCCCGCAGGTTAACTCGTGATTTGGGTGTGCCGGTGGTTCCGCCGGTTTCGAAAACGTACGCCGGTTGGCCGGCAAAACCTTTTGGGATCCAACGAGTTACTGGCCCTCCTCTCAGCCATTCGTCTTCGAATGCTGGAAACTTTTTCAGATCGTCGAAGCAGTTCACTTCCTTCAGAGGATCGAAATTCAGTTTTTCTGCATACTCAAGCCAGAAGGGCGAGCCGGTTGACGAATGAAAATGCCAGGCAACTATCTCAGCTGTGTGTGCGTCGAGCTTTTCTCTGCTCTGTGCGATACTTTTCTCATCGGCAACTTTGAATACAGGAGGCGTTTCAGTCGTGTCTGCGGGCATCGAAGTGACTCTTTCAGGGATTGGTGTAGGCCGGCGAGGTGTTCCCCCGAAGGCAAGACATTTTCAAATTGGGTCGGAGGTTGAATTGAAAGACCTCTTTGAGTTGTAGTCGGTTGAACGTGTTGTGGCGACTCTCAGATAAGGTTGCAATCTAGTTCTGATTTTCATCCTCTGGCATTGCGAGTTGGCTTAGAAGTTGCATCACCCCATTAAAGTGAGCCAGACGAGGTCCGTATCGATCGATGAATTCGCCAAGTGCATAATCGCTGTCGGTAAAGTCTTCAGCACTTTCGGCTGCTTCTTCGGCAAGTGTCGTGAGAAAATCAGTGTGAACGTGGGATAACCCTTTTGCTGCTTTTCGGCACGCCTGTGCGACATATGGATTATTTTCTCGCCACGTTTGTAATTCAGCGGCTCGTTGACGCTGCTGGAAAGAAACATGCTTTAGTACATCACTCAGAAGGTCGCATGATTTCTTTTGGGTCGCGAGTATTTCTTTGAGGACAGCCACCACTTCTGATTGTGAACTCGTGTTTTTTTGTTGAGGAACGGTTGTATCTGTTGGGTTGTCCGTTGATGTGATATCGATTTGTGTGCAGTGAGATGGAAGATTGGGCATTTTTTGAGTATCCGTAGGCGGCGATAAAAACGCAGTCAACTCCATTTGTTGAGAGTGTTCCTTCAGAATGTGATGGTATCCATTCTTTTCGTTTGGACCAAATGGCGAGGCCCATAATGCCGTTGTAACCGCTACAGACTACTCCATTTGGAGCAATCAGATGTTTTGCGACACCGGTGATTCAAGACTCTTCGGTGTTCTCCCGATGGATTGAGGCGGCGGGCGAAGGAATTGACAAAACCGCTAGAGGTGGTTTTTAGCCAGCGTGGCGAACACCCTGTCAACATTCTTCGGAGTCTGCCGAATGGTTTCAAGTGTGGTGTCATCGCACGATATGACGTTCGGTTTTCTGACAGTCTGCGACGCCGCAAATATCGGAATGTTTGGCGGATACCTGTTGGTTGACATTACGGGTCGACCACTTGAGTTTCACTGCACAGCACCGCTACGGGTAACAAGGGCACAAGAGATTTTGTACGGTGCAACGCTTCAAAGACATCTGCACGGCGAGCAAATAGGGGGTCCTTTGCTGAAAGCCACACAGTTGTCACCAGTTGCGGTTCTTACAGATCGAGAATCATTGCTGCACGCACGTTCTTATGGAGCAAGCCCTGTTGTGGTAATTCAAGAAACGGATAGTCAGGGAGACAGAGAGGAGGCCTTGTGCCTGGGAGCCTTTCAGCTGCGCCCGCACGAGGAGGACATGTCAAAAATTGACCAACTCCGTCCTCACTTTGAAACACTTTCTTCAAGTATTGAACTCGCCGAACCATTCGGTCGTATTCGCGCTGCAATTGATGAAGCGCAGCATCATTGATCAGAAAATACCTCATTTAGAATCTTGCTTAGTGAACTATGTCAGCACGTGAATCTGAGCGACCAAAGCGATCTGTTGCCATTGAGTCAAGTGAATGTCATCTTCCGTCTTCAGTTGTCACAACAGTGAAATCCTTTGCCTTGCCTGCGAATCGAACGCTTCAGGTGCCTGTTCAGGCAATTCCAGTGGAAGTTCACGACGTGCCGTTATTGCGTCAACCAGTTGAGATTTACAGTCATCAGTTTGTCAGCGGTTTATCCGCGCCGTCAGAGATTCATGATCGTGAGGTTCGAACGCCATCGCGTGCTGCTGTGAAACGAAAACGTACTCGCATTCAGCCGCCTCAGGATATTGTCAAACTGTCGGAGCGTCTTTTTTATCTTCTGCAGCCAGATCTTGAGACGCTCTTGGCTGGTTGCCACTTGTCTTTTCCTCATGAGCCATTTCCGTTTCAATTTGATGGCATGGCTTTTCTCATGCCTCGCTTCGGGGGCATCCTGGCTGATGAAATGGGGCTGGGGAAATCAATGCAGGCGATTTCATCACTTCGGCTCCTTGTTCACTCGGGGCAGGCTCGTAGTGTGCTTGTCATTTGTCCGAAGGGGCTTGTTTCAAACTGGGCTCGAGAGCTATCCGTCTGGGCTCCTGAACTTGTTGTTGGGGTGATTGCCGGCGATCCGGAGCGGCGTCGGTGGCAGTGGTCATTGCAGGATGTGCCTGTCAAGGTGGCTCACTACGAAGCAGTTATTCGTGACCGTCCATTTCTTGATGAAATGCGTACTAAGTTTGATCTCGTCATTCTCGATGAAGCACAACGAATCAAAAATCGTGCGAGCCAGACAAGCAAAGCAGTCTGTTCAATTCCTCGAAAACGCTCATGGGCGTTGACAGGGACTCCGGTTGAGAATCGATCCGAAGATCTTGTTGGTATCTTTGATTTTGTTGCACCTGGACAAGTTCACGACGGCATGTCTCCTCGGGTTCTTGGTGCTGCGGCCAAAGGGCATTGCCTCAGGCGAACAAAAGATAAAGTCCTGAAAGACATGCCACCTCGACTTGATGCAGACCGATATATTGAGCTCTCGAATGAACAGCGAGAGACGTATCGACGGGCCGAAGAAGAAGGTGTCCTGAGGCTTTCTGAAATGGGCCAGGAAGCAACCATTCAGCATGTTTTTGAACTTGTGCTACGCCTGAAACAAATCTGTAACTTTGATACGGCAACAGGTGCGAGCGCAAAGGCAGATTGTCTTGCTGCGGAGCTTGAAGAGGTGCAGTCCAGTGGGCGGAAGGCAATTGTCTTTAGCCAGTGGGTTGCGACGCTCTCCCGTCTTCGTGAGAGATTAAAAAGTTTTGGGCCGCTTGAATATCACGGAGGAATGTCGACGGCGGCTCGAGATGAGGTCATCGAATCATTCCGAAATAAAAGCCAGCATTCCGTGCTCTTGCTTTCATATGGAGCAGGGGCAGTGGGGCTCAATCTCCAATTTTCACAATATGTTTTTCTGTTTGACAGATGGTGGAATCCAGCAATAGAGGATCAAGCAATCAATCGCGCCCATCGGATCGGAGCAGTGGGTGCGGTAACAGTTACAAAGTTTCTTTCTGTCGGCACGATCGAAGAGCGGATTGATGAAGTGTTGGCGAGGAAGCGGAATCTTTCGGATGTCATTCTGTCGCAGGCAGAGCCGGAGCCTGCTGCAAGTATGTCAGCCGAGGATATTTTTTCCTTATTCGGTCTCAAACTTCCTGAGCAATTAGGCCGCCGAGCTGCCTAGGCGTGGCTTGTTCGAGCCCGTTGTTTCCTGTGTTCCCAGCATGGCAGTGCTGATTTCTCGGGTTTGTTGCGCTGTGAAAGTGCTTTTGGGACGATATCTTCAGTCGAGACAATCAATTATCATAAGAAAATTCGTGTCGTGTCTCCGAAGGTATTTTTATGTCTGTTACCTATAACTTTGATGTTGTGGTTATTGGTGGAGGACATGCTGGTGTTGAGGCAGCAGCGGCAGCAGCACGGCTTGGTGCTCGAACAGCGCTGCTCACAGCCAACTGCGACACGGTTGGCCAGATGAGTTGCAATCCTGCCATTGGTGGCGTTGGGAAAGGGCAGTTGGTACGCGAAGTCGATGCACTCGGCGGTCTTATGGGACGCGCTATTGATGCAAGCGGTATTCAGTATCGTGTACTGAATCGTTCAAAAGGTCCGGCAATGCATGGGCCTCGGGCACAGGCTGACAAGCGTCACTATCAGATGGAAGTGAAGCATCTCGTTGAGTCGACGCCGAATCTTGTGCTCCGGCAAGAAATGATTGAAGGGCTTCGGTTCGATACGCAGACAAAAGCTGGTGATACCCGTCCGCAACGGCGGATAACAGGTGTCGTTGCTCGAGGTGGAATCGAGTACCACGCCGAGGCGGTTGTGCTCACAACAGGTACGTTTCTACAGGCTGTCATGCATACCGGTGAAGCCCAGACACCCGGCGGTCGAGCAGGGGAGGGAACAACTGCTGGAGTAAGCCATGCTCTTCAGGAGATTGGATTTCGGCTCGATCGATTTAAGACGGGCACGCCGTGTCGGCTGCATGGTGCAACTATCGACACAAAGCACTTGCAGGAGCAACCAGGAGATACAACACCACAGCAGTTTTCGTTTATGACAGACTCAATTCAGCGAAAGCAGCTTTCATGTTGGATTACGAGAACGACGCCAGAGATCCATGAAGTGATTCGCCAGAACCTTCATCGCGCGCCAATGTACAGTGGCCAGATTAATTCACGTGGTCCACGTTACTGTCCAAGTATTGAAGACAAAGTCGTTCGTTTCTCGGATAAAGAGAGCCATCAACTTTTTCTTGAGCCTGAGGGGCAGCGGACGCATGAGGTGTACGTCAACGGTATTTCTACGAGCCTGCCAAGAGATGTTCAAGACGTGATCATTCGAATGGTTCCTGGACTCGAGCAGGCAGAAATAATGCGGTATGGCTATGCCGTGGAATACGATTACGCTCCACCGGATCAACTAACTCTGAGTCTTGAGAGTAAGCCGGTTTCAGGGCTTTTTCTTGCCGGACAGATCAACGGTACGACAGGGTATGAAGAGGCAGCAGCGCAAGGCCTTGTTGCCGGTACGAACGCCGCGCTGTCTCTCCGGGAAACAGAACCGATGATTCTTTCAAGAGAAGAGTCGTACATCGGTGTGTTAATCGATGACCTCGTGACCTGCGGCGTTGATGAGCCGTATCGAATGTTTACAAGCCGGGCAGAGCATCGGCTTGCTTTACGTCACGACAATGCAGACAGGCGACTTACTCCAGTAGCTGAAAGGTTCGGTCTCGCCGAGCCTGTTCGTGTCGATCGCTTAAATCGAAAGCTCGTTGAGATTGAAGCAGCGATGACTACCTTGGCTAGTCATCGTGTGGAGGGAGTGACACTTGCTGATCTTCTCAAACGTCCGGAAGTGACATGGAAAGACTGCCTTGAAATACTTCCAGCCTTGTCTTCAGTTCCTCATGAAGTGGCATTACAGATCGAGAACGATATCCGGTATTCGGGATACCTTCGTGTTGAGCAGCGGCGGATCGAACGACGGAAACAGCATGGTGAAAAACCAATTCCAGAAGAATTTGACTATGAACGGGTGAGGCATCTTCGGGCTGAGGCGCGCGAGAAACTCGAACAGATAAGACCCCGTACCTTGAGTCAGGCTGGCCGTGTGAGTGGTATTACTCCGTCTGACCTTGCCCTGATTCTGCTGCACCTCAATCAGCCGGGCCGCGCATGAAAGGGAGTAGCGACTTGTGAAGATTGTTCAAATCACAGCTGGTGCAGGAGGTCGAATCTGTGGTTCATGCCTCCATGACAATGCGCTTGTACGGACGCTTCGTCAGCGTGGGCGAGACGCTGTATTGGTGCCTGCATATGTCCCCACGACGTCCGATGAGGAGAATGTTGCGGAGCCAATTGTTGTAATGGGAGGAGTCAACGTCTTTCTACAACAGAAGTCATCCATTTTTCGCCGTACTCCCCGTTGGATTGATTGGTTTTTTGATCGCCCGGTACTCCTACGGGCATTGTCACGTTGGAGTGGAAATACTCGTCCTGCTGACCTTGGCCCGCTGACTGTTTCTTCTTTGCAAGGTGAGGAGGGATGTCAGCGGAAAGAAGTCTATCGTCTGGCAGAGTGGCTGGCTCGCGACGTCAAGCCAGATGTTGTTCACCTCTCAAACGTACTCCTTCTTGGCTTAGCAAAAACGATACGGGAGGCGACAGGTGCGTCTCTTGTCGTGACGCTTTCAGGTGAAGATCTTTTCATTTCACAATTGCCTGAACCGTACCAACACAAGGTGAAAGAGTTGCTCGTGCAAAGAGCAGGTGATGTAGATCGGTTTATCGCTCTTAATCAACCATACGCTGATCGTATGCAGGAGATTCTAGGCTGTCAGGAAGATCGCATCATGGTGATTCCGCACGGAATTGACCCGGAGGGTTTTCCTGACGATCCGCCTGACCTCATTGCTCGGAGAACATCGCGAGGTGATCGTCGAGTGATTGGTTATCTCGCACGAGCGTGTCCGGAAAAAGGTCTTGATCAGGTGATTCAGGCGACAGCACGTCTTGTGGAAAGAGGAATGAATGTCGAACTAGTTGCAGCAGGGGCAACTATTGCAGCTGAAGAAGACTACCTGTCGAGTTGTCATGCGCTTGCCCAAGAGGTAGGAATAGCTGATCGATTTTTCTGGCGAGGGCAGATTGATCGTAGCGAGAAGATCAATCTATTGAAAGAAATTGATGTCTTCGCCATGCCAACACCGGTCCCGGAGGCGAAGGGGATTCCTGTGATCGAAGCAATGGCAGCAGGCGTACCTGTTGTCGCATCGGCCTCGGGTGCGTTTCCCGAATTGCTTGGCATTCATGAAACGGCGCCCGCTGGCGACGTACATATTCCAGGCGACATTACTGATCTTGCGCGTTGTTTAGAAGAGATGCTGTGGAATGAAACGCGGGCTGTTGATTGCGGTATGGCCGGGCACGGTCGCGTGAAGAAGCAATACCAGTCGCATCATATGGCGGCAGCGCATGAGTCTCTTTATGAAGATGTGCGACGATAATCATTCGTGTTGAATGACTACCAAAGTGGCGATAGTCGTAGGTCAGGTACGACGCTCTGTCGTTAGGCTTGCGTAAGCCGAATACAGCCTACTCGTCCGAGGAGGAGACGTTTTTGTGCTCTTCGGCCTGGGCTTTTTTGGTTCCGGGGAATAAGAGAGATGCGGCAACGCTGGTTCCGATGAGGCCAATAATTACAAGGAGAGATGCCCACGGTGGCACCAGGTGACCTTGAGCGTGCGCGTCCCACCCGCCAATTTTTGCAACCCATTGAGTGTGATGGGCGGCTTCAGCAATCATTTTGCCGCCAACAAAAACGAGGACTGCCGAGAGCCCGTAATTAAGGAAACGGAAAAGATCCATAACTCCTGCTAAGAGGAAGTACAGTGCGCGGAGCCCAAGTATCGCGAAAACATTGGAAGTGAAAACAACGAAGCGAAAATAGTGGGCATGCTGATCAACAACACCGAAGATCGCCGGCACACTATCAACTGCAAAGAGGACATCAGTACTTTCAACAACAATGAGGACAAGAAAAAGTGGCGTTGCGACCCATCGACCAGCTTCTTCGACAAAGAACCTGTCACCCGCAGGCTTGTTGGTGACAGGAAGAAACCTTTTGAAAAACTTCAGAAGGACATTGTCTTCTGGATGCACATCTTCACTCGCGAAAGCAAGTTTCAGACCCGTATAAACGAGGAAGCCTCCAAAGAGCCAAAGAATGCCCTGGAATCGTTCGACCAGTTCGGCACCCACAAGAACAAAAGTCAGCCGCATTAAAACAGCACCAAGAATTCCCCAGAACAGGACGCGATACTGATACTTCAGCGGCACGCCGAAATAGCCGAAGACAACTGCGAATACAAAGACGTTGTCCATCGAAAGCGACCACTCGACCAGATACCCTGTCAGAAATTCTACTGCTGCTGCGCTTCCCAGCCACCACCAGATCAATCCGTTGAATGAGAGCGCAAGGGTGGACCAGACACATGTCCAGAACGCACTCTCTGAGAGAGACGGTTCACGGGAGTGTTTGTGGAATACGGTGAGGTCCAGCACCAACAGAACTGAAACAAAAACAGCAAAGGCTGCCCAGTGCATCATTCTGATCGGACTATCAGGGGTGGCGCTTGCTGCGGGTGACTCAGCAATCGCAAGGAGTGCATGAAGCCCAGTCCAGGTGTGTTCTGCCAAAGCGACGGAAAGTGCAGCGACCACGTTGGTGTACGATCCTTTGTGTCTTGCTAGGGAAAGAAGAACTTAGTTTGGCATTCGAATCCTATCAGACCATCCCTAATCTGATGAGGGGCCATTTCCGATTGTCTCTCGAACAAAGCTTGTGGTCATAGCCCTGAAAACGTGATGGAGGCGACTCCAGTCACGATCTTCTGCCTGGCTAAAAAATACGTAACAGGCGGTTGGTGTGGCAAGACTGCGGACTCCGGCCGTATTGGTCAAATCGAGATACGAAAAGTTAAAATCAGCACCAGAAAGACGGCATCCGAAAATATCATCTGATGCAGGGTAGACTTCAAGATCAGGGTATTCTGTCCGCAATTGTTCTGTCGTGGCGTCGGTGAGTTGCTGTAAGTCGACCTCGGCTGGCTGCCGGCTGAGTGACCAAAAGGCCCCATCTGGGGCTGATGCGGTGAGCGTGAAAACGCCGTCTTGAGAGCTGTCTTCCTCAATTATCCAGTTCTCAGGGTATTCAAAGCGAATACCATTGCGGTTGAATTCCATGGGTATTTCCGGGAAAAGTCGGCAAAAACTCGATTTGGAGCGGTATGGACGTCCTTGGACATGCCACGCTATCGTCTCAATTCGCATTATTTTACCACACCCGGCGGCTGAGTCGCCGACTCGTTCTTATGGCTCGTTCTTCAGGTACCCCGACGGCATTCTCCCGCATTGCTGCTGGCCATGTGGCGGATCTTGCTATCCCTGTCGTCATGCTTCTGGCCGTTCTTGTTGTCCTGGCTCCTGTACCGGCATCAGTTGTTGATCTGCTGTTGTCTGCCAATCTGACGGTTGCGGTTCTTGCGCTCCTGGGTTCACTCGCTGCACGTACTCCGCTTGAAATGGCCGTGTTTCCAAGTTTTTTACTTACCGCCACTCTTGTTCGGCTGGTGCTCAATATTGCGACAACTCGCCTTATTCTCTCTCAGGCTGGCACGGTTGGATCTGGAGCTGCTGGTGATGTTGTCCAGGCTTTCAGTAGCTTTGTTGCAGCCGATAATCTTGTTGTTGGCATCGTGGTTTTTTCCATTATCGCAGTCATCCAGTTTGTTGTGCTCACCGCTGGGGCCACCCGAACGAGTGAGGTTGCTGCACGGTTTACGCTCGATGCACTTCCGGGGCGGCAGGCTGCAATTGATGCGGAGGTTTCTTCGGGCGGCTTATCACGACATGATGCCCGAAAACTTCGAAGTGAATTGCAGCAGCAGGCTGAGTTTTATGCAAGTATGGATGGTGCCAGCCGTTTTGTACGAGGCGAGGCTGTGGCAAGTGTCGTGATTGTCCTGGTCAATCTGGTGGGTGGCTTTGCGATCGGCGTTGGACAGCTTGGTCTGCCTGCTACCGAAGCAGCTGGGTTATATACCCGACTTACGATTGGCGATGGCCTCGCGAGTGCGGTTCCATCGCTTCTTGTTTCAGTTGCAACCGGTCTGCTTCTCTCTCGATCAACAATGCGACAGAATCTGCCTCGTGAGCTTGGCAGACAGCTATTTGCACGACCGGCTCTTCTGGTGGTGACGGCTGTTTTTCTTGGTCTTCTGGCTTTGTCGGACTTGCCTACTGTTCCGTTGGCAATCATGGCGGTTGGGACGGCGATCGCTGCGTGGTTGTTTCGTTCGACCGCCTTGAAATCGATCTCTAGGCAGTCGTCGAACAGGGGAGGAAAGTCTGCTCAGAAAGTTGCATCGCCAATGGACACAATCCTTAGCCAGAGCCGTTTGGTTGTGCGGGTTGGAAAAGATCTTGTGAGCCTCATTGCTGAAGAGCGATCAGGTCTGCCTGCTGCGGTTGAGGGTGTGCGCAAGCGAATAGCCGAAGACCTTGGTGTCATTGTTCCGGCTGTACTTTTTCGAGATGACGCAACGCTTGACAAGGGGCAATGGGTCATGGAGTTGGATAGTGATCCAATCGACGATTCAGTCATGCCATCAGGTCGGTGGCTCCTGGTTCCCAGTTCAGATGACGAAGTGACTCGTCGACGCTGGCGGGAAAAACGGGTCGCTGCAGATGCTGTTCTGCCAGCCCGGTGCGTGCGGTGGGGGAGCCCGGCAGAAGCTGAAGAGGTTACCGGTCGTGGAGGGCGTGCCTTTATTGGTGCAGACGCAATTGCGTATATGTTTGAGCAGAATCTTCGCCGATGTGTTGACCGACTCTTGTCCCGTGACCAGATGGCGAGAATGCTTGAGTCATTACGGTCTACTGAACCCGCAACTGTTGAACAAACGGTTCCTGATGTAGTCAGTGTGGCAACAGTACAGCGGACTTTGCAATGTTTATTGAGAGAAGGTCTGCCCATTAAGCCACTTGCCGTTCTTCTTGAAGCCATTGCAGATCATGCATCAGAAGGGTGTTTGCCAGAGCAGCTTGCAGAGAAATTGCGATCGCACATAGATCGTACAATCGTCCGTCGTCTTCGTGACAACGAAGGACGCCTTACGATTATTGAAGTGACACCACGAGCGGCCGAGTTACTTATTGCTTCAGAATCTGAGGTGGCATCACGATTGGAACAAAAGCGACTACTTGCTGAGTTGCAACGAGCACTGCGTCCTCTACAGGACCGTGGACGACGGTGTGCAATTTCCGTTGCTCAGAAGGATCGTGGAGCTTTCGCTCGACACATGCGAGCAGCGGGCATAATGACTGCAGTCGTCGCTGATAGTGAGTTGCAGGGGCAGCCCGGACTCGAAATCTTTACCACCATTAATGCATCAGGAAGTTCAATACCGGGTGGCAGCAGGGCCGCCTGACAATCTCCGTGCCCGCATTTTTTGAGAAGTTTGGGGGTATAGGGGGCCGCGGTCGACCAGGACGGAAGTTTTGGTGAAGTTCCTGAAACGAAGTCGATGAAATGAAGTTGTGTTGGGGATGGGTTCAGGCATATCCTCCCAACTGGTCGGGAGACTGACCAGCGGTTTGATCACGGAAGTTCGGGCCGTTCGAAAGACGATCAAGGAGGAATGTTGTGGCGAAGGATTTCAGCCAACCCCCACCGGAAGAGATGCTTGAGCTCTGGAAGACATTCAAGCGAGATCAGTCTGATCAGTCTCTGCGAAATCGGTTCATCGAAATCTTTCATCCATTGGTGAAATACAACGCTGAACGAATCTGGGCGAGACTGCCTGATGGTGTTGAGCTTGACGACCTGATATCGTCAGGCACGTTCGGGCTCATGGATGCCATTGACGCCTATGATCTTTCACGTGGTGTGAAATTTGAGACGTATTGTGTGCCACGAATTCGTGGAGCAATGTTGGATGAATTGCGGACGATGGATTGGGTTCCTCGGCTTGTACGAAGCAAGGCGAGTAAACTCAATGAAGCTATCAAGACTCTTCAGGCACGGTTTGGGCGAGCACCGGCAGACGCCGAGGTTGCGGCTCATATGGAATTGTCTTCGGAAGCGTTTGAAAAACTGCTTGTTGAAGCCAATGCCATTAGCCTTGTGAGTCTGAACAAAAAATGGTGCGAGACGGACAGTTCCAAAGATGTTCGTGAAATCGATATTCTGGAAGATAAGAAGGGCGAAGACCCTACTCGCCGAATCCAGAAGGGCGATCTCATGCGGCTTGTGACAAAAGGTCTCAATCGAAATGAGCGGCTTATTATCATTCTTTACTATTACGAAGAGCTAACAATGAAAGAAATCGGTCTTACGCTCGACCTTTCCGAAAGTCGTGTGAGCCAGATGCATTCTGCTATTGTTGAGCGATTGCAGCATCAGTTGGTACCAAGGCGTAAGGAGTTTGCGGCTTAGGGAGGGTTAGGCAGTCTGCGTCAGGAGTTTCGTAAAAGTGAATTTTTTTTTAAGTTTTGGTCCTTCTTAAGACGATACGACTAAGCTGGTGTGAGGTGAGAGCCATCGAATTCTGAATTGTCAGGGATGTCATTCAGGTTCGAACAAGTAACAGAGTGGAAGAGGGCAGACTCGACGGATTTCAGTGAACCAAAAGAATGTTGAACACGTAAAACATTGCTCTTGGGGAAGCGCGGATCGAATCACGAACTGCAAGGAGTGCAACTATGAATATTTCAGGTGTCAGTTCAACACACGGTTCAGCATCGGTGAACAGTGTTCAGGGTGTTGAAGCAACAGATGTAACGTCAAAGACTCAATCCGAAGGTCTTACCGAAGTGCGCGACAATGTGTCACTTTCAGTGGATGCTGTTCAGGCAGCTGAGACAGTAGGTGACGTGCGTCTCGATAGAGTAAATTCGATCCGTGCTGCGATCGCCGACGGAAGTTATGAGACTCCCGAAAAACTCGACGTCGCGATTGATCGTCTGCTTGATCGCTTGTCGTAAGCGTTCTGGCGTTTTGAACAAAACAAGCATGTAGAGCTCCCCAAGCTGTTCGGCGGCTTGGGGAGCTTTTTTATAGTCAACTCCCGAGGTATCACCCTGTTTCTCGACTGTGCTACACTATGATGGAGAGTGGAGGCCTCGATCCAGCAAGAACGGGGACTAGACTTCTAGATATGTTACCGGCCAGCACTGAGCTTTCTCATTATGTCAGTAGACGCCAATTTTTCTCTTGGTAGCGTCAATACCGCCCTTACACCACAAGAGCGGTTTGAGGAGTTTATGCAGACGCGTGGAAAACGAATCACGCGTCAGAGACAGGTCATTATTGATCATGTGACGGCTCGTCATGAACATTTTGATGCTGAGCAGCTGCTTGTTGATCTGAAGAAGACGCCTGCCGGAGCACAGGCTAGTCGGCCGACAATTTATCGAACGCTTAACGAAATGGTGGAAGCTGGTATTCTCAAAAAGATGGAGCTGGACGGACGGGCCGTCTACGAACATGACTATGGGTATCCACAGCACGACCATCTCTATTGCACGAGTTGCCAAAAACTCATTGAGTTTTCAAGTGAAGAACTGATTAAACTTCGGAATGCTGTAGCAGAGACGAATCAGTTTCGAGCCCAAAGCCATCGGCTCATTGTGCACGGCATCTGTTTCGATTGCCGCAGTAAACGAGGTACATCGCGTCATCAAGATCGCGTGTAGCTGTTTTTAAGCCGAGGCAGATTTTTCTTCGGCTGGGCCTTAAGCTTTACGCTGCGATGACTGGCCTGCCAGGCTGCGGTCTGTTTCTCGGCCGGCCTGATTTATTCCGTGGTTGGTTGCTCATAGCCATATCGCTGGATGAATGGCTGCCAGCGTTTGGCTATTTCTGAAACAATCCGCGGATCATGGTGGTATGTATTTGTTGTATACCCCTTCATTGACTCGGCCTGTTTCTCGAAGGCTGGCCGCACTTTTTCAAAGCCTCCAAGTTTGAGTTTCTCGTACGCCTTTTCCATGCTCGATACGGGATCTGCAACAAGTTCTTCGTACTGTATTTCATGCAGCTGGCCGTCTTTGAGTTCGGCCCGATCGCGTTGGAATGCGGAATACATGGTGTCGAAGCATTTGAAGACATATTCCTCAGCATTGCTTTCAGAGTCTATCTGCATGGCCTGAACATGATGCAGTGAATTCCAGAGTCGTTTTGTTGAAGGGAATACAATAAATGGATCTCGGACAATGTGGAGAAACCGGGCTCCTGGGAACATCTTTGCGAGCGTTGCCATTCGTGCGGTGTGCGTGGGGCTTTTCAAAATAGGTCGGCGGGCATCTCGTATAGCGAGTGTCGTGATAAATCGTCTCAGCACGGATTTCCATTGCTCGGCCTCATCGACTGAAAGAGTCTTCAGATCGAGGGCAGTCGGTTCGGCTGGCATGGTGTTCGGGAAAGCCATTCTTCGATACGGAGATGGTGCTCCCATGTTCACCAACGCGAATTCATCTTCCTGTGGTCGATGCCATCCGGCGGCAACATTGTCCATTGGTCGCTTCGACGGCATGATCCATGCGAGCGCAGTTGTCAGGAAGGTTTCTGTCAGCAAGAAGTGACTAGGGGCAAAACACTGGTACGTTGATGGGCAGCAAAAACGATCGTCAAGCATGAGGATTTCATGGAGGAGTGTTGTTCCGCTTCGCCAGTGTCCAATGATAAAGATCGGTGGATCGGTTTCGGGAGGCGATTTCAGCTGTTTTCGAAAACGTGCCTTGCAGAGTGACTCAGCTATTGAATTGAAGCACGACGCAAGTGAGATTGTGCCCAGAAGCCCGAGGCGACTGGGTGCAATGTTCCAATGATTCTGACGGACAAGATCAAACCATACCCGCATTGGCATGCCATGCCAGAATCGTGGGCTCCACCACGGGTAACTGTGAAAGTCTTTGTTTGAAGGCTTCTGCTTTGTGGGTGTATTCATCAGGATGCGCTACAAGTGAGGTTAAAAGAAGAAGTGCATGACCTGTTGAAGAAATGCATGAGAGTACGATTATCGGGCATTTTTTTGTGTTGTGCTCTTTGCCGTGTGGATAGTGTCAGTGGTTGTAGCGGTCTCGTTATCTTCTGTTTGTGTTACGGTTATAGCCTTGCTGTCAGAGTTGAGGGGACGTGCAGCGATCTGGTTCGAAGAAAGAGCGTTCTGCAGAAGAGGCGTGAGATCAGCTACCATGGTGAGACCGCTTCGACGAATGATTTCGTTGTCATCTGTATCAACGATAAGAATTGTCGGA